>NZ_JBPYDA010000004.1:0-309477 GCF_051847375.1 Psychrobacter sp. 2Y5
GTCTCGTTCTGTCCCTTAATGAGGTGCGTATTATAGACGCTTTAAATAACTTGTCAAGAACTAAATTAGTTTATTTTTAAATTAATTTAGTGGGATGGTTTGGATCAAAGTAGTAAGCTACTTGTTTCATCCGCCTTCCCTCTCGACTGGGTGGCATTATACGCGCTTTCGATTCGGGGTCAAGCTTTGTTTTAGATATATTTTGATTTAGTTTGCTAAGGTATAAGCTTTTGTATAACTTTCAATGGGTTGGGGTGGAACTTCTTATTTTATATCTCTGATGCTCCTTATTAGCACCGCAATTTGCATCATTAGCTTTCGTTGTTGCTACCTGCTTATTGATGGAGGTTATGGTTATGAAGTCGTTGTTATGTCGCTTTTATTATGTCGTTTTTATATAGTTAGCTGATATTGATATATAGTCTATAAAGCATAACTTAGCACGCTATCCCTTACTATCTAGTGTTTATAGCTAGTTTTTGCTATAGTAAGCGCTTTTATAGCATGGCATGCTTGCTTTAGTCTTTAACCGTATTTAAAGGCTAGTTTGCGACGTTTACTGAGAAATGACCCCTTGTCATTGACCTTATAATAGCTATACCTATATAAGAAGCTAAATCAATAAGCGTATTAAGTGATGCCTAACCAATAAACAACAACGATAGCTCACAACATGTGAGTACAATTGATGCGGTCTGACGGTCATATGATTGATGGTTGCAATCATCACTGCTAAAGGACTTAAAAAGGTGAATAGATTATGGTAGCGATTACTTTACCCGATGGTAGCGTAAAAGAGTTTGAAGGCAACACCACGGTTATGGAAGTGGCGCAAAGTATTGGCGCCGGTCTTGCCAAAGCCACCGTTGCTGGACGAGTAGATGGTCATTTGGTAGACGCATCCGATCCTATCACCCATGACGCCAAAGTCGAGATTGTGACGCCAAGAGACGCTGATGGTGTCGATATTATTCGTCACTCGGCCGCGCATCTATTAGGTCATGCAGTCAAGCAGCTTTATCCTGATGTGAAGATGGTCATTGGCCCTGTGATCGAAGATGGCTTTTATTATGACATTTATAGTGAGACGCCTTTCACGCCTGAGCACATGGAGGCGATAGAAAAGCGCATGATGCAGTTGATAAAACAAGACTATGACGTCATAAAGAAGATAACCCCGCGCGATGAAGTGATCAAAATATTTGAAGAGCGTGGTGAGGACTATAAGCTTAAACTAATTAATGATATGCCAGGCGAAGAAGCTTTTGGTCTGTATCATCATCAAGAATACGTCGATATGTGCCGTGGTCCGCACGTGCCGAACACGCGTTTCTTAAAGGTATTTAAATTAACCAAAATGTCTGGCGCCTATTGGCGCGGTGATGCTAAGAATGAACAACTGCAGCGTATTTATGGCACGGCGTGGGCAGATAAAAAAGATTTAAAGGCTTATATTCAGCGTATTGAAGAAGCAGAAAAACGTGACCATCGTAAGATAGGTAAAGCACTTGATTTGTTCCATATGCAAGAGCAAGCGCCGGGCATGGTCTTTTGGCATGCCAATGGCTGGACGATTTACCAAGTACTTGAGCAGTACATGCGTAAAGTACAATACGATAATGGTTATGAAGAGATCAAAACGCCGCAAATCGTTGATCGTAGCTTGTGGGAGCGCTCTGGACACTGGGGTAATTACGCGACCAATATGTTTACCACTGCGAGTGAGAACCGTGATTATGCGGTGAAACCGATGAACTGCCCGTGCCACGTACAAGTATTCAATCAAGGGTTAAAGTCTTATCGTGACTTACCACTACGTATGGCGGAGTTTGGCTCCTGTCACCGTAATGAGCCGTCGGGGTCACTACATGGCTTGATGCGCGTACGCGGCTTTACCCAAGATGACGCGCATATTTTCTGTACGCAGGCGCAGATTCAACAGGAAGTTGCTGATTTTATCAAGCTCACTCTTGCCGTCTATGAAGACTTTGGTTTCGATAATATTATTATGAAGCTCTCGACTCGTCCTGAGAAACGTGTTGGTAATGATGAATCTTGGGACTTTGCTGAAAAAGCGCTGTCCGATGCGCTTGATAGTTCAGGTCTCGACTGGGAATATCTGCCGGGCGAAGGTGCTTTTTATGGTCCGAAAATTGAGTTCAGTCTAAAAGACTCACTTGGCCGAGTTTGGCAATGCGGTACCATTCAGGTCGATCCGAATATGCCTGAGCGCTTAGATGCCGAATTTGTCAATGAGCAAAACGAGCGCGAAACCCCTATTATGCTGCACCGTGCCATTCTTGGCTCGTTTGAGCGCTTTATCGGTATTTTGATCGAAAACTACGCGGGTTGGATGCCGGTATGGCTCGCCCCTCAGCAAGTAGCAGTGATGAACATCACCGATAAACAAGCCAATGCTTGCGAAAATGTGGTAAAAGCACTTAAAAACGCAGGTATTCGTGCTGTTAGTGACTTGCGTAACGAAAAGATTGGTTTTAAGATACGAGAGAAAACATTAGAACGTATTCCCTATATGCTAGTATTAGGGGATAAAGAAGTTGAATCGGGCAGTGTCAATGTCCGAACACGTGAAGGTGAGAATCTTGGCGTGATGAGTGTTGATGATTTTATAGCATTAGTACAGACCGCTGTCAGCAAAAAAGGCAGACAGACCCCAAAAACAGATGAGGAGTAATACCTATTAAACAGTCCAACCGTTTAAATATTAACGAAGATATTAACGTCAAAGAAGTCCGTCTCGTGAAAGAAGATGGCGAGCAGATGGGCGTTGTTGATATCGAAACTGCGCTAAATGCGGCGCGTGAAGATAATTTAGACTTAGTCGAATTGGTCCCAGATGCCAAGCCGCCCGTATGTAAGATTATGGATTATAAGCACTACCTCTATGATCAAAAACAAAAGGCAAAAGAGGCAAAGAAGAACCAAAAGCAGACTCAATTGAAAGAGATGAAACTGCGTCCGAGTACTGATGAAGCCGATTATCAGGTCAAACTGCGTAAAATCGTTAGCTTCTTAGAAGATCAGGATAAAGTTAAAGTCAGTATCCGCTTCCGTGGTCGTGAAATGGCACACCAAGAGCTTGGACGTGCACAGCTTGAGCGTATCATTGAAGACACTGCTGAGATCTCTAATGTCGAGCAGCATCCAAAAATGGAAGGTCGTCAGATGGGTATGCTACTAGGGCCTACTAGAAAAAAATAAGCCGATAGCGCCCCTCATTTTATAACGTTTTTGTATTTTTTGACCATCAATATGCGTACGTGTATTGGTGGTTTTTTGCTTTAAGGGCTTATCTTAGTAATAGTTTTTATTAAACTATAACCGAAATAATAAGCAAACCTGAGACCTTAAGTGTAAGATAAATAATCACTAAAACAAATTTAGAATAAAATTAAAATCGATATTCGCTTTAGACATTATAGGATATTTTATGCAACCACTTACCCCACCTGAAAACACCAATACGCCAAGTATCTCTTTGACGCCGCCTGAGCCCGTCAGAGAAGTGCAAAAAAGTGAAGCGGACCAAATGGTCACCCTTGACGAGAGTCAAATCCCAGAGCTTGACGCTAAAGTCGATGCTTTTGTTGATCATGTGCTCACTAACTCTGCTAATAGTCCTGAGTTTCAGCAAAACGTACAATCTATTCATAATCTAGGATCCAAAGAGATTCGTGAGTCCGCGCAAGTCTCCAATCGTATGCTCGACTTGCCGGCTAAGAGTCTCAATGATGGCTTATTTGATAACTCCCCTATTGCCAAATCACTCACTGAACTACGCGGAATTGTGGAGGACTTAGACCCGAGCAAAAAACAATTGACCAGCTCGCGTAAGCTATTTGGTATCATTCCATTCGGTAATAAAGTGCAAGACTATTTTCGCCAATATGAGTCCGCGCAGTCGCATATTAACGCCGTCGTCACAAGCCTTTATAATGGTAAAGATGAGCTGCTCAAAGACAACGCCACGATTGAGCAAGAAAAAGTCAATATGTGGGAGCTGATGCAGTCGATACGTCAGTATATCTATGTCGGCAAAAAAATCGATGAGCAGCTAGAACAAAAAATTCATGCGATAGAAGCGACTGACCCTGAAAAGGCACGTATCATTAAAGAAGAGATGCTGTTCTATGTGCGTCAAAAAAATACTGATTTTTTGACCCAGTTAGCGGTCAACGTACAAGGGTATCTAGCGCTCGATACCATTCGTAAGAATAACTTGGAGCTAATCAAAGGCGTCGATCGTGCAACGACGACGACAGTGTCAGCACTACGTACCGCAGTCGTGGTGGCGCAAGCGATGACTAATCAAAAACTGGTACTCGATCAAATCACCGCGCTCAATAAAACCACTAGTAGTCTTATCGAATCGACCTCAGAGATGCTCAAGCGTCAATCTGGTGAGATTCATGAGCAGGCAACTAGTAGCACTATTGAGCTTGATAAATTACAAAACGCCTTCAATAATGTCTATGATACGATGGATATGATTAGTAATTATAAGGTTGAGGCGCTTGAGAATATGAAGCAAACGGTCAATACTTTAACCAGTGAAGTCGATAAAGCGCAAAAATATCTCGACAAATCGAATCAAACGACAGTATTAGAAGTATCAAAAGAGCTGGATAGTAAAAAGATAACCGATGAATCTGGTATCGATATCTAAAAATGCATAATCTCAGTCACTGCTCAAATCTTTACTGTCGAAAACTCTTGATACGCTTATTAATTGAGCGTATCCCTATAGCTATCACACTTAACACAAACAATTGACGTAAGATATTGTCTGCTGGTTCGTGTTAAGATAGCCCCTATTAATAATTTTAAAAATAGATACGGTAATTTATGAGTTGGAATGATCCAAACGCCTCAAGTGAGGCACAACGCTATGACAACCCTATTCCCAGTCGCGAGCTGATTCTCAGCACGATTAGTGATAATAGCGATATTACGCACAAAGCATTAGCTAAAATCTTCGGTATCGAAGATCCTGACCAGTTCGATGCCCTAGGTAATCGTCTCAAAGCGATGGCACGTGATGGACAAGTGAATCGCGAAGGTCGTCCTTATCGTTATCGTCCCGTGACTCAGCATGATATTGTCACCGGTACGGTCTCAGCACACGCTAAAGGATTTGGTTTTGTGGTGCTCGACGACATGCCAGATCTTTTCTTGCATGAAAAGCAGATGCGCTGGGTCTTTAATGGCGATACTGTCGAGGCGGTAGGTACTTCTACTGATAATCGCGGTCGTACCGAAGGGCGTATTGTTGATGTCGTAGAGCGTCAACAAAATCAATTCATCGGAACGCTTGCAAAAGATGAAGACGGCTACTGCGTAGAATTAGGTAGTCCGAACAATCATCAACCTATTACTTTAGCAGATGACCACGTTGATGCTTTGGATGTTAAGCAAGGCGATCCGGTCAAAGTCGATATCATTGATTGGCCAAACCAGCATGAATTTGCTACGGGCAAAATCACTGAAGTGCTCAATGATGACAACGATCGTGAGCTTATTATTGAAACCACTTTACTCAATTATGATATTCCTCATGAGTTTAGCGAAGCCACTCTTCAGCAAGCAAACGACTATAAAGAGCCGACTGAAAAAGATACTAAAGGTCGGACTGACTTACGTGATTTGCCCTTAGTGACTATTGATGGTGAAGATGCTCGCGACTTTGATGATGCAGTATTCGCTGAAAAGCGCCCTGGCGGCAACTATCGGGTGCTGGTCGCTATTGCTGATGTCAGCCATTATGTGACACCAAACTCACCATTAGACCTCGAGGCTTATGAGCGCGGAACCTCCGTGTACTTCCCGCATCGCGTGATTCCGATGCTACCTGAGGTACTCTCAAACGGTCTATGTTCATTGAACCCTAATGTTGACCGCTTATGCATGGTCGCAGATATCAAGGTCTCGCGTGCCGGTAACGTGACGGGTTATGAGTTTTATCCAGCGGTGATGAATTCGCAAGCACGTCTGACCTATAACCAAGTCAACGATTATTTCGCTAACCCTAAAGATGACAGTGTTCCTAAGACACTAACGGGTAATAAAGCGGTTAAAAAATCCGTCGATACTTTGCATCAGCTCTATGACTTACTGCTGAAAAAGCGTGAAGAGCGTCATGCCATGGAGTTTGAGACCGTTGAGACTTATATTAAGTTCAATGAGAAAGGCGGTATTAAAGCTATCGTACCGCGTACGCGCGGCGATGCACACAAATTGATCGAAGAGTGTATGCTACTGGCAAATACCTGCGCGGCAAACTTCGCCTTAAAGCATGAGCTACCGGTACTGTACCGTAATCATGATAAGCCGGATCAAGAAAAATCCATGCGTATCCACGAATACGCCAAAAATTTTGGCCTCTCCTTTCCAGAAGAGAGCCCAACGCAAGCTGATTATCAGCGCCTGATTGAAGCGACCAAAGATCGTCCTGACGCGGTTAGCATTCATAGCATGTTACTGCGCTCAATGATGCAGGCCAATTACGCGCCTGATAACATTGGTCACTTTGGACTGGCGTATGATGAATACAGCCACTTTACTTCGCCGATTCGTCGCTATCCTGATCTAATGCTACATCGCGCAATCAAAGCCAAAGTAACTAAGACTCAGCAGCCGGTCATGGACTTTTCTTTAGATGGAGCAGGCACGCAAACCTCAGATACCGAACGCCGTGCTGAAAAGGCTTCGCGTTATGTCGAGTCATGGCTCAAGTGTCATTATATGAAAGATCATGTCGGTGAAGATTTCGATGGTGTGGTGACTAGTGTCACAAACTTTGGTCTGTTTGTGACTTTGTCTGATTTGTATATTGATGGTTTAGTGCATATCTCTAATGTTGGCGATGACTTCTTTGTCTACGACGAGCAGCAACAACAGCTTATCGGTAAGGACAAAGGTACGGTATTTGGTCTGGGCGACTCTGTGAAAATAAAAGTCGCTGGTGTCAACATGGACTTATTACAGATTGATTTTGACCTGATAGAAAAATTAAAATCGAGTCAGATGAACCAAACTAAGAAAGACGCTACTAAAAAGAGCTCTGCTAAAAAGACTAATGGCCGTAGCAACAGTAAGAGCAAAGGTAATAGCAAAAAAAGCTAATCTGCTTTTAGAATTGATAAACTTAGATACAAGTAAAAAGGCTAACTCGGAGTTAGCCTTTTTTTATGTCGTACCATGTCGCAAAATAAGTCTAGGGCGCGCTACTTTTATTAACGCTAATGGTATTATTGTGCGCGTTCTAAGTTTGACTCAAGCCGTTCTTTGTCTATCTGCTGCGCTTGTTCGATATCAGTTGTCACTTTATCGATGATGGCTTTTGGCTGTTGACCTAAAGGTTGGTTAGCAATATCTACTGGCTTATCAGTCTCGGCAGTACTCGTGTTCACAGTATTCTCGCCATAGCTTGCGGCTATTACAGGCTCATTTGTTGTGTTGGCAACGTCGGTCTCCGCTAAGCCTGGCTGATGATTGCTGCTATTAACAATATTAAAACCGATTAATGCGGCGATGCCTACTAATGCAAAGATAATCAAATGTTTGGCTTGCATAACTAATGTCTCGTGTATTTTAGGTCATAATAAAAAATATAAGAAACTCTGTCATAAAACTGTACTTACGCCCTACTCTTGCGGACTGTTACTATTTAATAGATCAGTTTCATCAGCATTTTCAGCGATTTCTTGCTCGACCTTTTCCATTAGTTTGGCATCGGGTCTTGCGTCGAGCACCTCATCCGCATTACGGCCTTGTAGGATATATTTAGCCCGCGCTTTTGCACGTTTTTTCTCTTCGTCGTCGAGGGATCTTGCTTCCTTGCTGTCGGCATCGATCTGTTTTGTAGGCTCTTCAGCAGTAGTTGGAGTTATCGTCAGATCAGTAGCGCCCTCTTGCTCTTTTGTGCTTTTGGTTTTTGGTATATATTCAAGCGCCTGCTCTAGCTTGTCATTGAAGCGTAGACGATAGATAGGCTCAGGTAAACTAAAGCCTTCGTTTTCAAGCGCATGCTTCGTTTCGCGAATGGCAATACTGCGAGCTTTGGCGAAATCTGTCTCGGATTGATTGACCCAAACCTGAAATTCAAGAATGATATTAGAATCGCCAACATTATTGATAACCGCAATAGCTTTTGGTTCATCTAGTACAAACGTCAGCTTACTGATAGCATCTAAACCGACCTTTATTGCTGCTAGTGGATCATCATTGGCATCCACGCCCAGCTCAAAGGTAAAACGCCGCTCGGGGTTTTTGGTGTAATTGAGAATCACTCCCTTAAACACTTCCGCGTTTGGGATACGTAGCTGATTGCCATCCAGAGTCATCAAAATCGTCGCCCGTGAGGTCAAGCGCACGACGATACCTTCTAAGTCATTAATCACCACCTGATCGCGCGCGCGAAAAGGTTGGCGAACACTAAGCATCAAGGAGGCAATATAATTCTCGATGGTATCTTTGACCGCAAAACCTACCGCAATACCAATGACCCCTGCCCCACCAAGTAGCGTGCCTAGGATAGTCTCAGCGCCGATTAAACTCAGTGCCAATATCAGACCAAAAATAATAAATATCACTTTTATGGTCTGCGATAGTAACTCTGCTACGAAGGGATTAGGGGTGACTCGCTGCCACATATTTGTGCGGTTAGATAGCCAACTGCCGAACCAAGCGACGATGGCAAAAATAACAATACCCACTAAAAGTAGCGGTAAGGCTTTGACTAGATTTCTGAGCTGATTTTTAAGACCTTGATAGACCGTACTGACATTATCCTGCACATCAAGCGTACGCTCTATCTTATCTTCAACAGTGACGACATCAGTAATACGATTGGTCAGATTAATCGCTTGTTGGGCTTTTTTTTCGTTGGCCGTTTCACCTGTGAGCGTTACCACTCCTTGAGTAACGCTGATACTGACCGCTTGCAGACCATCAATCTCAGAAAAAATACCTTGAATGCGTTGACGAATGTCGTTGTCTTTTTTGGGAGTAGGCTTAGTCTCAATCTCAGCGTTATTGGCACTCTCGCCCATGATAACAGGCGGCTTACTCTGGGTATCCGTAGTGCTACCATCGCTAGATTCACTCGCTTCGGCCTCGCTACTACCCCCTAAGGCTGTCGCCACCTCAGCAAGCTCAGCTTCAGCTGCATAGGCTGAGACACCAAATGCCATAACGCATACTAATAGTAATAGTTGTAAGCCACCTTTGAGCTTATCTGCTAATAAATGCTTATCATCTATGATCATAACTATCCTTAAGAAATTTTAAGTTTTATTAGCTTTAAGCTCTAATGCATCCTTACTGGTCCAAATAACGCTGAGCTTCGCCAAAATCTAGCGAGCCTTCATAAATCGCGCGTCCGGTAATGATACCTTCTAAGCAATCGCCATAGGGCTTGAGTAGCTCGATATCTTTCATATCGGTGACGCCGCCAGAAGCAATAACAGGAATACCACCTTCACGAGCTAGATTGACCGTCTGCTCGACATTGACGCCTTGCATCATGCCATCACGGGCAATATCGGTATAGACAATCGAGGAGACACCGACGTCAGCGAAGCGCTTGGCAAGCTCAGTGGCCTTGGTATCAGTGACATTCGCCCAGCCATGAGTAGCAACCATGCCGTCTTTGGCATCGATGCCAACGATGATATGACCAGGAAACTCGCGGCAAGCCTCAGTGACAAAGCTTGGATCTTCGACTGCCTTAGTACCGATAATAATATAAGTCAGACCGGCGCTGATATATTGCTCAATCGTATTTAGGGTACGTACACCGCCGCCTAACTGTATCGGCAGCTGTGGATAGGCTTTAGCGATATCTTCAACCACGCGCTTGTGCACAGGAACGCCATCGAAAGCACCATTTAAATCGACTAAGTGTAAGCGGCGAGCGCCTTCTTCTACCCAGCGTGTGGCCATAGCAACAGGATCGTCAGAAAAAACCGTATCGTCTTCCATACGGCCCTGTTTTAGGCGTACACATTTGCCATCTTTGAGATCAATAGCGGGAATAATTACTGGCGCAGCACACATAAAACACTCCTAATATAAAAATTAAACAAGGCTACAAAGTCTAGCTTACAAAGGTCGCTTTTATCTAACCAAAAGTATAAAGGCTTAAAGAAGGGCTCAACTACTCTTAGGGTAGTAAAACTGACTATAAAGTAAGTAACTGATAACTAGAAGTTTCCTAGTCTCAAAGCACTCACAATATTAAGTAAATTCAATTACTAACTGGCAATTTTAGGTCAATTTAGCGTATAATCCTAGGTATATTTGTATTTGTTTCTATTCAAAATCGTCCTATGTATATCCCCTACCTATAATTTTGCAAACTTAGTCAACAAGGCGTTTACTAAGTCGATTATTTGATTGGTAAGTTATATTAGGCAGTTATTGAATAACATAATACGGGCTTTACTCGTTTTAAGATTTTAATAAAAGGTATGAGAAGACTATTTTTTCAATCCCTGTTTTATACAGGCTGATTGAACCGAATACTCTTAGCATGCATCTTGGTAGCCAGTCGCCATTTTGGTAAGTCGAATAAGATATTGACGTGTTGTTAAGGAGTCTAAGGTCAGCGTTGATACTCTTGATAGTAGGGATAACCGAGCATAACTCACAAAGCATTTATCCGTTTTTGCCATAACGTTGGTAAAGGGACGCTTTGGTGAGTGACGCTTGTTTATACTACCGTTATACCATACAGGACGTCTGGTATCGTTTTAGACTATGGACTAAGTTTTCGCTTATGATTACCATCAAAAAAGGTTTGGATTTGCCCATCACCGGCGAACCCTCTCGCGAGATAACTGAGCACAGACCTGCACATGTGGCACTGATTGGCTACGATTATGTGGGCATGAAGCCTACTATGAACGTCAAAGAAGGTGACATTGTCGCTAAAGGTCAGCCCGTTTTTGAAGACAAAAAACGCGTTGGCGTCATTTATACTGCTCCTGCTGCTGGTAAAGTTATCGCCGTTAACCGCGGTGAACGCCGGGTGTTTGAAAGTCTGGTGATTGCCGTTGACCCTAATGGTGAGGAAGTAGAGTTTGACCGTTACGACTCTCAACAACTGGCCGATCTTGACTCCGAAATCGTTGAAAAGCAGCTATTTGCTTCTGGTGAATGGACTGCTTTTCGTACTCGCCCTTATAGCCGTGCGCCTGAGCTTGGCGCGCGTCCGCATGCCATTTTTGTCACTGCAATGGACACCAATCCTTTAGCTTTTGATCCTATGCTGTTGATCAACGAGGAGCTGCAAGCCTTCAACGATGGCTTAGCGGTACTGTCGACTTTGAGTCCTAAGACCTTTGTTTGTCATCATGCCGAGGCAAACTTACCCAAAGTTGCTAAAACCGCTAATGATAACGTCACTGAGTATCATAGCTTTGCAGGTAAGCATCCGGCAGGTTTGGCTGGCACGCATATTCACTTTTTGCATCCTATCATGCGCGGTGTTAGCGTCTGGACCATCGGTTATCAAGACGTCATAGCGCTTGGTAAGTTATTTACCACAGGTCGCTTATATACGCGCCGTATAGTGAGTTTGGCAGGTCCAGCAGTAACCAATCCACATCTTGTCGCAACCGAACGCGGCGCAGATCTGATGGCGTTGACTAAAGGGCAACTGACTGCAGGGGATAACCGTATTATCTCAGGTTCAGTGCTCTCTGGCCGCAAGTTATTTGCGAATGTTGCTTATCTTGGCCGCTTCCACGATCAAGTCAGCTCTTTGCCTGAAGGCTATGAGCGTCCTGCTTTTCACTTCTTTAGCCCAGGTGCAAACCGCTTCTCAAAGCTGCCGATTTATATCTCGCAGTTCTTTAAGAAGAAGTTTAACTTTACCACTTCTACGAATGGCTCACCGCGAGCGATGGTGCCGATCGGTATCTATGAAGAGGTCATGCCCCAAGACTATCTGCCTACGCAATTACTGCGCGCTTTGATTATCGAAGACATTATCACTGCAGTTGATTTGGGTGTACTCGAACTGGACGAAGAGGATGTGGCACTATGCACCTTCGTCTCTCCTGGTAAATATGAATACAGCGATATCTTGCGTGATAATTTGACTCGCATTGAGCTGGAGGGCTAACCACGATGAAATTTTTACACAATATGTTCGATCGTATGGAGCCGTCCTTCACTAAGGGTGGTAAACACGAGAAATATTACGCCATCTTTGAGATGTTCGATACGTTTTTGCGTCAGCCTGGCACAACGACCTTTACCTCCTCGCACGTGCGTGATGGTATCGATCTAAAGCGTATTATGATTACTGTTTGGCTATGTACCTTCCCAGCGATGTTCTTTGGAATGTATAACGTTGGCCACCAAGCGCTCACTGCTATCGCACAGCTCGGACTTGAGCCTGATGGCTGGCGTACTATTATTACCAATATGGCAGGCTATGATCCCAATAGTATTTGGGCCAGCTTCGTGTACGGGGCTATGCAGTTCTTGCCCATTTATATCGTCACCTTCGCGGTTGGTATTGCTTGCGAAATACTATTTGCGGTAATCCGTGGACACGAGGTCAACGAAGGCTTCTTTGTCACCTCAGTACTGTACGCGCTCATCATGCCGCCCGATATTCCTTTATGGCAAGTGGCCTTAGGTATTATCTTCGGTGTCGTCGTGGCGAAAGAAGTCTTCGGTGGTACTGGTAAGAACTTCTTAAACCCAGCGTTATCAGGCCGTGCTTTCTTATACTTTGCTTATCCCGCTTATATGTCAGGCGATTCGGTATGGACAGCAGTTGACGGTTTCTCTGGCGCAACGCCGCTAGGCTTAGCTGCTCTTGGTGTCACGCCCGATCAGTTCGTTGATGTCTATGGCCGCGCCATTACTTGGAGCGATGCGTTCTTTGGTAATATCCAAGGTAGTGTCGGTGAAGTCTCAACCTTAGCTATTTTGCTAGGTGCCGTGGTGCTACTGTGGGCGCGTATCGCCTCATGGCGTATTATGGCGGGCTGTGTGGTTGGTCTTATCGCCACCTCCTTAGTCTTTAATCTGATTGGCTCTGAAGACAACCTAATGATGAACATGCCTTTTTATTGGCATCTGGTCATTGGTGGCTTCGCTTTCGGTGCGGTGTTTATGGCAACCGATCCGGTCTCAGCAGCACATACCAACAAAGGCCGCTGGGCTTATGGTATTTTGATTGGCTTTATGACCATCTTGATTCGTGTCATCAACCCAGCCTTCCCAGAAGGCATCATGCTTGCCATCTTATTTGCTAACTTATTTGCGCCTCTGTTTGACTACTTTGTCACGCAAGCCAACATCAAGCGCCAAACAGCACGGAGGGTTCGTTATGTCCAAGCCCAAAAGTAATAATGCAAAAACCGTTAGCGTCGCGTTAACGCTATGCTTAGTCTGCTCAGTCTTAGTGTCAGCAGTAGCGGTCGGGCTCAAACCTGCTCAAATCGAAAATGCGCGCCTAGATCGTAATAAAAACATCTTAGTCGCGGCGGGCATGTATGACGCTGAGCAAGATACCGCTGATGATGTCGCTAATCGCTTTAAAGACTTCGATGTCGCAATCGTTGATCTGCAAGCTGGTAACTATCTAGATGACGATCAGCTCGTCGATGTCGGTATCCCTGACCGTAACGACTATGACGCTAGCCAAGCGACCAAAAATCAAGCATTAAGTAATGATTTAGGCGCTAATGATCCTGCCGGTATCGGCCGGGTACCTAAGTACGCCAAAGTCTACGTCAAAAATGACGACGCCGGTAATCCTGAAATGGTGGTACTGCCGATCCAAGGCTACGGTCTATGGGGCACAATTTATGGCTTCTTAACGCTTGAGAGCGATATGAATACCATCAAAGGTATCAGCTTTTATGAGCATAAAGAAACTCCGGGACTCGGCGCTCGTATCGAAGAGCCTGAGTGGCGCGCGAAATGGAGTGGTATTCACTCTTATGATGAAAACGGCGAAGTCGCGACTGGTGTCACCAAAGCAGGTAACCCAAAAGAAAACTGGGTAGACGGTATTAGTGGTGCGACATTAACGGGTCGCGGCGTTAGTAACATGATTCAGTTTTGGCTTGGCGAGCAAGGCTATAAGCCTTATCTAGACGCACTGCGTAAAGAGAGCGGTGCTACAATCGATAATGCTGAAGCACAAGCTAGCCAAGCAGACCTTGAGCAAGCCAAACAGACCATTGAACTGGCAGCAGCTCTACCACTAGCAAACGGCAAGGAGGCATAACATGGCTGATACCAAAAGCATCTTAACTACGCCTATTTTTGACAATAACCCTATCGGTTTGCAAATATTAGGTATCTGTTCGGCACTAGCTGTGACGACTAGCATGTCCAATGCGATGGTCATGTGTGTAGCGCTGACTTTAGTGACTGCATTTTCGAGCTTTTTCATCTCGATTATTCGCAAAAAAATTCCGTCTAGTATTCGTATCATCGTGCAGATGACTATTATCGCCTCCTTGGTTATTTTAGTCGATCAGGTACTAAAAGCAGTCGCTTATGACGTCAGTAAAGGCTTATCGGTATTCGTTGGTTTGATTATCACCAACTGTATCGTCATGGGCCGCGCCGAAGCGTTTGCCATGAGCAACCCGCCGATTCCTAGCTTTTTGGATGGTATCGGTAATGGTCTTGGCTACTCAGCAGTACTCCTGTTCGTCGCTACAATCCGTGAGCTATTAGGCTCAGGTACTTGGTTCGGTATCACTATATTACAGCCAGTGACTGACGGCGGTTGGTACTTACCTAACGGTCTATTATTACTACCCCCATCAGCCTTCTTTATTATCGGCTTATTTATCGCCATTGTGCGTCTTTGGAAGCCAGAACAAATCGAAGAAGCTGACTTTGTAATGAAGCCGCAGTCTAAAGGCATGGCACATGGAGGCGGTCACTAATGGGACATTATGTTAGCTTATTTATAACCTCAGTCTTTATTGAGAATATGGCGCTAGCCTACTTCTTAGGCATGTGTACTTTCTTAGCAGTATCAAAGAAGGTCTCAACCGCTATCGGCCTTGGGGTTGCCGTTATCGTCGTTATGGCGATTACCGTACCGCTTAATAATTTGCTCTTTCAGTTCATCCTAAAAAGTGGCGCTTTGGCTTGGGCGGGCTTTCCTGATATCAATTTAAGCTTCTTAGGTCTGCTCAGTTATATCGGCTTAATCGCAGCAACGGTTCAGATTCTAGAGATGTTCTTGGATAAGTTCGTGCCTGCGCTTTATAACGCTCTAGGGGTATTCTTACCGCTGATTACCGTTAACTGCGCTATCCTCGGCGGCGTACTATTCATGGTTGAGCGTGATTATAATTTTAGCGAATCTGTCGTGTACGGCGTTGGTGCTGGTTTTGGTTGGGCAGTCGCTATTGTTGCTTTGGCGGGTATCCGTGAAAAGCTCAAATATTCAGACATTCCAGGACCGCTACAAGGCTTGGGCATCACCTTTATTACCGTAGGTTTGATGTCACTTGGCTTTATGTCGTTCGGCGGTATGTCAATTTAGGCACTGAGTATTATTAGCTTAATGAATAATTAGCTTAATGAACTATTAGCTTATTGAACCATTTAACTCATTTATTTGGAAGGGGTTCGAGAGTTACTACAGTCAGCTCTTGACCCCTACCCCATAAATTAAGGATACCTACCATGGATTATGCTACGGCGATTGGTGGCGTTGCTATGTTCACTGTGATCATCATGAGCCTTGTCGCTATTATTTTAGCGGCGCGTTCACGACTGGTCAGCTCAGGGGACGTTACCATTCGCATTAATGAAAATCCTGATAATGATGTTGTCACCCCTGCCGGTGGCAAACTGCTACAAACGCTTGCCAGCGAAGGTATATTTTTATCATCAGCTTGCGGCGGTGGTGGTACTTGCGCTCAGTGTCGCTGCCGTGTGATTGAAGGCGGCGGCTCTATTCTGCCGACCGAAGAGGGGTACTTCACTCAAGGTGAGATTCGCAACCATATGCGCTTAGCCTGTCAGGTCGCCGTCAAGCAAGATATGGAAATCGAGATTGATCCCGAATTCTTTGATGTGCAAAAGTGGGAATGTGAAGTTATCTCTAATGACAACGTTGCTACCTTTATTAAAGAGCTGGTGCTAAAGATTCCAGAAGGCGAAGCGGTGAACTTCCGCGCCGGTGGTTATGTGCAGTTAGAAGCGCCGCCGCACGAAGTACACTATAAAGACTTCGATATCGCTGAAGAGTATAGAGAAGATTGGGAAAAGTTCGGCATCTTTGATTATGTCTCAAAAGTTGATGAGCCAGTAATTCGTGCTTATTCGATGGCCAATTACCCTGAAGAAAAAGGCATCATCAAATTTAACATCCGTATCGCCAGTCCGCCGCCGCGTGGTCCTGCCGGTATTCCACCCGGTCAGATGTCCTCTTGGACATTCAGCCTAAAACCTGGCGATAAGGTCACCGTATCAGGCCCTTATGGTGAATTCTTTGCCAAAGATACTGAAGCTGAGATGATCTTCGTCGGTGGTGGTGCGGGTATGGCGCCGATGCGCTCGCACATCTTTGATCAGCTCAAGCGTCTCAATTCTGATCGCAAGATTAGCTTTTGGTACGGCGCGCGCTCGATCCGTGAGATGTTCTATGTTGAGGATTATGATCAGCTCGAAGAAGAGTTCGCTAACTTTGAGTGGCATGTGGCGCTGTCTGATCCATTACCAGAAGATAACTGGGATGGCTATACTGGCTTCATTCACAATGTATTGCTAGAAGAATACCTCAAAGACCATCCAAACCCTGAAGACTGCGAATACTATATGTGCGGGCCACCGATGATGAACGCTGCTGTCATCGATATGCTGCATAGCCTCGGCGTAGAAGATGAAAATATCATGCTTGATGACTTTGGTGGTTAAGTAAACAAAGTAAGCTTAGAAATATGAATAAAAAAGAGTCTCAATCGAGGCTCTTTTTTTTGGCTAAAACTTGAAGACACTCTCTTTTTCATTTTACAAATTCGAGTAGCAATCTAAGGGTTACTTTTTTATAGTATTGGTAACCACTATTGATGTTTTTTACATTGATAGATTTTTACTGAGTAAGGAGGCTTATGAAAACGAAATTTAAAGACCTAACGATTTGGATAACTGGGGCGTCAAGCGGCTTAGGTGAAGCGTTGTCGATTGCCTTTGCCAAAAAAGGCGCGACTATTATATTAAGCGGCCGTAATGAGGACAAACTAGAACAAGTCAAAAAACAGTGCAAAAAGTCCAAAAACCATCATATCGTCTCTTTTGATATCAGCGATAGCGAGCAGACCAAAGCCGCTTATGAGACCGCTATAAATAAAGCCGGCAAAATTGACTGGCTCATTAATAATGCGGGCGTCTCTCAGCGCTCATTGATCATGGAAACCTCTGAGGACGTTGAGCGCCAAATTATGGAGCTCGATTACTTTGCGCAAACGCGTCTGACGCGTCTGGTACTGCCAGCCATGCTCGCGCAAGGCGGCGGTAAGATTGTGATGATATCTAGTATCGCAGGACTTATAGGTACGCAGTATCGCGGCGCTTATAGTGCCGCCAAAGCCGCTATTCATCTATGGGCCAATAGCCTGCGCGCTGAGCTCTACGATCAAGGTATTGAGGTGGCTACGATATTCCCAGGCTTTATCCAAACCAATGTCTCGATTAATGCTTTGACAGGAGATGGTAGCGCCCAAGGTACGATGGATGATGCGACGAGTAAAGGACTCACTGCGTCCGAATTTGCTAAGCAAGTGGTCAAGGCACTCAGCAAAGATGAAGAATATATCATCGTTGGCGGCCGCCAAGAGAGAATGGCCACTAGAGTCAATCGCTTATCGCCGCCTAAGCTCTATAAGCTGATCCGTAAGTCACAAGTCAGATAGCTTTATCTAGAACGCTTTTATAAGATTAGCCAGATTTCGGCTTATTGCTGTGATTAAAAAAAGTTAGAGGTGTACAATAGGCAAAACCTATTTATACCCCTAATTTTTATACTTATTAAAACCATCCCTATGATAAATTTATTGCCACAAAACACTTCTAAAACCATGAATAAAATCTGTCTTGCTACTATGCGTCTTACTATCAGTACGGCTACCCTATTAAGCCTGAGTGCTTGCCAGCAACCTACCGCAGACTTTAATACCTTGAGCGGTGAGACTATGGGCACTAGCTACCATATCAGCTATCAGCTCCCAGACGGTACTGATGAAACAGCTATTCAGGCTTCCATCGACGAAAGGCTGCAGCACATTAATGACAGCATGTCGACCTATATAGACGACTCGACTATTTCTAAATTCAACCGCTTAGCCGCTAATACGCCTATCACTATCGATGCGGACTTTAGCCATGTGTTAGACGTTTCAAGACAAGTTTATGAGCAGTCAGATGGCGCTTTTGATCCGACGGTGATGCCATTGATCGAGACTTGGGGCTTTGGTAGTACTATGACGGTCGAGCGCTTACAAAGCCCGCCAAGTCAGGTTGAAATTGCTGAGGCCAAAGCCTTAGTCGACTTTGACAGTATAGTACAAGAGGGCGATAGTCTTTATAAAACTAAAGATGGCGTAGGTTTAGACTTCTCAGCTGTGGCAAAAGGCTACGGCGTCGATGCCATCGCTGAGGTGCTAAGACAAGACTATCAGATTCGCAATTATATGGTCGAGATTGGCGGAGAGGTGGCTTCCTCTGGAGTGAACTCACAAACCCAGCCTTGGCAAATCGCTATTGACGCGCCCATTGAAGGCAGTACGGTCACCGAGCGTCAAACTATTGCCGCTATTCGCCAACCCAAATCTTTGGGCAATAAGATGTATCTGGCAACTTCTGGTAACTATCGAAATTCGATAATTTTTGACGATAAACGCTATAGCCATACTATCGATCCGACTACTGGTGAGCCTATCATAGGCGGCGCCCCTTCTGTGACGGTGGCAGCTGACTCGGTGGGACTTGCCGATGCTTGGGCAACCGCGCTCACCGCTATGCCGTATGAGCAAGCACTGGCGAGTGCCGAACAGCATAATATAGCAGCGCTGTTCGTGATATTAGTCGATAATACTGATATTGACGCCGATCGTTTAGAGGACTGGCAGATCGTAGAAACCTCTGCTATGCAAGCGTTAAGAGCGGATAAACCCTCTTAATCGGCCTTATCTGCTATGGTAGTAAAGTATTGATAATAAAACACTTGTGCCAGCGAGCAAGACCAAAACCTGCTATAATATTAACTAATAAAATATAAATGTGAGGTCACGCTATGCTTAGCCAACTCCTGCCAATGCTTGCCATTACTTTTACCGTCTTTGTACTGTTCTTTTTACTCATGGGTATTGGTTATATGTTCAAAAAGCAGCCACTCAAAGGCTCGTGTGGCGGTGTTGCGAACTTGATGGGTGATGAGAGATGCTCGTTTTGTGGTGATGATCCCAATAAGTGTGATTCAGTCGTAGCAAAGCAGCAAGACACTGCTTTAAAAGCCGCTCAATTGGGTAAATCGGTTTAAGCTCTTTTAGTTTTAGTTATGTCTGGTTTTAAGCTATTTGTGAGATTGCAGTCTTGTCTTAGCTAGGCTTTGGTTACCATACGCTGGTAGTACTTCGTCCTCTCCACTCTTATACTAGTGTTAAGTATTTTTAAGATGCTTAACACTTTTTTATTGTGTACGGTTTGCCTATTCCGATTAGTCTAAGTTTTATATCGAACTTTACTGTTTACTGTATTGGTTTTTGACGCTTTATCTTAACCACCGTCTTGGTGGAATTTTTTTTGGGTTATTCTAAAAGTGCTCTTTTGTCAGCCTTTAAGCCATAACCTTTCCTTTTTTCCAATTTTATAGTCGTGCCGCTATGTCTACTCCTGCTAACACTAATTCTCGCTCAGATACTCTAAAACCCAATCACCTACCCTCAGCCAAGTTTACTTTTTGGTTGGTACTGATTGCTATGATACTACTGGCGACCAATATGCGCGCGCCTATTGTGGCGCTTGGTTCTATCGCGCCGGTGGTGCAAGAAGCGCTGGGTATCTCTGAGACCGAGATCGGTTGGCTTGGCGCGGTGCCGATGCTGACTTTTGCGATTGGGGCTTTGATTGCACCTGCTATCGGCAAACGTTTTGGCCTTGAAAATACGCTGATTGCTATGGTGGCACTGCTCACTTTTGGGATGGTGCTTCGTTCTGTGGTGCCCACTTGGCTTGGCTTTTTGAGCGGGACTTTACTGCTGACTCTAGCGATCGGTTTTGCCAATACCTTAGCAGCTCCAGTCATCAAACAGCGCACACCTAAGCATATTCCGCTGATTACGGGGTTATTCAGTCTGACAATGACCGTCTCTGCTGGTATTGTCGCAGGTGTGGTTTTACCTTTATCTGAGAGTATCGGTTGGCAATGGTCGCTTGGTGGTTGGTCATTATTGGGCTTGTTTGCCTTAGTGGCTTGGGTGTTTTTGCGTCTACGTTTGGGCTCTTCTAACCATCAAGCTGCTATTTTACCCTCTCCGGGATCTTCAGAGGTCTCCATGTGGCGCGCGCCGTTCGCTTGGCAAATTGCGGTATTTATGGGGCTGCAATCGCTACTATTTTATACCGTGGCCAGTTTTTTGCCTTCTATTTGGGTCAGTAAAGGATTGAGTCCGGTCGCGGCTGGGCAGATGGGCTCGGTGTTTCAATTTATGGCACCTTTCGCTATTTTAAGCTTAACGTGGCTAGTCAATCGTGGACGTCCGATTCAAGCGCTAGCGATATCTGCATCGGTTCTCAATGTCATCGGCGTCTTAGGAGTCAGTTATTTGACGCCAGATTTGGCATGGCTGTGGTCAGGTCTCATGGGTGCCGGCTGTTCTGCTATTTTCACTTTGAGTATGATGCTTTTTTCCATGCGCACTTATACTACTAACCAATCGAGCGAGCTGTCGGGTATGGCGCAGTTTGTCGGTTATCTACTGGCGTTTTTTGGGCCTTTAGGTACCGGTTGGCTCCATGAAGCAACAGACAGTTGGGATTTGCCATTATTATTGATACTGATATTAATGGTTATCAACGTCGGGCTTGCATGGTTGGTCAGTCGTCCGGTTATGGTCGATGGCAAGAAGGCTTAAGATAGAATTAGCTTGCTTGCCGTAACTTTACCCTTATATTGATTACTCGTTGGTACTGCTAAACTGGTTTGATTGATTCAAGGATAATACTGTTATGAAAAGCAAAACGCTCAGCTTAGTTAACATATCTACTTATAGCTTGATTATCACTATGGTCAGCGCAGGCCTGCTGATAAGTGGCTGCCAAGACAAACCAGAAACTAACGAACCCCAAGCGACTAAAACAACAACGAATGCACCTGTACAAGCTGAAGGTACGAGCAGTATCAGTACTGCTGAGCAACAAGTGATATCACAACCCATCACTATCCTAGCGCTAGGTGATTCACTAACCGAAGGCTTAGGCGTCGAGCGTGATGGTAATTACCCCGCGCAGTTAGAAGCCAAATTAAAAGAAATGGGCTACGTTAACGTCGATGTGGTCAACTCAGGCTTAAGCGGCGAAACCAGCACCGGATTGGTGAATCGCTTGGACTGGGTGACCCAAACCGAGCCTGACATCACCATACTCACTATTGGTGCTAATGATGCGATACGCGGACTCGATGTAGCAACGATTGAAGATAACATTCGCACGGCAGTTAAACATCTACAAGATAATGGTAGCGAAGTGATCTTAGGCGGTATGCAAATTTATGATAACTTGGGCAACGCATACGTACAGTCGTTTTCAGATATTTATCCGCGTATCGCTGAAGATATGAATGTGCCGATGATTCCGTTTTTCTTAGAGGGCGTGGGCGGTGTTAGCGAGTTAAATCAAGCGGATGCTATTCATCCAACTAAAGAGGGTTATACCATCATTGTTGATAATAATATCTTGCCTGTGCTTAAGCCTGAAGTCGATAGAATGCTGCAATCTATGCAAGCAAACTCGCTTACTCCTGTAGAAACGTCTACCACTGAGACTGCGCAATGAGCCTAACAAAAGCTAATAATGTGAATCCTGCCTCTGACCAAGAGGTGCTACTACGCGCCACTGGCTTAACCAAAACGGTCTCAGTAGGCGAGCAATCGCTAGCGATTATCAAAGACGTCAGTATCCATGTCGATGCCGGCGAGTTTGTAGTGATTATGGGTAAGTCTGGCTCGGGTAAATCTACCTTGCTTGGTTTGCTAGCAGCATTAGATTATCCGGATAGCGGCTCGGTTAAATTAGGCGAGCAAACCTTAAGTAGGCTTAATGAAGATAAGCTTGCCGCTATTCGTCAGCGTGATATGGGCTTTGTGTTTCAGTCTTTTCATTTATTGCCGACATTGACCGTGGCAGAAAATATTGCTTTTCCGCTCGATATTGCGCGGCGTCCCGATAATGCGCGGGTCGATGAACTCATCGATGCGGTCGGACTTGGGCATCGGCGTGATAGTTTACCCAATCAATTATCTGGCGGTGAACAGCAGCGTACCGCGGTCGCCCGCGCTTTGGTGTCGCGTCCCAAAATCGTCTTTGCTGATGAGCCTACCGGTAATTTGGACGAGCAAAATGCCGACCAAGTTATGCAATTATTGCTAGATTTGCGGCAACAAACCGGTTCAGCGCTGGTGGTGGTGACGCATGACCCAGCGCTTGCTGAGATGGCGGATAGAGTGATTACTATGCATGATGGGGTGATAGACGGAACTTACGCCAATGGATAAGGTCGCAAAAAACAATCAAACTCGTCATCGTGTCAGCGATGACACAAACGGCGCTAATAGCATAATAAGCCAGCTTTTCGCTTCCACACTAGGCACTAAAGCCCTCACTCGTAGCTGGTGGCGGCGCTGGGTGTATCCCGTTTTATTCTTAATCACTCTAACCCTATCGCTTGCCACTTACCTGACTTTGGATTCGATTCAGCAAGCGGTCAATACCTATATCACGGATAATCAGCGCGCGCTAGTCGGTGGTGATTTGGTACTTGAGAGCAATCAAGAATGGCCGGCGCAAGTATTAGAGCAAGTACGCAGCTTGCCTGATAATCAAGTCGTTTATGACCATCAGTTTAGCTCTATGGCGGTGACCGAAGAGCAAACTTTGCTAGTGCGCATCAAAGGCGTCACTCCTGCCTATCCTTTATATGGCGAGGCACAAACCGCCTCCGGTAAACCCTTATGGCAACAGCTAAGGCCAGACACTATCGTCATCGCGCCAGAGGTGTTACAAGGGTTAAATGCCGATGTTGGCGATACGGTTACCATTGGCGATGGGCAATTTACTATCAGCGATGTGCTGACCAAAGAGCCAGACCGCCCCTTGAGCGCTTTTGATTTTGGCGGGCATGTATTGATGCAAGAGGACGCGCTGGCGGCGACCAATCTACTCGGTCAGCGTAGCCGTGTACGTTATCGTATTGAGATAGCAGGCGACGAGGAAACCATAGCCGCGTTAAATGAGCAATTAGAGCAAACCTTAACCAGCTATCCTAACATCAGGCTCTCCGATATCGATAGCGAGGACACGCAAGTCTCGCGCATCTCTGATAATGTGCTCATGTTTTTAAAATTACTGGTCATCGCGGTATTGCTATTATCGGCAGTCGCTATGTATGGGGTTATTACCGCCTTTGTCACCAAACAGCAAGCCAACAACGCCATCCGTATGGCGATGGGCGAACCGGCCCGTCAAATCAAAGCCAGCTACTATCGGCTGTTATTGGACACCTCCATCATTGCCAGTGTTGCCGCTGTCGTGCTTAGCCTCGGATTATTAAAAATAGGCCAGCCTTATCTCACCGCTATTTTGCCTGAAGACCTTGGCTTAGCGATTAGTCCGCTTAGTATCATTAAAACGCTGATTATCGCTATTATATTGACCTTGGTCATTACCCAACGTGGTCTCAATCCGCTTGGCACCACTACCCCTGCCACCCTGCTCAACCAAGGCGCTAGCCAGCAATCAGGTAAACTGCCCCCTTGGTATAAAGGGTACAAACGCTTACCCCTACTCTGGTACGGGCTGATGTTTATCGGTCTGTATTTATTCTTCACTTATGAAGTCGGCTCTTGGGTACTCTCCGCGCAATTGCTTATCGGTTTGATTGGCTTTGTCGCTATATTTTGGGCGCTGGCACGCGGTTGGCTGTGGTTATTATCACGCTTGGCAAAAAATAAAAACGTCAGCTGGATGCAGCGCATTGCTATTCATAATCTGGCGCGTAAAGGTAATCAATCCGCGCTATTCTTCGTCACGCTATCGCTCTCAGTGGCGGTATTGACCCTGATTACTACTTTAAATCACAGTATCAATGCCCAGTTCGTCAACGCTTACCCTGAAGATGCGCCCAATATATTCTTGCTTGATGTGCAAAGCGAGCAACACGAAGAGATTAATAATATCATTGGCGCACCGGTCAGCTACTATCCCGTTATTCGTGCACGTATCGTTACCGCTGGCGGCGTGGCGGCAGAAGATATCGACGCCGATGACGACTTCGATGAACCGACGCGGGTGTTTAACTTAAGCTACGCCGACACGATTATGGACACCGAATACATCGTCGATGCGGTCACCAATGACGAGCTGTATAGCCCTATCGATGGTCAAGACCTTGACAAATCGCCATTACAACAAGTACAGCCGTTATCTATTTTAGATGGTGCGGCTGAGATGTTAAATGTCGGTATGGGCGATGAAGTGGTGTTTAATATCCAAGGTATTGAGATAACTGGAGAGATTACCAGTATCCGCTCACGCTTTGAACGTGGCCCCAGTCCGTTCTTTTACTTTTTATTTGATCCTGAGCTATTAGCCGCCGCCCCGCAAATCCAATTTGCCACCGCGCATATCCCTGAGGACAGCATCGCCGAGGTGCAAGGACAGCTGGTACGCGAATTCCCTGCCGTCACTACAGTTGATGGCACCGCTATCGCTGAGCAAATCCAAGGACTGGTGCAGCAGATGAGCCGCTTGGTCTATGTCTTTACCTTGCTGGCACTACTCACGGGTATTATGGTGCTGATTAGCTCGCTACTCTCCACTTCACAAGACCGCATGCAAGAGAGCGCCTCGTTTCGCCTACTCGGCATGCAAAAACGTGATTTATACTTGCTTAATATTTTGGAGATTGGCGTACTTGGGGTTAGCGCCGCGGTGTTTGCGATGACGATTGCCAGCGCTGGCTCGTGGTTTGCGATTACCCAGTGGTTTGATTTGCGCTTTAGTGTACCGTGGGCGAATCTGGCTATTGGTGGTGGATTGCTGCTTGCCTTACTGCTGGGTATTGCGATTATTTATGTGAGATTGGTAATTGGGCGGGGGATTATGGCAAGAGTGAGGGCGATGGTTTGAGAAGCGTTAAAAAATTGCATTGCAATTTTAGCTTCGCAAGTAAAAATCCCTTAAAAGGGATTTTTTGATTGTTGAAAGTTTAGTAAGAATTGATGGCGGGTTATTTGTAGCTAATCCTGCTATCCGCTATTATCTGCCAGTCTAGGCGTGAGGAAGGATTAAGTGAAGCACTGCTTCGCCCTGACGCAAGAGAAAATCTATGATTTTCTGTCGTTATCGTTTGAGCCGTTCCTGTTACCTCGAGATCATCTCAAAACGATACGTCCGCAACTCGCTTAGCCCGTCAGGATAATCGTTACTATCAGGGCTGAAACGTGCCTCTGATTTAAACTAAGTATTTAAAATTAGCATCTCAGCACCAAAAAATAGTCTTGATAAAAATGCACATTTACTTTTAATGCTATTAATATCATTAATGTATTTTTTAATATTCTCCTTACCTAATGAATTATTACCTGAATGCTTATTAATGATATAGACCATCTGATTAAACAAACCTTCCCAAGTGTCTTTGTGATACTTTTCATAACTAGATGACATTCTAAAATAGTCAAAATAAACGTTAAAACCATTCAAATCATCTGAAATATTATTAAGGCTGCTAAACTTACTATTTATCTGCCTAGGTTCAGAAAACAAATAAACCAATGTATTATTTTTATTGAAACAAACCGAATGAAGGTCGTCATCAGGTAAAGCACCTATTTCTTTTGCTGTAATCCAAATAGATTCTGAGACCATATTACTATTTCTAAAATTCATATTTAAGTCATTGTGCTTATAAAACCTAGGCGCAACGTAAAACACTGGATTACCACTGTTCTCAAGATGAAGTAATAGGTCATGTTGTTTAGATTTTTTACGTGCATGTAAATGAAATTGATAGTAAGAGTCATTGAACGTACGGTAATGAGTTGCATTAGACCTAGATAAGTAGTCTGATACTTTAAATTGAAAGAAGAATGGTGTTCCCTGTATATTTACTTCAGTATCATAACCACCTGTCCTCCCTTCTTCATACAAAGAAGGAAAAATAGGAGCTACATTGAACGGATGTTTTTTGGCCATTTCGTTAACTAGAGAAAATGCATAAGAAGATTCTGAGAATTCTGGTTTCACGATATTCCTATAGTTAATTTTAAATAACGACAAAACTCCTGTACTCTATAGTCGAAACTATAAATACCATTATATCCAATTTACTACGCTACCTACAGATGTTGTTTTCTAATAGCTATCAGTTAACTTATAACCAGACTGAGTGACTTCATACCAATCACTATTGCTTGTAGGCTTAATAATGTAACCTTCTTCAACTAGTTCTCTTACTGCACCTTCCCACTTTGCTTTCTCTCTTGGTGAGTTAGACACAAGAAAATCTCTACTATTTGTAGTTATTTCTTTTCCGTCCAATGTCTCAAAAACTAATATATACCCGCTTTCATCCAAACTAGCTTCCTTTAACAATTCTTTGGCTTCAATACTTAGCTTAGCAGCTTGATATATACTTAAGAAATTAGTATCTTCCGCATCTTCTTTTTCAAAAAAAAAAGGATCATTATTGATTTTTAACTGTAAGCTAGATGTGAAATTCTCTTTAAAGTTATTAGTATCACTATAAGTATGAAAAAAGGATCTATCATAGTACGATTTTTTAAAAGACTCTAGCTTCTTGTATTGCTCTGTATCTAAAAGATTAGGAGCAACTGGTTTTTCAGAAAAATAAAGCATAGCAGGCTTACCATTCTTAACATGCCTTTCTATTTCTTCAACAGTGCCACTATCATAGCTTGGAGTTTTAGAGCCGAGCCTCGTCCAAAAAATTCCCACTAGTAAATCACTCTTAGCTAGTACTTGTTTATTGATAATTTCTTGGGGATGGGAGCCTACTTCCGAGGAAGCATGTGTATCCCATCCTATGGGTAGTAAAACTATATTGCGATGCTCAGAGTTAATAGCATTCCATTCGTGTATAACCTTTCTTACTATTGCGCGCTCTTCTTCAACATCGCTTGGAGAGGCGATCATTACATTGAACACTTTTGCATTGTAACTCATGGGAAAACCTTATATTGGCATACCGACTGTTGTAGAAATAACTAATATGACTTAACTTACATTTTACTAGTTTTTTCCGAAAAATATGATCTTCCTCAAAAGAATTTAAATACGCATAATTATGCACTAAATATACCAATTTGCTGATAGTTAATTAATTGTTAGTATTACAAACGTTAAAATTTGCACTCTTGACTTAGTTCTTGAAGTGTTTAGCTCTCATGTAAATGTTATTCTAGCATGTGAGAAGAGTTTCAAAACCGCAAGCCGTCGCTATCGTCCTTGATTAACTACCAACTACAAGCGTAAAGCAGGATTAGCTCCAAAACCCCAAGCCCCCAAAACCACAAACCGAAACGCTCGCTATGGATATAGAGGGCGTTTTTTGGTTTATACGCAGGTTAAATATACGAAAGATAAACGGCGATCAGCGCTTGACACCGCGCACATCAAAGCTGGCATTTGCTATACTAGCGCCACGCGAACCCGCACACTCACCTAATCAAACAGTCAGATACTGACAAGCGCACGGTAATCCTATGAAATTCTCTAAGTTTGGTCAAAAGTTTATTCAGCCTACGGGCATCTCGCAATTGATGGATGATTTGGGCGATGCGCTCAAAAGCGATGAGCCAGTCAATATGCTGGGCGGCGGTAATCCGGCGCGGATTGACGCGGTGAATGAGTTATTTTTGGAGACCTATCAAGCGCTGGGTAATGATGGTAGCTTCAATGATGAGATTAATAGTACAGCGACGAGTAGCATGGCGAATTACTCTAATCCGCAGGGCGATGCTGCTTTTATTGATGCTTTGGTGGGGTTTTTTAATCGTCATTATGACTGGAATTTGACGAGTGAAAATATCGCGTTGACCAACGGCTCGCAAAATGCGTTTTTCTATTTATTTAACTTATTTGGCGGCGCGTTCGTTGAGGAAAAAGACTCGGAAGAACAAACCATCGATAAGTCCATTTTGCTACCGCTTGCGCCTGAGTATATCGGCTATAGCGATGTTCATGTCGAAGGTCAGCATTTTATGGCGGTGTTGCCGCATATCGATGAGGTCGCCCATGATGGCGAGGCAGGGTTTTTTAAGTATCGGGTGGACTTTGAGGCGTTAGAGAACTTGCCAGAGCTTAAAGAGGGACGTATTGGGGCGATTTGTTGTTCGCGTCCGACCAATCCGACGGGTAATGTATTGACCGATGAGGAAATGGCGCACTTGGCGGAGATTGCGGGGCGTTACGATGTGCCGCTGATTATCGATAACGCTTATGGCATGCCCTTCCCTAATATTATTTATTCTGACGTAAAGCTAAGCTGGGATGACAATACGATTCTTTGTTTTAGCCTGTCGAAAATCGGCTTGCCGGGAGTGCGTACCGGTATTATCGTTGCTGCGCCTGAGGTGATTGAAGCGGTAAGCGCGATGAATGCGGTGGTCAATCTCTCGCCGACACGTTTTGGCGCTTCTATTGCCACGCCTTTAGTTGAAAACGACGCTATCAAAGACTTATCTGATAACGATATTAAGCCGTTTTACCAGCAGCAAGCCAAAACCGCAGTTGCCCTACTTAAGCAAGAATTAGGCGATTATCCGCTATCGATTCATAAGCCTGAGGGCGCGATATTTTTATGGTTATGGTTTAAGGATTTACCAATTACTACCCTTGAATTGTATGAGCGTTTGAAAGAAAAAGGCACGCTCATTGTGCCAAGCCAGTATTTCTTCCCCGGGGTTGATGTGGATAACTATAAACATGCGCATGAGTGTATCCGTATGAGTATTGCCGCTGATAAAGACACGTTAACCAAAGGGATTGCGGTAATTGGTGAGGTGGTAAGGGGACTTTATGATGAGGCTAAGTAAAGACTTTTAGTTTTAAACGTAAAAAACGGACTAATGAATAGTCCGTTTTTTTATGGAGTAAACATACAGCTGACTCAATCTAAAATTGTTGAATTACTGCTGGTATAAATTTTCCTTGCTTGCTGTGCGACTTCATCACTCCAGAGGCAGCGCAAAATTCATCCCAGCAGTACGTAATTAGTGTAGATAGCTTGTGCTCATCCTACTTAGAAATGGTTATATCAAAACGTTTTTAATTAAGCTCTTTCAATAAAGCCTTAGCACTCATCTTCCCAAAATCATTTGCCGCTAGAGGCCCATCGCCTGAGATAAGCTTTCTATATTGATGCGTTTGTCCTGAAGCGAGTTTATTATCAATAGTAACGCCTAAATCTTCTAACTTATCGGCAAAGTACCACGGCAGTGTTCCGGGCAAATAACCGATCTTAGGCATCTGCTTATCCATTGCGGTCGGAAAGGCAACCATCTTGTAGCCTTTAAAGATAAAGTCGCGCTCAGCTTTATCTGTCTTATCAGAGCTGTCAGGACTCTCTAAATCAGCCGCTAATAACGCCGCAGGTCCGTGACAAATGGCTAAGGTGAATAAATCCTTGTCATAACCCCAGCGTAACAATTCGCCAAGGTTTTTATCTTCAGGCAAGCCCAGCATCGCGCCATGACCACCGGGGATAAAAATAGCGGCGTAATCAGTGCTGTCTGCCATATCGTTTTTGACAAAGTCAGCGATGCTGTTTGGGCTCTCAAACTTGGACTTATACTCGCCATAGATTTGTTTGACGTCTTCATCGTCCTCAGGCATTGCCCACTGCTCGACTTTGACAGACTCGCCTGTTGGAGTAAATACATCGACATCAAAGCCTGCTTTTTTAAAATGCAGTAACGGCACCATCATCTCAACGGGATGATTACCGGTATCAAACTTATTGCCGTTCTCCATGGTCATGTATTGCTCTTCGGTACAGATCATCATGATTTTTTTATTGCCCGTGTACGGATTATCATACTCGGTATTATCGTAGTTGGTTTTATTGGGCGCAGCTATCTTTAGCGAGGATTTGGAAGGCGTATAAGCGCCTGATTCGGTCTCTTGCGGCTCTAAACCTAAAGTATCTTTGGCTTTGTCTAGTAGGTCTTGGATATTCATAGCGACTCCTTTTTAATAGGTTTTTATTATTGATAGTTATGGATAGCCAAATTAATAAACTTGATAGATATATCAATTTGGTTATTGTCTAAGGGTAAAATAACAAACTAAGGAGGCGTTAAGTAGAAGAGAGTTTTTATGTTTAGTAAGCTTTGTAAGGGGTCGGTTGTTAAGTTGCAAGAATTATCTATGTAACAACTAACCACTCTATAAATCAACTTTTATCCTAATATACTGCGTCTGTGCATTGACGCGACCGCCGATCTGCATGGCACTAGCGCTATGAGTCACCGCTAAATACAGATAGCCATCTCTCGCCCAAAATATATCAGCAGGATCAGTGATAGGCATCCAATTTTTAAAGCCTGCACTCATAACAGGGATGATCTCTCTGCCTTTAACTTTATAGAGTCCGAGATCGGTATGACCCTCGTATGGGTTGGCATAAGCTGAGATGATATACCGTTTATTTGGTGAGAGATAAGGATAAGCTGAAAACTCTTGAGTTAAGAACCCTTCAACTTGATCAAACATTTGATAGTTCTGACTCTCCCAACGCAGTACTTCAACCAGATGCTGATCTAAGGCATCTATTTGGCCGATATATCTATACGTTTCGCCATCATCGTCACTATCGATATCTACTAGTTTCAAAGAGTCCTTAACCAGTTGAATGGATATGACGCTATCTTGTTTTTTAATGGCGTTTTTATGTGATAAATAATCGACAGCGAGCGGACGTTTTTTCTCAAAAAAGGCTTTATCTATTAATTCAATTTTAAGATAGTCATTGAGTATTTTGCCAGCTGGAAAAAATTGATCTTTTTTGCCTACTGACAAATGCGTTATTCGATTTAACTCATTAGTATCAAGTAATTTGACAGGTACAGGTGTTGCGCGGGCTGATGGTTTTTTAATGGAGGGGTTTGTCGATTTAATGACATTCTGAACAGCCATTGCTGGCTGATAGCTACCGAGGCAAAGTAGTGAAGCGCTTAATATCAAAAGCACTCTAGTGGCAAAGCGCATATACTTTTTGTAGATAAACATGGCAAAGGCTCCTCTTTTAGGTTTGAGAAACAACCCCATTACTTTACCTTATTTCTATGGTGATAAGTTAAGATCGTTTTTTTAATAATCTAACGGTTGGCGCAGGTGCGGTGGGATGAAAAATCGTTGTCCACTTATTTAACGCAAATAGCACGAAAGGTAGCAAACAAGTATTTATCAAATCATGAATACTGGCCTTTATGTCTATACTTCTTAACTCTGAGATACCCCTTGGCACGATAATATGACGGTTGTCAAAATACTCGCCTAGCAATGCCACGCTAATCACTACCAGTAACGCTAAAAAGGCTCTGATATTCTGACTTTTAATGATAGGGCGTAATATAAGCAAGCTCAGCAGATAGACGCCAACGCCGACGTAGATGTGCAAAGCATCTTTAGCGAGACCGGTTGTCTCAATGATGTTTAGTTTAAAGGTCGTAAAGTCCACTGAGGTTTCCGCGTATGATAGCTAGCAATAGCTGAGGCCAATAATAAACAATAATTAAAAGGTGAGCTACGCTGACTTCAACTCACCTTGCAAACTTATACACTGTTTTGTCTAGCTATACATCCCACTCGACAAAATTCTTGAGCAGTTGCAAACCTGCGGTATGGCTTTTTTCTGGATGAAACTGAGTGGCGAACAGATTGTCTTTGATAATACTGGCACAAAACGGCTGTCCGTAATCGCAAATGGCGGCGATTTGCGATTCATCAGCAGGATCACAATAATAGCTGTGCACAAAGTAAAAGTGCTGATTGTTCTCTATGCCCTTCCATAAGGGATGCGCTAAATCCATATCGGTAATGGTGTTCCAGCCCATATGCGGCACTTTAATGGTTGCGCCCTGCTCGTCCGTCCACGTAGGATCAAAGGCTTCTACCGTGCCGTCTAAAATCCCCAAACAATCGGTGCCACTATTCTCAGCGGAGCGCTCAAATAGCGCTTGCATACCCACACAAATCGCCATGACGGGCTTGTTAAAGATAGCTTCGCGCACTACTTCATCAATACCTGCCTCATGCATACCAATCATACAATCGCGCATCGCACCGACACCAGGGAAGACGATTTTATCAGCGCTAGCGACGACTTTAGGGTCGCTTGTGATAGATACATCGCTGCCGACATTGGCAAGCGCCTTACTCACTGAATGCAAGTTACCCATGCCATAATCTAATAGTGCAATTTTGGTCATTAGAACGCCTCTTTGGTCGATGGCAGCGTATTCAGCGCCCGCTCATCATACTCGCACGCCATACGTAAGGCACGAGCAAAGGCTTTAAAGGTCGACTCGATCTGGTGATGACTGTTTTTGCCTTTAAGGTTATCCAAATGCACCGTCATCCACGAGTGGTTAACGAAACCGTAGAAGAATTCGCTAAATAGATCGACATCGAATTTACCGACGTGCGAGCGGGTAAAAGGGATATCCATATGTAGCCCCGGACGCCCTGATAAGTCAACTACCGCGCGGGTTAGAGACTCATCGAGTGGCGCATAAAAATGCCCATAACGACGAATGCCTTTTTTATCACCGAGCGCTTTATTAAACGCTTGCCCAAGCGTAATACCAGTATCCTCGACGCTGTGGTGATCGTCGATAAAGGTATCGCCCACACATTTGATATCCAAGTCAAACAAACCGTGACGCTTAATCTGATCGATCATATGATCTAAAAACGGCACGCCAGTATCGACGGTTCCTTGACCAGTGCCATCAAGGTTGACCGTACAAGTGATTTGCGTCTCAGCGGTGTTACGCTCAACAGTGGCGGTGCGCGCTGGGCGGCCGTGTAGATTGGAATTTTGCGCTTGATTATTATCGGCAGACATAGCTACTCTCTATAAATAAGGGATGGGGAGTAAATAGATACTGAGGAAATATATATAGGCTTATCATAGCAAAATGCTCTCATGACGGCTATGGTAGCAGGGTAAAGCGAGGCGCTATTTGCCCTAATCTGTTAAAATACTGCCTTAAGTTTTATTAATGACGCTTTTTTAATTGGTTTTATTTGAACTTAATACTGTTAGCACTCATCAGAAAATAGGACATATCATGCCTTTAGAAGCCATCGCGATTAATGATTTAAATGCACCTTTGATAAAAAAGCCTGCTCGCGACAATGAATTAGCAGAGCGTTTGCAAGCCATGTATGACGCTGATGATAACCAGCCTAGCGGCGGGGAGGTATTAAATATCATCGAGAATGGCTTTAAACGTGGGCAATATCTATATGTCGGCATGTTTAATGACAAACCTATCGCGGCGGTTGGCTGTTTCGATGATGGGCAGACAGATAGCCGGCGCTTGCAATATTTAACTGTGCATCAACAAAATAAAGGACGCGCAATCGATGCTAAGTTTATTAAGATGGTCTATGATGCGGAGGTCAAAAAAGGCGTGCGCCAGTTTGTACCCGTTGATAGCGATATCCATCAGATTATGAGCGAGTACGAATTAATCAGGGTCAAAGACTAACTTTTGAATTGAATTTGATTATTTAGCGCACAAAAGATAAAAATGTCTTGACAGCAAGGCGTATATTTAGTTTAATAGCGTCCTCAGCGAAGACGGCTCGATAGCTCAGTCGGTAGAGCAACGGATTGAAAATCCGTGTGTCGGCAGTTCGATCCTGCCTCGAGCCACCATTTCGTTGACCAAATCTAGCTTTTAAGTAAGCAACTAAAACCTCAGACGTTCGCGTTTGAGGTTTTTTTATGGCTGTTTATATGATGCTATCTTATCTTAAAATATTTTGGCTATTTTGAGCGATCTAAAGCCTGCCTCGCAGCAACACTTCACAGCGCTCGTTAGAGTCTAGGTTATAAACGGTAGCGCGATAGTCGATACCGTGACGCCCGTCAAAAAACACCACATTATCCCCTACAGCCATATAACAAAACTTACGCGCATCATAGATGAATCCATCGATCACAAAGGCTAAATCGCGATCTACCTCGGTAACGGTATAAGCTTCGCCTTCAGGTATCAACCGCTCAAACCAAGCGCCATGAGCACTCGTGAAGCTCAGCGTGCTAAGTAATATCACTAAAAATGATGTCAAAAACAGCGGCGAAGCTTGATGGCTAATGGTTGGTTTTTGCATAACAGCTCATCCTGTTAGGTTAAATAATACGGTTTTTGAGTACTGTTAAATTAAATATCTTTGCTTTGGGACTAATGTTAACGCTTTATTATCACGCTTGCATAACATTTCTGTGCTGTTTATTGGCTCGGCGTGGTTAGTATACTAGCTTTGACTAGTTGCTAAGAGGAAGGCTGATGAGAGAGTTTGATTACGATTTGGATTATGCAAATTTAGATTTACGAAAAAACCCCGAGCTCTACCGCGTGGGTCGCGGCGAGCAAGGCGTACTATTGGTTGAACCGTACAAATCAGAGATTTTACCGCACTGGCGCTTTGCTACCCCTGATATCGCTCATGAGAGTAGCGAGACTATTTTTCAGATGTTTTTAGACTACTTAGCGGACGATGATTTTGTTGGCGCTGATATGGCGCGTAAATTTATTCAAATGGGCTACACTCGTGCCAGACGCTACGCCAATCATAAAGGCGGTAAAAAATACAAAGGCCCCGTGCCCGATGACAAAAAAGGCCAAAGCGGCGCTCATGGTCGCGAAGAGCTCCCACGTCAAGAGGAAGATCCCGTTAAGGCAAAATCGGCGCGGATATTTAAAGCTAAATGGGACGAGTGCCGCGAGAATAAAGAGTATCTCAGAATGAAAAAGGAACACCGCGCGCGTTATAAAGACGTTGAGTAACTTAAGTATATCTAACTGAGTATTTTTCAACTTTTGTTATGCTAAAGTGGCACCACTAAAAGCCGTTTTTAGCTTCTTTGAATGAACAATACGCCCTAATAATGAGTAAAAATTTATGCAGAATAAGCAGCTTTTGATTTTTGATTTTGATGGCACTTTGATCGATAGCGTTCCTGATTTGGCGACAGCGATTAACATTATGCTTGAGCAGCTAGGCTTGCCCACCTACTCACTTGAAACTATAAAAGGTTGGGTCGGTAATGGCTCACGGCTACTAGTAGAGCGAGCATTGGTTGGCAAGACAGACATTGCGGAGGGTGAGCTTACTGCAGCAGAGGCCGATCATGCTGAGCAGCTGTTTTTAGAAGCTTATAGTAGTCTTAAGGTTAGCAGAACAGTTGCTTACCCGAATGTCGATCGTGGACTAAGAGCGCTACATGATGCAGGGTTTACCTTAGCATTAGTGACTAATAAGCCCATTCGTTTTGTACCCAAAATTTTGCAGTCATTTGGTTGGCAGGAGTGGTTTGTAGAGGTATTAGGCGGTGATAGTTTGTCTACCAAAAAACCTGATCCGGCGCCACTATTTCATGTTTGTGACAAGTTAGGAGTTATGCTTGATAAAGCGGTTATGATAGGCGACTCAAAAAACGATATCTTAGCCGGACAAAATGCTGGCATAGATACCCTTGGTCTCTCTTATGGTTATAACTACGGTCAAGATATTCGCGACTTCCAGCCGACGCAAGCCTTTGATGACTTTGCGACTTTGACTCGCTACCTTTTAGACAAAAAAGAGCTTTGATATGACTGTACCTAGTGATATTACTATCGCCCAAAATGCAACCTTATATCCTATAAAAGATATCGCCAAAAAGCTAAACCTATCGATAGATAACATCGAGCCTTATGGTCATTATAAAGCGAAAATAAATGCAGGTGAGGTACTGAGCACCCCAGCTAAAGCTAAAAGCAGCAAACTAATACTAGTCACAGCGATCAATCCGACGCCCGCAGGCGAGGGCAAAACTACTGTGACTATTGGCTTAGCCGACGCGCTTAATCGTTTACACAGACAAAAAGACGATGGCAAATTAACGACCGTAGCCTTACGCGAACCCTCGCTAGGGCCAGTATTTGGGATGAAAGGAGGTGCGGCTGGCGGCGGTTACGCGCAAGTGCTACCGATGGAAGATATTAACTTGCACTTTACTGGCGACTTTCATGCTATCGGCGCGGCCAATAACTTATTAGCGGCACTGATTGACAATCATATCTATCAAGGCAATGCGCTCGACATTGATCCTAAGCAGGTGTTCTGGCGCCGTGCCATAGATATGAACGACAGGCAACTACGTAATATTATCGGTGGCTTAGGCAAACGCACTGACGGCGTTGCCCGGGAAGATGGCTTTGATATTACTGTAGCCTCTGAGGTGATGGCTATTTTTTGTTTGGCGACGAATTTGAATGATTTAAAACAGCGTTTAGGCAATATTTTAATCGCTTTTGATACAGATAAGCAGCCTATCTATGCTCGAGACTTGGGCGCGCAAGGTGCCATGGCAGCGTTGTTAAAAGAAGCGATCAAGCCTAATTTAGTACAGACTATAGAAGGCACGCCAGCCCTTGTACATGGCGGCCCGTTTGCCAATATCGCTCATGGCTGCAACTCAGTTATCGCTACCCGCGTGGCGCAGCATCTAGCGGATTATACGCTTACCGAAGCTGGCTTTGGTGCCGATTTAGGTGCGCAGAAATTCTGCGATATAAAGTGTCGCCTATCAGGCCTAACGCCCGATGCGGCGATTATCGTCGCCACTATCCGCGCGCTAAAATACAACGGCGGCATCAAAAAAGATGCGCTCACCCAAGAGAATTTATCAGCACTTGAGCAAGGCTTGCCTAATTTATTTAAGCATATCGATAATATGCAAAATGTCTATGGTCTACCAGTCATTGTCGCCATCAATCACTTTGTCAGCGACACTGATGCTGAGGTGGAATTAGTCAAACGAGCTTGCCAAGCAAAAGGCGTCAAAGTTGCCTCAACTCAAGTCTGGGAAAAAGGCGGCGCTGGCGGTGAAGTGCTAGCGAAGGCTTTACTAGAAGTGCTCGAGACTCCAAAACAGCAACCCAGCCAGTTTCGGTTTTTGCACGATAGCGATAATAGTATTGTGGATAAAATTCGCACGGTGGCTCAGCGTATTTATGGCGCTACCGATATCGATATCAGCTCCCTTGCGCAGTCCAAGATACGCCAGTTAGAACAATTGAATGTAGATAAAATGCCGATTTGTATCGCTAAAACTCAGTACTCGCTTAGTGACGATGCCAAGCTACTTGGCAGGCCAACTGGCTTTAGGATTCAGGTGCGTGATATTAGTATCTCTAACGGCGCCGGCTTTATCGTAGTGATTTGTGGCCCTATTATGAAGATGCCTGGCTTGCCTAAACACCCTTCGGCTGAACGTATCGATGTTGATGATACAGGTAATATTACCGGATTGTTTTAAATACTAGAGGCTGTATAGCCATTGATAAATACTGATTAGCAAAATGTTAAATTTATTTGGACTCTGTAGGCTGGCGCTTTTAGCCCAGCCCCGTACTTTTGCAGGATTTTAAGCTAGGCTAAAGCCGCAGCCTACGTCAACTAGGTTTTTTTAATAATTTATTTGCTTCGATAACTGAGCGCTTCAGATACGTGGGCGCTAGTAATATCGTGACTGTCTGCCAGATCAGCTATAGTACGCGCCACTCGTAATACCCGATGATAACCACGCGCCGATAGGTTCAAGCGCTGCTGCGCCATTTGTAACAGCTGCTGCTCACTCTCGCCTAGATCCACGTATTCATCGAGCTCACTAGGACTTAGCTCATTGTTCGCTTTATTCTGTCTGGTGATTTGCCGTTCATTGGCAGCCGTGACCCGCTCCCTAACTGCTTCTGAGCTCTCCCCTCGACTCCTATTCTGCAAGTCAGCTATAGGGAGCGCCGGTACAGTGATATGCAGATCTATACGGTCTAGCAGCGGCCCTGAGAGCTTATCTTGATAGCGCTTAATCTGCTCAGGACGACAGCGGCAGCGATTAGAGGCGTCACCATCGTAGCCGCACGGACATGGATTCATCGCCGCCACTAGCTGAAAATTGGCCGGAAAGGTCATCTGCGAATTAGCACGGCTGATAGTAATTTGCTTAGCTTCTAATGGCTGACGCAATACCTCGAGCACGCTGCGCTCAAACTCAGGCAACTCATCCAAAAAAAGTACACCTTTGTTGGCTAATGTTATCTCGCCAGGTTTTGGACGAGAACCGCCGCCAACGAGTGCTACTGCTGATATGGTGTGATGCACTTGCCTAAAGGGGCGTGTGCCATAATCATAATCGCTATCGGCGACTGAATAAGTACTAGCCACTTCTAGCGCATCTTCAGCGCTTAAGTCTGGCAGGATAGTCGGTAGACGCGACGCCATCAAAGTCTTGCCAGAGCCTGGCGGCCCAGTGAATAGTAGCGAATGCCCGCCAGCCGCCGCTATCTCAAGCGCTCGCCTAGCATGATGTTGGCCTTTGACATCGGCCAGATCGACTTTATAACCTGCTCGCTTTTGCGTAATGCTAGGAATGACGACCTCTAAACGCTCAGCGCTTGCGTTTGGATCTGCTAACGACTGTAAGTGTTTACATACCGCCTTTAGGCTTGTAGCGCCTAGCACCTCGACCCCTTCAACGCGGCTAGCTTCCATGCCATTATCAATAGGCACGACTAATTGCGTGGACGGATTTGCGGCTATCTTGTCTGCTGACATTTGCGTTTGCGCGACTTTTGCAGTCTTTGCTGCTAAAGCTTCTGCTCTTATCGCTCGAGCCACTGCTAAACTGCCCGTTACTTGCCGTAATTCACCATTGAGCGCCAGCTCGCCGATAAACTCAAACCCTGATAACACTTCCGGCTCAAGCTGACCACTAGCTGCCAAGATACCGATAGCAATCGGCAGATCAAGACGCGCGCCATCTTTTGGCAAGTCAGCAGGTGCAAGATTGATCGTTAAGCGCCGATTAGGAAACTGAAAGCCGGAATTCAGAATAGCGGAGCGTACCCGATCCTTACTCTCACGTACCGCCGCTTCTGGTAAGCCAACGATAGTAAGCGCAGGCAAGCCTTGTGATAAATGTACTTCTATGATCACTTTTGGCGCATGTAGACCGACGACCGAACGGGTATAGACTTGCGCAAACGACATGAGCGTTTCCTAACAGAAGGGAGGTTTTATAATAGAGTATTATCAATTAGTGCGCAAATGTCGTCTTCTGTAAGCTGAGTCAGCTAATTATTAGCTACCCAAAAGCTTTGTTTATTTAAACGAATCTATCATTTAACTAGAAAAGCTCTTAAGTATTGTTATATCATAAGTGTGCAGTTGTACACTACTAGCAATAAAAGGAATTTATTGAAGGCTGAAGATGGTAGTTGTAGTAGTTATTTTATATGCCTTTAAGCCATTATTAACTAAGGACAGTAAAGCTTATGAAAATCATAATACGCGATCGGCGCGCGCCGAAATTAGCGCTATTAACAGTGGCCGTCTCGTTTGGATTGGTCAGTTGTTCGGATAGCGATAGTAGCTTCAACGATCAAGTCGTCACACCTCCTACCTCCTCTGCATATGCTGCTGATATTCGACGCACTGAGTTTGGAATTCCGCATATCACTGCTAACGACTATAGCGGTTTAGGCTATGGCGTCGGCTACGCTTTTGCGGAAGATAATATTTGTTCGCTTGCCCGCGAGATTGTGGTTTCTAGTGGAAAGAGTATGCTATATCTAGGTGACGAAGGTAGTGTGGCTAGCGATGTATTCTATACTTGGTATAACTCACCAGCCAAACGTGCTCAGTTTTTGAATGCACAAGAGCCTGAAGTGCTCGATGCGGTAGCTGGTTATGCCGCTGGGGTTAGTCGCTATCTGCGTGATACAGGCGTAGAAAACATCGATCCTGATTGTGCCGGCGCTGAGTGGGTACGCGAGATCAGTACTGATGATCTGCTAGCCCTTTACGGCAAAGCCAATTTGCGCGGCGGGCTCTCTAACTTTGTCAGTCCCATTGTAGCTGCCGCTCCGCCAGCAGATAATGTCGTTATGGGTAGCAGCAGGATGCGCTCTATTGAATCAGACTCCGCTACAGAGATGAGCTTAAACTCAGTTTCGTCGACATCTGCTGCAGATTTAGCGGCAGGGTTCGATTTCGATATGTCGACCATTAACGCGATGGATGGCGGTAGTAATGCTTACGCATTTGGTAGTGAGGTCACCGGTAAAGACGAAGGGGTTATGTATGGCAACCCCCATGAGCCGTGGAATGGTGTACAGCGTTTTTATGAGTTTCATCTGACTATACCCGGTGAGATTGATGTCATGGGTTCAGCCCAGCAAGGTCAGCCGTTTATCAATATTGGCTTCAATAAAGATGTCGCTTGGAGTCATACCGTCTCTACTGCCAAGCGCTTCACCCTATATCAGCTTGATCTGGTCAATGGCGATCCTATGAAGTATAACTATACCAATGAGGATGGCGTCGTCGAGCAGCGCGATATCCGCATGGATGAAGTGACCATTCAATTACCCAACAACGAAACGTTGACTCAGCCTGTTTATTCCTCACACTTTGGTCCGATGTTAGCTGTTAATCTCGTCAACGGCGCACTGCCAGCGTGGGGCCAGAATAACAGCGCCTTTACCATTCGTGATGCCGCTGCAGAAAATGCGCGCTCATTGAATCAATGGCGTAGCATGAACAAAGCTACTGGCGTCGAGGATCTCGTCGACAGAATGCAAGATATGGTCGGTCTAGGCTTCGTCAACACTATCGCCACTGACCGCTATGGCAAAGCGCTCTACGCTGATATCTCCACCGTACCGCATGTAACCAAAGAGAAGCTTGAGAGCTGTACTGATGGCAATCTCTTCCTAAAAGCCATTGTTAACTTTGGCTTGCCAGCACTGCGAGGGGATACAGCAGCCTGTGAATGGGGCAATGATGATGACTCACCGCAAGCAGGTATCTTTGGACGCTCAAACTTGCCGTTCTTGATTCGTGATGATTATGTCGCCAATTCTAACGACAGCTATTGGTTAAGTAACCCTCAAGAACCTTTAACTGATTTCTCGCCCTTGCTCCGTCGTCAACTCACTCCCTTCTTAGGTGCTACCCCTGTCGATGGTGTGCCGTTACTTATGCGCTCACGTATGGGACTGGTACAGATACAGGATCGTCTGAATAATAATGATGGTCTTGGCGGTACTACCTTTAACTTAGACAATATGCAAGAAGTGGTCTACAGTAATCGCAGTTATGCCGCTGAACTGGTGCTAGATGACGTGTTGGCCGACTGCAGCGCCAATCCTATTATGCCATTGACTAATGGCGAGACCATTGACGCTACGCAAGCTTGTAATGTCCTAAGTAATTGGGACCGCCGTAACGACATCGATAGCGAAGGCGCGCACGTCTTTAGAGAGTTCTGGAGAAACGTTGGCTTTGAAGAAACCACTGAAAATGAAGATCTATTTAGTGTACGCTTCGATGTCAACGATCCGGTCAATACGCCGCGCGATATTATTATTAGCTCTAAGACTCGTACCGCGCTAGCAGATTCTATTCAGTATTTCCAAGATAAAGGCATTGCCCTTGATGCTACTTTAGGTAGCGTGCAGTATGTCTTTGACGCTGGTAATAATAACGAAAAAATCCCTATGCATGGCGGTCTAGGTACCGGTGAAGGCCTGTTCAACGTCGCAAGAGGACCTGGACCTAATGATGCCGGTAACTACATCATCAATAATGGCCCCACTTATATGCAGTCGGTCACTTTTGATAATAACGGCCCTGTCGTAGAAGCGCTACTAGCTTACTCGCAATCAGCGGATAGCACGCGCCATTATCATCGTGATCAGACGCGTCGCTACTCAGCCAAAGACTGGATTAAAGTACCTTTTAGTCGCAGTGAAATCGCTGAAAAAGCAGTCGGTGGAGTGCTAAAAATCAGAGAAGACAAATAATTAACGTAAGTAGAACTTAAGCACTTTTTATAAAGCACTTTGTATAAGAGGCCTCAGATAATTCTGAGGCCTTTTTGATTAAGTCTACCTTTATCCATCTGCAAACCATTAACGGCAATCAAATAAATAGCAGACATATAAAACCACTAAATTACCCTAATAGAGCTAAGGATTTGCTACAATACAACCTATTGATTCAGCCATTTTTTTGATAAAACAGTCCTAAACAGCCTATCTGTTTTTAGCTGAATCTTCAGCTGACTATCATTGCCGCTAACGTGAAAGGAGCGCCGCATGACAGAGTATTCAACCCCTTCTAATCCAAATCACTCTCAACAGCCTTATAATCATGCAGGTGAGCAGCCTACTACTGCTCGTCCTGTCGTTGAAGTTGCAAACCCTTACGCTAGCCTACGCGGCGATAGTGGCAATAAACAGTTGCCTAGCTTTGATCAGGCACTTATTAATAAATACAATCGCTCAGGACCACGCTACACCTCTTACCCGACCGCTTTAGAGTTCTCAGAGATAGCTGATGGTTTAGAGACCAAAATCCTCCAGAGCCGTGAAACACGCGCGCCATTATCGTTATATTTTCATATCCCCTTTTGTCGTCATCTGTGCTACTACTGCGCTTGTAATAAAATCATTACTAAAAAGAACAGCGACTCAGGCGATTATCTAGAATACTTATTTAGCGAGATTAAACACAAACGCCGTTTATTGGCAGTTGAAGAAGGCAAAAAACCACTGGTTAAGCAGCTGCACTTAGGCGGGGGTACGCCAACATTCTTGCGTGATGAAGAGTTAGTACGGTTGTGGGAGTTTTTGCAAACTCAGTTTGAATTTTTGCCTGAAGATGAAGGCGATTATTCTATTGAGATTGATCCACGTGAACTGGGTGATAACACTTTACAGACACTACGCAATCTTGGCTTTAACCGAATTAGCTTAGGGGTACAGGATCTAGAAGAAGCGGTGCAAATTGCGGTAAATCGCGTGCACTCAGCAGAGCTTATTGCTAATATTTTGACTGAGGCAAGAGCGCTTGGCTTTCATTCGATCAATCTCGATCTAATTTATGGTCTGCCGCATCAAACGCCTGAGACTTTGCACAAAACGGTACAACGCATTATTGAGATGGCACCGGATCGGTTATCGGTATTTAATTACGCGCATCTGCCAGAACGCTTTAAAGCACAGCGGCAGATCAAAGATGAGGACTTGCCAAGTCCAAGCGACAAGCTAACGATGCTTGCTGATACGGTAAATACACTGACCGAGGCCGGCTATCAGTACATAGGTATTGACCATTTTGCTAAACCCGATGATGAGTTAGCGATAGCACAGCGTGCGGGCAAACTGCACCGTAATTTTCAGGGCTATACCATCATGGGTGATTGCGATTTGTTAGGCTTTGGGGTCTCCGCTATTAGCCAGATTGCCAATAGCAGCAACCGTTATATTATGCAAAACCATACTGACCTGCAGGTTTATCAAGAGACTATTAACGCAGCACGCAGCAACCCTAACGTTATGCCCGCGGCGAAAGTCATTAAAACCTCTATCAAAGATCGTCTGCGAGAGTATGTGATTATGAATCTACTCTGTCATGACTATATCGACTTCAAAGATGTGAATCAAAAGTTCGGTATCGATGCAATTACTTACTTCATTGATGAGATTGAGCAGCTTGGCGCTATGCAAGAAGATAAGCTTATCGATATGGACGCGGCGGGTATCCGTATTATGCCCAAAGGCCGTTTTTTAGGACGTAACGTAGCGATGGTATTCGATGAGTATCTAAACAAAAAGCACAAGAATCGCTTTTCTAAAGTGATTTAATAAGCTTTAAAAACAGATAGTAGAGAACGAAAAGACCTCAATTGAGGTCTTTTTAGAGCTAAAAATAAAATTTGAGCAAGTCGTTGTTTAAACCTTGAGCTTGTCGCCAACCATACCTTTGACCGTACTTAAGATATCAGCCGGCAATACCACCATTTTTGAGTTATCAGATTCAGCCAATTGTCGAATCGACTTAATGTACTGCTCACCTAACAGGTACACAATAGGCATCTCTTCATCGCCCATCGCCGCAGTAATCAAGCGAATGGATTCCTCAGAACCTTTGGCTAGGACCACTTGCGCTTCTGCATCACGGCGTGAAGCTTCTAAGCGGCCGTCCGCCTCTAAGATAGCCGCTTGCTTTTGCCCATCGGCGCGAGTAACGGTAGCACGGCGTAGACGCTCAGCAGCGGCCTGTTCTTCCATCGACGCTTGCATGGTTTGTGAGGGATTAATATCTTGAATCTCAACCGTCTTAAGCGTAATTCCCCAATCAGCAATATCTTCTGAGATAGCATTTTTGAGTAGCGCTTTGATCTCATCACGACTAGACAAAGCGTTATCTAAATCCATCTCACCGATGATTGAGCGCAAGGAAGTCTGTACCAAATTACGAATACCGTATTCATAATCTTCAATACCATAAACGGCTTTGTCTGGGCGTACGATATTGATATAAGCCACAGCGTTGGCGATGATTACCACGTTATCGCGAGTGATAACCTCTTGTGAGGGAATATCTAAAACGATATCTTTGGTAGTGACTTTATAGGCTACTCTATCGATAAAAGGAATGATCAGCGTCAGACCAGGCTCAAGCGTCTGATTAAATTTACCCAAGCGCTGAACCACCCACTTGTAACCTTGAGGAACAATCCTTACCCCTTTAAAAACGGTAAAGATAATCAAGGCAATTAGTACCACCATGACGATACCGCCACCACCTAAGATACCTAAAATACTGTTCATAACGCTCTCCTTGAACCTCTGCCATAAATGACGCAGCAATAGGTCATATTTATTTCAGCTTCCTAATTTCTTTTATCTCTTCTATCTTGCTACTTCATGCTCTAATTTGAAAATATTATTGGCATATACGGACTACTTATCCGTAAATTTATTTTTTAGACGTACCCTATCTAGGTTAGGTTTATTTAGGTTTAAGCGGCTACTTTTGGTTTTTCCTTTAAGAGCTTGAGTCTCTACTTTAGGCGTAATATTAGGCTGTACTTCAGTTGTGGCCGCCGTGATGCGCTGAGTCGGAGCGACCATGAGCTCATTACCTATGATACCTGTCACTACTACCCTATCGCCAACCTCTACTACCTTGCCTTCGGTACGGCAAGGCCATTCATCCGCGCCAACTATTGGAACATTGAAACGTACCATGCCAGATTTATCAGCTTGCGGCTTGAGCACTATCATACCAGTCTCACCAACGATCACGCTGCCACCTAGTCCTGCTTTGGTACGGTTTACCGATAGGGGCTTAATATACTTGATCCAAGCGAACATAAATAGCACAGATAGTGCAAGCCATATGAGCACCTGTGCTACAACAGGAATAGGCAATAACCAAGACAACGCTGCAACAATCACAGCAGCAGCACCGAACCAAAGGCTAGCAAAGGTGGGAATAAAAATCTCAGCAATCATCAATAAGAAACCTAGTACTAGCCAATGCCAAGGTTCCAGCATCCAAATAGTCTCAATCATTGCGGCGACTCCCTTTATTGTTCTAGCTTTTAATGTAGCACATCTCGGTTATTAATATTATCTTAAAAATCAATATCATACTGTTATTTATAACTTAAGAGCATTCACCATATAAAAGTTATGATTCTGCATAAGATTAAAAGGACTTTGACCTAAAATTATACAAAAAAAACGACCACCGAAGTGATCGTTTTATCGTGCTAGCTGAGCTAAAAAGTAAATCTTAGCTTATAAATTCAGACTAGAATTTTAGATGAGCACCAACAGTGATAAGCTTGGCATCGACATCGCTATCCATCATAGAATATTCAGCTTCTACACCAAAGTCAGGATTAACTGAATAACCTAGACCAACACCACCGGCGATACCAGTATCACTGCTAGAGTTTGAGACCTTAACTGGACCAACGGTATAGTCACCTTCTACTTTAGTTTTTGCTACCCCAAGCTTACCTTTAGCATATAAGCCTGTATTTGGGAAAGAATAACGGTAAGTACCATAAGCACCGTAAGTCTTAGCATCTAAATCACCGTTTCTATAGTCAGCATCATCTGATCCTACGTATTCAGCTTCTAGACCGAAATTAGGGTCAAAGTTATAACCACCGTAGATACCATATGCAGTTGGATCATCAGCGTTATCAACGTCTAAGTCGAATTGACCGACTTTAACACCAACATATGGCTGACCGGCATAGCCACTACCATAAGTTACGGCAGCTTGTGCGCCTACACTTACTAAAGAACCAGCGGCTAGTGCTAATAGAGTTTTCTGTAAAGTTTTCATCTTTATCTCCTGAGTTTCATATTTTGACAAACAAGTTAGTACTTAAGTTAGTTATTAAGGCTTTTTTCAGCCTTATCGCCCTGTTTGCTAACGATGAATATATAGTAACAAAACATGTCATACGCTGTGTCTACGTTTGAGGGCATACGGGTTAAGATTTGCAAGTAAATATCAGTAACTAAGTTACAAAGACTGAGATATGAAATCTTTTGTTACATAACTAGATTTTTTATAAAATTTATGTCCATCCGCACTCATAATGACTCAATTAGTGATAACGACTAACCAATAAAAAAACGCACCTCGACAGGTGCGTTTTTCTAATACTTATATAAAACTAGCTTTAAGGTATTGCCAGTAGTATCAATTATGACTTTTTGTCTTCGTCCACTTCGGTGAACTCTGCATCTACTACATCATCATCCTGCGCTGCATCTGCTGACTCTGTGCTTTGCTGGAACTGACCTGGATCCATACCTTCGCCGCCTGCGCTATTATCAACATAGATCTTTTGGCTAACCGGTAAGAAAGCATTATCTAGCGCTTCAAGTTTAGCTTTGATGTCGTCATGATCGTCTTCTTTAGTAGCCGTTTCAAGCTCAGAGATAGCCGTCTCTACTGATGATTTTTCTTCTTCAGTGACTTTATCTTCTGACTCTTTTAAGGCCTTTTGTACTGCATGAATACGACCATCAGCTTCGTTACGCACTTGCGCTAAGTTTGCAAACTTCTCATCTTCAGCAGCGTTAGCTTCTGCGTCTTGTACCATTTGCTCGACTTCTTCATCCGACAAACCAGAGTCTGCTTTGATCTGGATACTTTGTGCTTTACCCGTGCCTTTATCAGTGGCTGAGATGTTCATGATACCATCAGCGTTGATGTCGAAAGTCACTTCAATTTGCGGCAGACCGCGCGGCGCTGGTGGTATATCGGTCAAGTCAAAACGGCCCAAGAGTTTATTTTGGTTAGCTATTTTACGCTCACCTTGATACACCTGAATGGTAACTGCAGGCTGGTTGTCTTCTGCCGTTGAGAACACTTGTGATTTCTTAGTAGGAATCATGGTGTTTTTCTCGATAACTGGCGTCATCACACCGCCCATGGTTTCGATACCTAGCGTCAATGGCGTCACGTCAAGCAATAGTACGTCAGTTTTGTCGCCAGAGAGTACCGCGCCTTGGATCGCTGCACCGGCCGCTACTGCTTCATCAGGGTTCACGTCTTTACGTGGCTCTTGACCGAAGAAGTCTTCTACTTGCTTTTGTACTAGTGGCATACGAGTCTGACCACCGACTAAGATAACGTCATCGATATCGCCAACTTTTAGGCCAGCATCTTCAAGAGCAATCTTACAAGGACCCATCGTACGTTTGACTAGATCTTCAGTTAGGCTCTCAAGTTTTGAGCGGCTAATAGTAATGACTAAATGTTTAGGACCACTGCTATCGGCAGTGATATAAGGCAAGTTCACTTCAGTGCTTTGAGCACTTGATAGCTCAATCTTCGCTTTTTCTGCCGCCTCTTTTAGACGCTGCATTGCAAGAGAGTCGCCTTTTAGGTTGAAGTCTTGCTCTTTTTTGAACTCATCAACGAGGTAGTCGATAAGCGCTGAGTCAAAGTCTTCTCCGCCTAAGAAAGTATCGCCGTTAGTCGCTAATACTTCAAACTGCTGCTCGCCATCGACATCAGCGATCTCAATGATTGAGACGTCAAACGTACCACCACCTAAGTCATAGACTGCTACTGTGCTATCACCTTGTTTTTTGTCCATACCATAAGCGAGTGCTGCTGCGGTTGGTTCGTTGATGATACGCTTTACATCAAGACCGGCGATTTTACCCGCGTCTTTGGTTGCTTGACGCTGTGAGTCATTAAAGTAAGCAGGAACGGTAATAACGGCTTCAGAAACGCTCTCACCAAGATAGTCTTCGGCTGTCTTTTTCATTTTTTTCAATATTTCAGCAGAGACCTGTGGTGGCGCAAGTTTTTTACCGTTGATCTCAACCCAAGCATCACCGTTATCGGCTTTAGCGATTTTGTACGGTACCATGCCGATATCTTTTTGCACGACTTTGTCATCGAAACGACGACCGATCAGACGCTTGATAGCGAACAGGGTCTTATTCGGGTTGGTGACTGCTTGACGCTTGGCAGATTGACCAACCAAAATTTCATCATCTTTATAAGCGACGATTGAAGGGGTAGTACGCGTACCTTCAGCGTTTTCGATAATTTTGACGCTATCGCCTTCCATTACCGCTACACATGAGTTGGTGGTTCCTAAGTCAATACCTATTACTTTACCCATAATTAATTGCTCCAAATGTTGTTAAATTTCTATTGGGTTGCTTGCAGTTTTTGTGCATCCAAACTATCAAAAAAGAGCTGCCAAAAACTCAAGCTAAAATCAAACTATCAGACCATATGTGGTCACTTGTTGCTTTATATCGGTTTGCGCTGGTATTTTTTCAAGTCAATAACAGCGCAATAATTCGCTTTTGTGTGAATTTTTGTGAATATCCTTACCTTTAATAAGGATTATTAGCTTGTTTTTTTTGCTAATCTCACTTATTAGCCAAGCTTACTGGTTTAACTTATTGACCGACGCGAACCATAGCAGGACGCAGCAGACGACCGTTTAGGCTATAGCCTTTTTGCAGTACCGTACCGACCGTATCAGGCTCAGCATCAGCATCGATACCGACCGCTTCGTGCAAGTCTGCGTTAAACGTCTCGCCTTGTGGTTCGACAACCTCTACGCCGTTTTTATTCAAGACATCTAGCAAAGCTTTGTGCGTCAAGCGCACCCCTTCGGTGACAGGGTCGTCTGAGGTGGTACTTTCGATAGCGCGCTCTAAGTTATCAACCACTTCTAATAGCTCTTTGGCAAACTTCTGCAGGGCGAATCTCTTACTTTTATCGGCTTCTTGTTCCATACGCTTTTGCGCGTTATAAGTTTCAGCATTAGCACGGGCAGTCGTCTCTTTTGCTTGTTTGACTTCGCCTTCAAGCTCTTTGATGCGCGCTTCATAAACATTGATATCGATTTCGTTATCGATAGTGGCTTCATCGGCTGAATCGTTTTGCGGGTCAAACTCATCCATCGTTTCTTGCAGGACGCTTTCACTGCGCTCAAGATTACTGTGAGCCGCTTTTGCGCTATTTTCATCAGCTTGTTGATTTGGATTTTGTTCGCTCATGATAACTCCTTATTATTTATGATAATTTTGTAATATACCTAGAATTTAGCACTTCATTAATACTTTTGCTGCAAACCATATTCAATAGCTGATTGATAAAGGTAGTGAGGGCATATTTCAAGCCTAAAGCCGAGGATTTTTTTAATTTTGAGATTTAATTTCTATAAACCAGACAATGGCAGCCAAAACAGCACTTAAAGCTGAATCATTCTTTATAGTTTACTTTTAGCTCGTAAATGATTACTAAACGATACTTAACTTCACTTTTGATTGTTTTATGATGACCTCACTTACTACTTACCAACTATTATTTATAAAAAATATTGAACTATAAACTGAATTATAAAAAAGTATCAAGGTCATAAAAAGCTATAAAAAGTCATAAAGACCGATACCTAATTTATGAGGAATGCCATGTCAAGCTCTTCTATAACCTCGCTTAATGCTTTGATAAATAAAGCGGCGGCGAGCTTAAACACTAAGTCGAAACTAGCTCCCTTAGAGGGCGTAAAATACTATCAAGCGCATGAAAATCAAGCTGAGACTGCGCAGCTTAGCGAAAGCGATAATAGATATAGATTACTCGGTGAAAAGCTTGCAAGCTTCCTGCCCGCGACAGACTATCAGCAGCATGCTCTACATTACGTACTAAAGGGGCTGGGATATTTACCTGATGCTATGTTAGAAGCATTAGTAAGCTATCTAGATGGTCCAACAGCCAAACAATACCCAAACGCTAATGCGCATTTGCGATTGATCATTGCGGTTAATGGCCGACTAAAAACCCCTTTACACCTCTCTAAAATGCAAGAGCTACGTGAGAGATTTGCAGCCGACGCGGTCGCTATGCAAGACCCTAAAGTCTGGCAGCAAGCGACGAGTAATAAGCTTGCCACCCTAAAGCTTATTAATAAAAGTAGTGATGCGGCTGTTAATTGGCAAGATAAAGCTATAGCCAACGCTGATGATGACGATATGATTATTCGCTGCTATCAAGCGGGTGTCCATTCAAAAATCAACCATAACCCTGATGAGACAGTGATGTTGTTCTTTCATGGTGGCGGCTTTTGTATTGGTGATGTCGATACTCATCACGAATTTTGTCATCGCGTCTGCGCGCAGACAGGTTGGTCGGTGGTCAGTGTGGACTATCGCTTAGCGCCTGAGCATGCAGCGCCAGCAGCCTTAGAAGATGCGATCAAAGCTTATGCTTGGTTAGCCAATAACAGTCATAGCCTTGGTGCTTCACCGTCGCGTATTGTCCTAGCTGGAGATAGCGCTGGTGGCGGTCTATCGACGTTACTAGCGCAGCAGCTGACTCACCCAACCGAAGAGGCTTGGTCAGATCTAGGGATTGCCGGTCAGCATATGTATAAACTACTTAAAACACTACCTCGTCCGCTTGCGCAGATGCCGCTGTATCCGGTCACTGATATCGAAACTGACTATCCAAGCTGGGAGCTATATGGCGAAGGTTTGCTATTAGATCATGCTGATGTGGCCGTTTTTGACGCCGCGTTTATGCAAAACAGCCCGCTGCCACGTGAGCATGTGCTTATCTCGCCTATGATTGGTGATAATAGTAAAGTGTGTCCGACTTATATCGTTGTCTCTGAGCTTGACGTGCTACGTGATGAGGCGTTTGCTTATGCCGGTCAATTAAAGGCTGCTGAGATAGCAGTTGAGACTTATACGGTACTCGGTGCCCCTCATGGCTTTATGCATCTGATGAGCGTCCATAGCGGCTTAGAGCAAGAAACCCAGTATATTATCAATGACTTTGCGCGTTTCGTCGGTGAGATCATCAACGCTGAATCGTTATTGGTCGCTTAGTGAGAGCTTGAACTACTGGTTGGCCCGTCATCTCAATAAGCCAAATCTCAGAGCGCGAACCTAAACGAAAAGGAATACCCCAAAAGCCATAGCCGGAGGAGACGACAAAGTGTCCTCTGCCTATGGCTTTATAGCCGTAACCCAAACGATTAATCGCTCTGACGATAAAATTAGCGGGGAATATTTGTCCGTCATGGGTATGGCCAGAAACTTGCAAGTCTATCGGTAATTCGCTGTGCTGCTCAATATCGCTAGGTCTGTGATCGAGTAATATGACTGACTTACTGGCGTCAACTTGCTGCAACAAATCGGTAGTTGCTACGCGCTCGCGTTTATGATTATCAAAACGACCTATCAGCCAAATTGTCTCGCCTGCATACTCTAGCTTGAATACTTCATCATTTAATAGTTGCACGCCAGCCTCTTGCAAAGCCTTGCTGATCGGCTGCTCATGGCCATATAAGTCATGATTGCCTAAAGTGGCATAGACACCGTAAGGTAAGCTGCTACAAAGTTCAGTCAATTTGGCGGCCATATTATGAGCGGTATAAGCTTTTATATTGTCATCCATAATATCGCCTGGCATCAGCAGTATATCCGCTTTATTCTCAACAATAAGCTGATGTAGCTTATCTATTGCTTTATTGCCAAACAGCTGACCTAAATGCAAGTCACTTGCCATAGCAATACGCAATGAGCTTGCTAAAGGTTTATTGATCGTAATAGATAACCGGCGCACGACCGGAACATAAGCGCAATACAAACTATAAATAAAAAGTCCGACAAAAATAACTAATGCCAGTATTCGCAGCGCCGCACTTACTGAAACGGTATTCAAGATAGCGACATCCGCAAACGAGTGAATAAATCCATAACTTCCGTATAAAAGACTCACTATTAATGCGGTCAGCAGCATAAAATGCATAACCAGCAGCCAGCCACTCATCCAGCGATAGCTATTGTCAAAGCGCTTGCTAAAAGTCACAGCTAACAGACTATTAGTAATAACAAATATTAAGACCCAAACAGCTGTAGTCATGCTTGATGTCAGCCAAGGCTGTAGCAACCACTGTAGAGATAGCGCCGCTCCAAGGCTAAAAAGCTCTAACAAAGCAATAATGATAATAAAAAAGACATAACGCATCTAGGATCCTAAAGCGGGTTTTAGTATTAAAATAAGTGGATGACTTGAGAAGGTTAAGCGGCATAGTAGATAACACAGCTACAACAACGAGAAGGGTTGTCACTTTTTATAAAATAGTATGCCTTTAGATTTAATTAACGCTTATTTGGCGGCATTTTACAGACGCCGCTTGCGCAGGCCTGCGTCACTGCCTTGCCATAAACCAGTCTAGTCAGCCAATTTGGAATCCGGTAGCGGTTACGTGCCACATAAGGATAAGCAAAATCGCCAAGCTGCCTGACAATCGGTAGATACAGCAGCATGGAGCCTTTCATACCACTGGTTCTATACAGTAATCGTACCGCGTCCATATGCGTATGCCAGCCACCATACCAGTCTTGTACACATAGATAAGTCATGGCATCGCTACGGCTAAACCCTGCTGCTTGCAAGGCCTCTAAGCCTTCATCTACTGGAATCAAAGTGATAGCTTTAGGGTTACGCGCGCGTAAGTTATAGGCTTCTGTACTACACAATATGCAGCTATCGTCATAATACATAGTGATAGCAGCATGGTTTTGACTTTGGTCTTTTTGATTTTTATCTTGATTAGTCTGACGCGATATTGTCATTTTATAACTCCTAGGGCGATTTATTGTTAGCAAATTAGTATTAACAAATAACCTATTTTGAGCTGATGCCGATATGACTCTTTTATAGAACGACTAATAAGGCAGGTATACTGCTAATTATCGCTATTTTTGGAAAACTCATATTATTTATATATTTTCTGTCAAAACTGAAATTCACGCCCAAAATAATGGGTTATTATTTTGAATAATAAATCATCTTTATGATCATTTAAATTTTTCTTAGTTAATATAGTCGAATTACTTTAAAAGTGTCATAGCGCTGCTGGGATAAATTTTACGCAGCCTCTGTGGTAACAGCACGCAAGTAAAGTTAATACCAATAGCGCGTTCAAATTTATAACAACTTTATTTTGAACTGACTATATTTAGTCTGGAATTAAAAGCCACTTATCGCTTCTATAATACGTTTTGTTTCACATGAAACATTAGTTGTAGAATCACTTACTCTGCTCTTCTAGTGCTTGTTGAATATCAGTATGCTTAAAGTCATAGCCTGCTTCTAACAAAGCTTGTGGTAGCACCTTTTGCCCATCGATAAGCAAAGTCGACATCTCACCGAACATCAATTTGAGTAAGAACTCTGGCAAAGTAAAGATAGTGGGACGATGTAGCCAAGCGCCCATAGCTTTAGTAAAAGTATGGTTGGTTACTGGGTTTGGCGCTGTCAAGTTATACACTAGCGCTGGCGTATCATTATGAGTCTTCAGCTCGTTATTAGGCGTGACTTGTTTACCGCTTGTCTCAGTCAGATGCTTTTCAATAATAAAAATCGCCGCCCCTACCCAATCCTCACGGCTAATCCAACTCATAATTTGCTCACCATCGCCTAACTGACCACCTACGCCCATCTTAAACGGTAATAATAACTTGGCGATCATTCCACCCTCAGGATGAATCACCACCCCAGTACGAACGATAGCGACTGGTACACCATAATCAGTTGCTTTGAGCGCTAGCTGTTCCCAATCGTCACATAATTTGTGCGAAAAATCTGTCTGATAAGCACTACTTTCGGTTAAAGGCTTATCGCCTTGAGTGCCATACCAACCGATAGCTGAACCACTTAGCATCAGCTTAGGTTTCACATGACTGCGAGCAATGAATTCGAGTAGCGACTCTGTGGGTTTTACTCGGCTCGCCATCAGTTGCTCTTTACGCTCATCACTCCAGCGCGAATCGGCAATCCCCGCCCCTGCTAAATTTATAATCACATCGAAGCTTTTATCAATAGTTGCAAGCTCCTCATAGGTCATCATATTTATGTCGTTAGGATGCGCTTGGTTGGTATCACGCGTAAGCCAAGTGATATGTAATTCTTTATCTGCCTGCTGATAGCGCTTAGACAACTCTTCACTAAACGTGCTTCCCAAAAATCCTGAACCACCGCTGATTAAAATATTCATCTGCTTATCCTTGTTGTGTGCTTATTGCTCATACCGTTCTGAGTCATCATTAACTCAAAAACTTCTTAATACTTGCCCCTAGTTTTAGCACCTTTTTTAGCATACTAGTAGGGAGCTTAAGCATCTCGGAAGACCAAGTGGTTAAAGTATTTACGAAGTCTTGAGTGTCACTTATCCGGGCTCTAACTTCGCTGTTTTCATATTCAAACTCCGGGCTATCCATCAGATCTTGTAAAAACTGTACGGTAGGTTCAAGCTCACGCTTTTGACGCTCAACGACGATGATACGCGCCAGCTCCCAGACATCAGTATTGGTAGTGAAGTGATCCCGGCGATCGCCTAAAATAGAAACTTTTTGGATCAGACCCCAGTTTTGTAACTCTTTAAGACTATTTGAGACATTAGAGCGCGCCACGCCTAGCGTCTCAGTAATCTCTTCAGCATTTAATGGCTTACCGATGATATATAGCAGCGCATGTATCTGCGACATCGTCCGATTGACGCCCCACTTAGGGCCCATTTCCCCCCAGTGTAAGACGAATTTTTCGGTGACGGGATTGAGTCTCATATTGCCTCACACTTATTTATATTGCTTTTTCTTGATACTTATAATGATTTAAAACTAACAACTAATAACGTTCATCATTTAGAAAGTAAATAACTTATAAACCATACTGCGCTATTCTCTTATTTCTGTCAAGACTGAAATAAGCAGATAAAACGTTCTTTTTGTAGGACATAATTATCAACTAAGACTCATTGCATACTAATGAAGGGAAAACTTTAACGGATAATGCGCCCGCTAAGCGCATCACCGATTTGACTTGGTAATTGATAGCCCAAAGTCTCCCCGCGCAGATAACCAACCTTCTGTGTTGGCTGACTATTATTATTTATACTGACGCTACCCTCTAAAAAATAACTTTTCGCTTCTGCCAATGTTAACGCAGGTGGCTGGCCTGAAGGGTTACAGCTTGTGGAGACAAGAAAGCCATAAGGGTTCTGTATTGATACCAGCTGCGCACATAGCTGTTGTACTAATGGATGCGCGATGACGCGTACAGCGACGCTATCATGTGCGCCCGTTATCCAAGTCGGTATGGGAGGGGTGAGTGACTTTGGCAGTGGCAGTAACCAAGTATGTGCTTGTTGTACAAGGAAATCAGTACTAGGCTGCCAACTGGCCAGCACTGTGTGTCGCTGCTCACAGCTCAGAGGTGCAAGTAGCGGCGCAATGCGCTCGATGCTATCGGTAACGACGATCATGCCTTTGTCTTGTGGCCGCTGCTTAATGGTCAGCAGCTGCTGCACAGCGCTTTCGTCAAAAGGATCGCAGCCAATCCCCCATACGCTTTCGGTTGGGTAGGATAATAGCTGTCCTTGGTTTAGCCAGTGAGCAGCTTGTACGACTGAATCGGTAATGAAGGGCGCAGAAAAAGACATAAGCTGAAAGCTCTAGAATGGAGTAAACGTATTAGGGTGTGTCGGACAATCAAAAAAAGGCATTGCTGATAGCTAAAAACAACTATAGCCAGTTCGAAATAAAATCAATACGCTAATCTTAACGTGCAGCTCTAAAGTAAGTTTACTATATCATAAACGTAAATAGCGGCCACCTTGTACATCGATAGCGCCGAGTAGCTCTAGCTCCATTAGCTGACCGATCAGCTGCGGTGCTGTCAGCTTCGAAGATATCAACAAGGCATCTAAATCTTGCCCATGCCAGTCGAGCAGCTCATAAATAAAAGACAGATGCTCAGGTATCTTTATTGGTGAGGATGTACGAGTTGGCATGCTATGGGCTAATAATGCTCTATCAGTTGTTGATCGTTGTGGTGAATTACGCGGTGTCGATGGCTTAAGTGGCTGATTTATCGATGGCAGGCTCGGAGAAAAGCTCAGTTGAACGTTTACGTCGCTCAGCACCTGATCGGGATGATAAATCAGCGTCGCGCCTTCACGAATTAGATGATGACAGCCCTCAGCGTTCTTATTGTCGATGTGGCTTGGCAGCGCAAAGACTTGCTTGCCTTGCTCAGAGGTGAGTCTGGCAGTAATGAGCGAACCACTTTTGATAGTGGCTTCTGTCACTATTGTCGCTAAACTTAGGCCAGCAACTAGCCGATTGCGACGTGGAAAAGTGTGCTTATGCGGCTGCGTATGCGGTAATAGTTCGCTAATAATACAGCCGCCTTGCTCGATAATTTGGCTAAACAGCTTGTCATGATGATTTGGATAAAAGACCTCAATTCCTGTACCCATAACCCCTACCGTGCGGCCTTGATACTCGCTATCCACTTGAGCCAATGCTCCTAAGTGCGCGCATTTATCTACTCCCATAGCCAAACCGCTCGTAATGACATAGCCTGTTTGCGCCAAGTACTGAGCAATATCGAAAGTAGATTTTTGGGCGTGAGCGCTAGGCTTTCGGCTCCCTACCATAGCGATTTGTGCTTGCTGCAAGCGCGCGATATTACCCTGGCAAAACAACAAAGGCGGCGGATCATAAATCTGCAATAACTGGGCTGGAAACTCAGGCTCATCGGCAAAAAGCAGCTGATATCTTTCAGCTACGAGTGCTTGTTCAATCTTATCAATGCTAGCTAGTGTCTGCTGTTGCTGCTCATGACGCTGTAAATGAGCAGTATGTATCCCTAATGCTTGCCAAGTACTTATGCTAGCTGCCCAAGCTTTCTGTGCACTATCAAAGGCACTCATTAACTTATAATAAGCGGATAAGGAGCCATTCACTTCATACCACAGCGCCAATATTGCACGCTGATTAGGATCTAAATGAGGTGAGGATTGTGGCGTCATAGTCGTCTAGCTCATATAAGAGGTATGCTTATCCAAATAAGTAACTTAGTTTATCAATAAAACTTCTGGCTTATAAGCTAGCTAGATTGCCTGTTATAAATAAGGCGGTGGTAGTAATTGATCACCGACGCTGAGTGGCAGCTCTGAGCTCAGTACATAAGCATAGCTTATATCATCAAAGCTATTGAAGACCATCACCATGCCACTCTCTTCGCTAGGCAGGGGTACCGAATTGTCATTATCTATGGTATCTCGCACCAGTGGACCTTTTTGATAGACTGTCAATACATCGCCAGGCTTTGCGCCTTGAGTCGTGCCTAAGTTAATAGCGACGACACTACCGCGCGCCGCTGAGCTAATAGAGTCCATCACTCTTACGATCATGCCACCGCGACTCACCTGAGCTGGCGCCGGATAAAACACTGGCGGAATAGAGTTACTTAGCTCAACGAACACTCTATCGCCTTCGCGCACTTCCTTACCATAAGATTCGGACAGCTGTAGACTGCTAACCCCATTTTCAGCGACACTAGTGACTATGCCGCTTGCGACTTGCATGGCCTCTAAACCGATGACCTTTTGAGTTTTAGGTTCGACATAGCGCTCGCCTTCACGGTAGATACCATAGCGCTGACCGACGATAAGCGGTACACCTTTGGCATAGACTTTGTCGCCGCTCGCGGTAATTAAGTTACGATTTTTGGAAGCTAAAATATAAGGGGTACTGTTGAAGTCCTCTGGCCGCACGATGGTATAGCGATCTAACCAGTGCTGAATAGAGCTTAAAGGAATTGCGGGAATACTATTAGCGACTGAGGTAACAGTAACTTCACGCTCTACCGTTCCCATTAACTGCTTTTCGATACCAGCGCAGCCCTCGCCAGTATCGATACCGACTAGAGTCTTACCTTGAATGATACATAAGATAAGGATGTCATCGGGGTAGATAAGATCAGGATTCTTAATTTGCTTATTGGTTGCCCAAATCTCTTTCCAACGCCATGGACTCTCCAAGTAGCGTCCGGAGATGTCCCATAACGTATCGCCTTTTTTGACAATATAACGGTTGGGAGCATCTGCCTTAATGGAAGGCGCAGGGTTGTTGGCAAAAGCCGTAGACATTAATAAGGCGCTACCAAACATAGTAGCAACGAGCGTCTTTGTTATCGTTTTTAGACTGGTATTCATGGCGATATCCACAAGGTATAATTAGATCACAGGCATAATTTTGGTTAATTGTAGACAAGCCTTCTTAAAGATATCTTAGAGGCTAATTGCCGATTTTTAGCGTTATTCAGTTTACAATGATATGCACCATAGCACAATACGCGACACAAACTTACAAATATATAACTTTTATAGCTAATGATTTTCTTACATAGTTTCACGTGAAACTAACGAATTAACTATTTGCATTGACTTGCTGACGAATTTGCTCTGCCACTAGCTCAGCTTGATTATCCAAAACCACAACATGCTGCTCTAAGTCCTCTAGACCTTCGGTATGAGCTGGACGCTCAATCTCTATTGGTCCAATAGCTTCAATAATCGTTTCCGCGAACTTAACAGGCAAGGCTGTTTCAGCGCAGACAATGATTTCACCGTCTCGCTGCAACTCTTTAGCGACTTTGATACCATCAGCGGTGTGCGGATCCACCAGCTCGTTATATTGCTCATATAAAGTCTTGATTGTTTGCAAACGGTCAGCATGGGTAGACTTACCCGCCGCAAAGCCATAACGATTATTCACCGTCTCCATCACATCTGACAAATCAAAGCCCTGCCCTGATTTCACCCCTTCAAACAGCTCATGTACGCGCGCACTGTCTTTATCTAATAACAAATAAACAAAGCGCTCGAAGTTCGATGCTTTAGAGATATCCATTGAAGGGCTGGATGTTACATAAGTCTTGTCAGTGGCACGCGGCTGATAAGTGCCTTGATTGAAGAAATCATTGAGCACGTCATTTTCATTGGTTGCGACCATAAGACGGTCAATGGGCAAACCCATCTCTCTGGCAATGTGACCGGCGCAGATATTACCAAAATTACCAGATGGTACACTGAAGCTAACTTGCTCATCATTGTTTGAGGTTACTGCAAAGTAAGCTTTAAAGTAATAAACAATTTGCGCTAAGATGCGACCCCAATTAATAGAATTGACCGTTCCTAGGTTATATTTCGCCTTAAACTCGGCATCTTGCTGCAGCGCTTTAACAATATCTTGACAGTCATCAAACATACCTTTGATGGCGATATTATGGATATTATCATCCGTTAAACTATACATCTGCGCGCGCTGAAACTCACTCATTTTGCCATGCGGTGATAGCATAAATACTTCGATATTCTCTTTACCGCGTAGTGCATATTCAGCCGCACTACCGGTATCACCACTAGTTGCGCCGATAATAGTGATACGCGCGCCTTTTTGTTTTAGTACATACTCAAAAGCATTACCCAAAAACTGCATGGCAACATCTTTGAAGGCGAGCGTCGGCCCGTTTGAGAGACCTAAAATATACAAATCTTCCTCGAGCTTACGTACTGGCACGATCTCGCTACTACCGAACACCTCGCTAGTATAAGTGCGATCAATAATGTCTTTGAGATCGGCGTGTGGGATATCAGTGGCAAAACGCTGCATAATCGCTAGCGCTAGCTGCGGGTAGCTGAGCGTACGCCATTCTTCTAACACCTCATTATCAACTGTTGGATAGTGCTCAGGTAACATAAGACCGCCATCAGGAGCAAGCCCCATGAGTAGCACATCACTAAAATCCATCGGCTCAGTCTGACCACGGGTACTGATATATTTCATTGTTTTTCCTGTAAATAATTATTTTGTTCAAATATAAATTTCAACTAGGTATATGCGGTTGTAGGCTAGCGCTTTAGCCTAGCATGGTATTTTTACAAAATATAAAAGCTAGGCTAAAGCACCAACCTACCTTAATCATTAGGAGTAAGGTTTAAAATACACTTATTGAGCCGTCTTCTGCAATAAAGCATAATAAAAACCATCGCCACTACTGCTGTCTATCGGTAAACACTGACGACCTACCTCTTGGGCAATACCCCAATTACTGTCATCGGTAAACTCAATCGCAGTGGCGTCGTTATTTTTTCTTAAAAAAGCTTGCATCTGTTCAACGTTTTCTTGCTTAAGGATAGAGCAAGTCACATACAGCAGATAGCCACCAACTTTGAGTTGTGGCCAAAGATTATGCAAGATATCTGCTTGTAAGTTAGCGGTTTGCTCGATATCTTCTTCAGTACGCAAAATGCTGATATCAGGATGACGACGAATAACCCCGGTCGCGGTACAAGGTGCGTCCAAAAGAATAGCATCGAATACGGCTAATGCCTCAGAGTCTTGCTTAGTTGGCTTAACCAATTGCCAACGAGTGGCATCGGCACAGACGATATCTAATCCAATATTTTTGTCAGATTTTTCTAAATTTAAGCGCTGTAAATTATCATGAATACGCTCAATACGTGGCGCTTCATTATCGATGGCGACCAGCTTAATATTTGTAATGTCTGCTTTGTCTGGTTTCACATGAAACAATACCGACTGATCTTCATTATTTAATAGCTCTAACCAATGTGCCAGCTTACCGCCAGGGGCAGCGCAAGCATCTAATAATTTAATTTCAGAGATATCATTACCTTTGTCTGCACTAATATTAGCTTTATCAGTAGCTACTTTATGCACAAGCGCTTGCTGAATAATAGGCGCAGCGAGCTGAGCGTATATATCCTGAATACTTAGGCCGCCTTCTGCAAAACTAGGTAAGCCGCTTACTGCCATGCTCTGCTCAAGGCGCAGCGCTTGATGGTTAATAACCATAGTTGCTGTACCGTTATCATCAGTAGACTGTAATAGTGACAGACCTGTTTTAACTTCAACTAATTCAGCGCTGATATCGGCTTGCTGTAGAGTTTTTTGGTAGTCGCTTACTAATGCATCAACCGTATTTACCCGCAAAAACATCGGTGCAGGCAGACGTAAACCTTGCGTCAAATCATCATAATACTCGCTCCAGTCTTGCTTAAGCTGATAGGCGAGCCAGTTCGGTAGACTGTGCTTTTTATCGCATTTCTTACGGAACTTACTCGGGTTTTTGGCTACCTTACGCAAGATAGCATTGGTAAGGCCGCTGGCATGCGCAAACTCGATTTCTTTTACCGATTCGACCGTTTCATGGATAGCGGCATGATCGGCGACTTCTAAGTACAGCAGCTGCGTCAACCCCACCAGAATAGTGGTACGGACTTCAATCTCGTCGATAGGATTATTCGCTAAACTATCGAGTAGACGCTCGAGGGCAAACCATTGACGCAGAGTAGTCAGCAATAGCGCATGAGCAAAGCCTTTATCGCCTTCGTGCAAGCTGTTCAGTAAAGGATCGAGTACGCTAGATAACGACTGACCATTTTGGATAGCAAGCAGACAGCGTATGACGCGTACACGTACACTACCCGTCATTTTTAGATTACTGGAGGGTTTGGGAGTTTTGCTATTAGGGTTAGACGCTGTTGACGGTTGTCTCATTAAGTTTTATTTCCTTGACGTATGATTAGTAGCGTCTTATTTGATAGAGTTTAGCTGGTGTTACTGCTGATCGGGATTGGAGGTGAATCGGTCACCATCATCTAATTGATTGCCATGACAGACTTGCTCAGCGCTAACAGGCTTACTACCGGCAAACTGTAGCTGAGTAATCGCTAAAGTTCCTGCCTGTACTTGATCACTCTCTTTACCACAAGCGACTAAGATAGCTTTGCGGCCAACACTAATGATAGTGCCTGAGGCTTCAGTCGTGGGCTGCGTCTCATTAACAGGCAAACTGGCTAAAACCTTTACCCGCTGGCCTTGTAGAAAGGTATAAGTACCCGGCCAAGGGTTCAACCCGCGTATTTGTCGCTCGATAGTAGCCGCCGATTGTGTCCAATCGATCTCGCCTTCCGACTTGACTAGTTTTTCGGCATAATTGGCCTCAGTATCGTTTTGTTCGATAGCTTTGGCTTGATAGCTCTCTAGATCTTGCATGACAGTGATAATAGCCTGAGCCCCTAACTCTGCAAGCTTATCATGCAAACTTGCGGCGCTATCATCATTAGTAATGTTAGTGCTAGTTTTATAGAGCATATTACCGGTATCAAGCCCGCGATCCATTTGCATGATAGTAATGCCAGTCTCTTTTTCACCCGCTAACAGTGCACGATGAATAGGAGCTGCTCCGCGAAAGCGCGGTAGTAGTGAAGCATGGATATTAAGACAGCCCAAAGTTGGGGTCTTCAACACGCCAATCGGCAAAATAAGTCCATAAGCCGCCACAACCATGACATCAGGTTGGTAGGTGCGCAGCGTTTGCCGGGCTGCCATACCCTCAATACTAGATTTTTTGAAAGTAGCAGGCTGCTCAACGACGATGTCATTATCTATAGCGACTTGCTTGACTGCCGAGGCACTGAGCTTTTGACCGCGTCCAGCCTTGCGATCCGGCTGAGTATAAACGGCTACAATCTCTATATTGAGCGCTTCTTGCTGCGCGATTAACGCTTGTAGGCTAGTCGCCGCAAATTCAGGCGTACCAGCGAACACCACACGTCTTTTAGCAGTAGAGATTAATAAATCAGTGTTAGCATTATTTGTTAACATATCGTCAGCAGCAGTCATTTTTTTCCTTATAACGCTTATAACCTTTACCAGTATTAAGCCCTAACTAGCAGGTACTGGTAAACATGATATTATAGTTTGTCACATTATAAGTGAGTTTAAGGGCTTGTGCCATGACTGTTAGCAGGCGACTGAATACCTTAAGCGTCATGTTGATTATTAAGATAACGATATTTATAAAATTCTTGTTATTATAATAGTTGTTTCGCTGTAGCAAATAATAACCCTAAAGTTTTAGTATTAGGAATCTGCTTCAAAATTTGGAGCCCGCTCTAACTATCCTCTCTTAGTGATCATCGTATCCGCTTGCCTTTTTTTGCAAGCATAGGATTATAATCTCATGCAACGTTTTCAGTCTCTAAAACGCCTATTGCTCTTTTATACTTTGACACTAGTAATTCTATTGTCTTTGTATTATGCAGCGCTCTATATGGAGCTTAGGCATCATAGTGAGAAACGTAGTCTGGATATTTTAAATAATTTGCAGTATGACGTTACTGAATATGGGGCGGTAACCAATGACGATATCGAAAACATACTAAAAAAACCTTATATCCAAAACATCAGTTATCAGCTGATTTTTATGCTGCCTTCAGGTCAGACGTATATTTATAACCACACTCGTCCAAATGAGACTGCGCTTACCGCAGTTAGTTTTCCAACGACTACCTTAAATGCCAAAAGATCGTATCAACTAGATCACCAAACTCTCAGAGCGGATATCAGTCTTGAAGGAGGGTATCAGCTCTATCTGGTTCTGCGTCATCAAATAGCGGATATAACTTGGACATCATATCGCTACTGGCTACCGTTGATGGCAGCTATTATACTTTTTATGATAGCGCTACTTTATACACTTCGCCGCCAAGCTAACTGGCAGCAGCTGCTACTTTATGCGGACACTTTAAGTGAGGATGCCAAAGAGGCGTATACCTCAATACCCTTTCCTTTAGAAAAGACCACCTCTGAATTTTTGCGACTAGGGCATGCTCTTAGTCGTATCAAGTATCAGCTGCATCATGACCATCGGCATATCAAAACCCTAAAACATCGCTTGGAGCGTTTGGTCGATGGCGCGCCTCTACCTATGCTGACGATCACACGGCAAGGTCAAATCAGTTTTTTTAACCCTCGTTTCGAGCAAGTTTTTGCTACGGCCTTTCAAAGTGAGGTGACTTATAGCTTAAGCGATTTTTTGACAGGTAGTGATAAAACTACTCAGCAGCTATTATTAGATCTAAGCGCTCAGCGCGTAACACGCACGTTACTGGTTTGTGGCCTAGAGAATAATCAGCCTTATCAGTTGCATATCTCACCTTGGTTTGGCGCGCATGGTCAAGTTCGCGGGTTTACGGCTTTATTGAATAACGTTAATTCTTTCGTCAAACAATGCGAAGATTTGCGCCTAAAAAACCACACTCTTGAGAGCCAAGCCAAATCAATCACGGAGCTAAGATCGGTCATTGGTCATGAGCTACGCACACCGCTAAATGCCATTATCAGTACGCTAGATATGGTAGATAAAGACAACTTGACCACAGCGCAACACGAGACTCTGGCGATTCTCACTCAGTCTAGTCATTCTATGCTGGCTATATTGAACGATATGCTCGATATGGCCAAGATAGAGGCCGGAAGAGTGGATATCATTAATGAGTCCACTGATATATTCAAGCTTGGACAGCATGTTAGCGATCTGATGATAGGCAGTACTCGTCGTCGAGATATCGATCTATTGTACTATTTTTCGCCCTGTTGTCCTCGCTACATCACTACCGATGGTCAGCGCCTATGTCAGATACTGACAAACCTTATGGACAATGCCGTTAAGTTTACTGAAAACGGCTATGTGGCTCTCATTGTAGAAGAGGTGACGCCGCGAGATATTTCTGCGCTTGATCAAGACTCGTTCAATAAGATTAGCACCACTAAAGCTGTTATCGGCGCGCCAGACTCCACTCCCAAGGCGTCTGCGTCTAGCTCCCTTAACCATACTCCTGCTAGCACTCAAGATAGCCCTGAGGGTGGTTGGGTTCGTTTTAGGGTTAAAGATACTGGCATCGGCATGACGACGGCTGAGCAGCAGCAGTTATTCTCGTATTTTAATCAAGCCAACCCCCAAATCACTCAAAAGTTTGGCGGTACCGGGTTGGGTTTGGCTATCTCAAAAAGCTTTGCGCAGCTGCTTGGTGGTTTTATTCGTGTCGAGAGTGCAGCGGCTCACGGTAGCTCTTTTGATCTCTATCTCCCCTGCTACGCGCCTATTTATCAGCCAGTCTATCATTTTCATCATAGTCTGTTACGCATCCACCTAATCGCGGTTGTCGATCAAGCGCTACGCGAGAGTTACTTGCAGCGTATAGGGGATTATTTGTCTATGACTGTCAGCGTTTATAGCGAATTAAACTCGGCAACGATAGCGCAGCTAGAGCACCAGCTTGCATCCAGTGAGCCAAGTTTGACACCTATACTGTTGTTAGATTATGAGTTCTATGAAGATTATAATGCTACGCTACTCTCTTCCGCTAAGACAGTAGAAGGAAAGAGTAAAACCAGTGAAAATCGCTCAAACAATCAACCTGCTGATTCGTTGTCTGATCCTAATAGCGCCCTAAAAACGATGATTAATAAAAGCACTTCGTCAAAGATACTGCTAAGTAGGAAGCCCGAGCGTGGTATTCCTGCAGCTTTTCTTGAAAAGTTTGATGGCTTCTTAAACAAACCTATTAATATTACGTTAATGCTCTCTGAGCTGATACGTTTGGCTCAGTCGCAATCAGCAGCAACGACACAGAGATCAGAGCTCGCACTTGCAAGCTTAAAAACAGATAAAACAAATCCAGCCACCGAAAAGCTAGTGAATAAAGACAATCGAGATAACTCAAAAACAGTTAAGCAAACACTCGCTAAAATAAATACTACAGCCCCGCTGATACTGGTTGTAGAAGACAATCCCATCAATCAAAAAATCACTTGTAAGCTTTTGGCTAAGCTAAATTATCGCAGTATCGTTGCAGAAAACGGGAAGCAAGCGCTCGCTGTATTAAAAAAGCAGCGTCAAGAGATTGCGCTTATTTTGATGGATTGCCGTATGCCGGTGATGGATGGCTTAGAGGCCACTCAAACTATCAGAAACGCAGGCGATGATATTACTATTATCGCCCTAACCGCTAATGATAGTACTGAGGATCGGATTAGTTGCCAACAAGTAGGCATGAATGAGTTTTTGACCAAACCGGTGCAAAAAGATAAATTACAAAACGTACTACATCGATTTATTTCATAAAACCATTATCTGCTAAAAAAGCCTCAGTGATATCCTTTTGTGGATTAGACTCCGTATCCGCTGAGCTCTTATCTTTACTTATTAGACGCTCTAGATAGCGCGACACGATATCTACCTCAATGTTTACTTTATCCCCTAGCAACCAATGTTTGGCAATATTAGTCACTTGTGCAGTATGCGGAATGATGTTTAAGCTGACAATATTGTCTCGGACTAAATTAGTCGTCAGACTGATACCATCCACTGTAATAGAGCCTTTGGTTGCCGTATAATGCGCCAGCTCCTTTGGAATCTCAATCTCAATATAAATAGAGCGCGCGTCCTTTTTTAGCTTACTAATGATGCCAACGCCATCCACGTGTCCTGCGACAATGTGACCACCGAACCGCGTCGTCGGTAGCATAGCCTTTTCTAGATTGACGATATGACCGGGTTTTAGTGATTCTAATGCCGTACGAGCGATAGTTTCACGTGAAACATCTACGGCGTAATAATTACTACCTATCACGACTACTGTCAAACAAATACCGTTTGAAGCTATAGAATCTCCTAATTTTACGTCACTAAAGTCCAATTCATCAGACTCAATAGTCAAGCGAATGTCACCACCTGTAGGCTGTATAGATTTGACATGACCAACACTTTCAATAATCCCTGTAAACATATAACCCTCTTTTTCTATAAATTTATGACACTAATTAAAATTGATTTAGCTATTGTTAATTGAGCAAACAGTATTATTTTCAATAGTGTGGATAAAAAGGACAAGCTGTGGATAACTCAATGCTATTAGGGTTTTTTCACGTGAAACTGATAACTTTTAAAAAGTTATCCACAATAAAGTATTTATTTTTTAAAAAACACCTCTTTACTTTATATTTAACATAAGGTATTGATTTAAATAATATTATTTACAATAACCTCCTCAAAACAGTGATGTCGGGTTTCATGTGAAACCAATCAATCGAGAGTTATCCACAACTTTAATCAGTTTCATGTGAAACACTGCGCTCTATAGTATTTATCCCTATTTTATAAAGGTTTCAAAGTAATCTTTAAATCACTACCGATTAATTTATACTCAGTATATTGAAACCGTAGCTGCTGCGCTAAAGATAATGGATTAACCTCAACCATAGCTTGTGCTTGCGAGCCTAAAACACAAGGAGCCTGATAAACAATCAGCTCATCGACAAGCTGCTGACTCAAAAAACTCCCTGCCACACTAGCCCCCGCCTCTACTAGTACCTCATAGCATTGCTGCTCGCTGACTAAACGCTTAAGTAGACTAAGTAAGTCATCTTCACGCCAATATAGCGTTTGTTGCTGCTGACATAACTGATAAGCGGACTGAGCATCGTATGATAAGCGCTGACGCCTATCGAGCACGACGACCAATGGCTGAGGCACTTGCTCAATATCCACCCCTAAATGCGATGAGCGCACATTTAGCTTTGGATTATCCGCAATGAGGGTTTCACTACCCGTGATAATAGCGCCACTTCGCGCTCGTAGCTCTTGCACATCGGCGCGGGCAGCAGCGCCAGTTATCCATTTAGATTCGCCACTTGCCATCGCAGTACGGCCATCTAAGCTAGTCGCTATTTTTAGCCGTACATAAGGCAATTGCGTCCGCATCGCTTTTAAGAAACCTTTGTTTAAACTGGCGGCTTGCTCTTCTAATACGCCTATGGTTACCTCTATGCCAGCTTGCTCTAACAGTGCGACCCCGCGGCCCGCCACTTGTGGATTGGGGTCGAGGCCGGCAACGACTACACGCTGGACTCCAGCATCTATCAAAGCAAGCGCGCAAGGCGGAGTTCGACCCGTATGACTACAAGGCTCCAAGGTAACGTAAGCCGTTGCCTCTTTTGCGCGTGTGCCTGCTTGTTTAAGAGCAAAAACTTCAGCGTGTGGCTGACCAGCTTTTGGATGAAAGCCCTGCCCGACAATCTCCCCTGACTGCACTATGACGCAGCCTACCGCTGGATTAGGTCTAGTGGTATACAAGCCCTGTTTAGCCTGCTCGATAGCCAACATCATAAAGTAATTATCTTGGGCGTGTTGCGCATGATTTGATACGGACATAATAAAAGCTTAGTAAGGTTGGATAAGAGTGTTGATAAGTTTGTAGATATATTTGTTGATAAATAATAGTGCTATCGGCTTTATTAAAACGTTTCACGTGGATAAGGTATATAAATATAGCCATAAAACTACTGGTAAAACTAGTCACAAAATGCCGGCTAACTAATTGTTTTTATCAGAAGGGCGTATATTAGCCAGCTCTTGCTGAAAGGCATCAATATCTTGAAAGTCACGATAGACACTGGCAAAACGTACATAAGCGACGTCATCCAGAACTTTTAGTTCACTCATGATAATCTCACCTAAGACTTTGCTACTGATTTCACGCTCGCCCATCTGTCTGACCCGCTTTTCAATACGGCTAATCATCGCTTCTTGTTCATCAATAGTAATAGGACGCTTTTGTAGCGGTAATAGAATGGAGCGTCGTAGTTTTTCGTTGTCGTAAGGCTCGATTTTGCCACTAGATTTGATAATGCGCGGCATCACCACCTCTACCATCTCAAAGGTGGTAAAACGTTCTTGACAGCTACTACAGAGCCTACGACGACGTACTTGCGCCCCTTCTGCTGCTAAGCGCGAGTCAATAACCTTAGTCTCTGAAGCATTACAGTAGGGACAATGCATAATTTTTCCTTTCTTATCCTAGCGACTATACTTGCTTAAAAGCAATTTTATTAAACTACTATTTTAAAGCGCTACTGGTGTAGTTTTTTCACATTGGTTTATCTCTCAATGCTGACTTATTTACCAATACAAAAACTACCGAATATCTTACCCAAGAGATCGTCCGCGCTAAATTCACCGGTGATTTCACCTAAGCTACTTTGCGCTTGTCGTAGGCTCTCAGCCACTAACTCTCCCGCCTTAAATACCACTAGCTGCTCATGAGCTTCTGATAAATAACCAGCAGTACGTCTCAAAGCATCTAAATGCCGAGTACGTGCGATGAGGCTATTCTCAGGGGGATGAAAGCCCACTTTAGCACATAAAGCTTCTACTAAGTCTTCGATGCCAGCACCTGTTTCACATGAAACATTGACTTGTTGATAGCCTTTTTCTGTCATCTCAATCTGTGTCATAGAATGGAAGTCGTCTTTGCGGCTATCGTCATTTAACAAGTCGCTCTTATTAGCGATAATCAATAAACGCTTGGCTTCTGGTAGCTCGCCGAACAGTTGCTCCGCTAGCTGTAGCGGTGTACTCTCACCTTCAATATCACGAGTAACGTCATAGACTAACAGTAAGATATCGGCTTGGGCGATAGCAGTACGAGCCCGCTCAATACCGATACGTTCGACCGTATCTTCGGTGTCACGCAGACCAGCGGTATCAGTCAGATGCAGGGTTAAACCCTTAAGTACCACCGTCTCACTTAGCGTATCACGCGTGGTGCCTGCGACTTCTGTGACGATAGCGCGCTCTTGTCCAGCAAGGCGATTGAGCAAGCTTGATTTGCCTGCATTGGGCCTACCCGCTAATACTACATGGATGCCATCACGCAGCATTTGGCCTTGCTTGGCGGTTGCTAATACTTGCTGTATTTGAGCTTGCGTTTGTTCTAGATTATCTTGAATAATGCCATCCGATAAGAAGTCAACGTCCTCTTCATCGGGAAAATCTATCGCCGCCTCGACATGCAGGCGCAAGTGAATAAGCTGCTCTAGCAACTGATTAATCTTTTCTGAAAACTCACCACTTAATGAGCGAATAGCACTACTGGCGGCCGCTGCGCTAGTCGCATCGATGGCGTCAGCGATGGCTTCGGCTTGCACTAGATCTAGCTTATCATTATCAAAAGCGCGGTAAGAGAACTCTCCTGCCGTTGCTTGCTTAGCGCCTAGCTCAAACACTCGCGCTAATAGCAAGTTCTGTAATATCACCCCGCCATGGCCTTGTAGCTCAATAACGTCCTCACCAGTAAAAGAATGTGGCGCTTTGAAATAGAGCACTAAGCCTTCATCGATAATGGTACCGTCAGCCTGATAAAAACGGCAAAAACTGGCTAAGCGCGGTGTAAAAGCCGTCTTACCGGTTAATTGACAAGCGATATCATAAGCTTTTGCTCCAGAGAGACGAATAATACCGACACCGCCGCGCCCTAATGGCGTGGCAATAGCCGCAATCGTAGTCAACCCTGATTGAGCTTTTACTGGCATTTGCATAGCATTCACAAGCACTCTCAACAACCAAAACCTCTATTATAGACGGCTATGCTGATACTGACAAAGTAAAGTTGAAATAGGGTGCTTCAGCACTTTCATCTTGACTAAAAAATAAGTTTAGCAAGCATAACTATAAAAAAACCACCGCCTAAGCGATGGTTTTAAATGACTAAACTAATCAAAACTTAATTAGCTTAACACCTTAACGGTACGACGTTTCTGCTCTTCTTCGACCTTCTTATTGACGATGTATTGCTGCGTCATACTAAATAAGTTGTTCACTGTCCAGTATAGTACTAGACCGGCTGGGAAGAACAACATAAAGGCGGTAAAGATAATCGGCAAAAACTTCATAACCTTAGCTTGCATAGGATCGGCAGGCTGCGGATTTAACTGCTGCTGGATGAACATAGAGACGCCCATCAGTAGCGGTAGAATGAACCAAGGATCCATTGCGGATAGGTCTTGAATCCATAAAATCCAAGGCGCGTGACGAAGCTCAACACTCTCAACTAATACCCAATATAAAGCTAAGAAAATAGGCATCTGCATCAAAATCGGCAAACAACCCGCCATCGGATTGACCTTCTCTTCTTTATAGATAGCCATCATCTCTTGCGACATCTTCATGCGATCATCGCCATGCTCTTCTTTTAGTGCTGCTAATCGCGGAGCTAAAGAGCGCATCTTCGCCATTGAATAGTAGCTCTTGTTAGAGAACCACATCAGAGCAATCTTCACTAAGATAGTCAGGACAATAATAGACCAACCCCAGTTACCTAATACCTTATGGATACCATCAAGAATAGCAAAAAGTATCTTCGATATTGGCCATAATAAACCGTAATCAACGGTTTGATTCAGACCGACAGCTACCTCTTTGAGCTCAGACTGTACTTTAGGACCAGCGTACAAAGTAGCATCTAAAGTCAGCTGCTTATTTGCGGCAATATTAACAGGCTGACTGTTAAAGCCAATAAAATAATCGTTGCCTGTCTCACGACTGAAGAATTGGCCAGTGAAGTTCTCTGGTGTCCAAGCAGATACAAAGTAATGCTGTACGATACCAACCCAGCCTTCATCGCTAGTGACACTGAGCTCATCATTACTAAACTTTCCGAACTTAAGCTTATTGTACGGATCATCAGGTGTTCCCCAAGCGCCGCCTAGATAAGTCGCCATACTCAGCGCGCCTTTATCAGACATCCCAGGGTCTTTACTATCATCACGCTTGAGCTGGGCAAACATCTGTCCTTGCCACGGCTGCGCTGACCTATTTTGTATCTGATAACTGACATCGATAGGGTATTTACCATGGGTGAAGGTATAAGTCTTAGTTACCGTGACGCCATCTTGTTGATAGGTTAGCGGTACTGATAAGGTTTGTTGCCCCTCTTCCATCATATAGCTATCAGTTGCAGAGCGATAACTGGCACGGCCATCTGCAGTGTCGATACCGTTCTGACCGATCAAGCCTGACTGAGCGACATAGACACGATTACTATTGTTCTCAAGCAATACAAAAGGTTCATCGCTATCGAGCGTTGCGTCGTATTGCTTTAGCGCAGCATAAACAATGTCGCCACCTTCAGGGTTGATTTTGACGTCATAACGATCGGTAGTGACAGAGATAAGATTGGTATCTTTAACCGGAGCGGTGGACGCAAGGCCCTCATTGACCGGTATCGTCTGTGCCGGAATGTCACCCGCTGCACCAGTGGTAGAGGGAATATCACCTCCTACTGTAGTTGCCGCATTCGGCGTAGTTTCTACAGCTGGCGCATCAGCATAATCATCTCGCCATGCCAAAATCAGCAGATAAGCGGTAATTAGCATCGCAATGATGATCATTACCCGTAATATCTTTTGCATAAACCTGTCCTAGATTAAATATTAGGGAACTAAAATTAGAGCATGCATCACGATTGCTTAATAAATCGTTTTGCTACTAATAGCAGTATTAGCAATCATTAACATAAAATGTGCATTATTTTACTAAAAAACAAGCCTAAATGATACCAAGAGTGTGGATAGGCTGTGGATAACTTAGCTTGAGTAGGAATTAATTGTGGATAACTGCCTTTGATTATCCACATCAACCTTATCTTAACGCATAAGATAGTTTAGCCGTGCGACATAGCTACTTGTGTCACGATAGACGCTGCTGATCAAATGACTACTGGTAGCGTCATTTAACTCCTCTTTCACGAACGATTCTGCTAGAGATGGGTAAAAGGGTTTGTAATGATAGCTAGCTAATGGAACAGGAACAAAATCAACGCCATGTCCACCCCAAGGCTGACAGCGACCAAGACGCTTTATCAACAGCCAACCCCCACTCCAAACACCATGCCAAGCTAACGCCTGCTTGCCATAATTTGAACAAGTGGGGTAATAGCGGCAGCGTGCTGGTAATATTGGGCTTATTATCTTTTGATATAGATTAATAATATTAAATAAAAAAAAATACATAGTTTTATTAATTATTATTTTATATAAATTCATTTTTATTTTTTTCTATTTTTTTTAAAATACTATTTATTTCTTTTTTTATCTCTTTACTTTCCATTTCTTTTATAGATTTTTTAACTATAAAAACAATATCTTTATTTTCTAGATTAGCTGCTTGATTACGAAAACTTTCTCGGATTAAACGTTTGACTAGATTACGGCTCACCGCAGTGGGTACCTTGCGCTTGGTGATCGCCATCCCAACCCGTGGCTGCTGTAAAGTATTGCTACGTACAAAAGCCATGAGATGACTTTGATGCAATTTACGCTCAGGAGCATCAAATACCTCACGAAAAGCCGCTGGAGTGAGTAGACGCTGCTCTTTGGTAAAATGATAGCTGTTGGTAGCTAAAAGTGTATTGGACATAGTAGAGCCTGTAATAAGAGCTAGTAGTCACATAAAAGGAGCTACAAAAAGAAGTTAAGAATCATAAAGTACAAAATATAGAGACAAAAAAAGCGCCTATATGGGCGCTTTTAATAGATGGCTATCTCTCAGTTATAATCAATAGCTGAGGTTAGTTGCCAATTACACAGTAAGACGATGACGTCCTTTAGCGCGGCGACGTGCCAATACTTGACGGCCTTTTTTCGTTGCCATACGTGCACGGAAACCGTGAGTACGTTTACGCTTGATCACGCTGGGTTGGAATGTACGTTTCATAACTCACCTATCAAAATAATGGACTAAATTCAAAATAATGCAGGATTATACCATTCTCGCATATTTAGGTCAACGAACTAATGAACTGTTTTACTAGCAGGGTCAATTATAGCCAATCGCTAATGACAAAGAATGCTAAATTTACTTTTCTAGTTTAATTAGAACAGGTTGTAAATTAACCCCTTAACAAGCAACTCATTTGTTTTTTAGTTGCTTTTGTTGTTATCACTTCTTGTTGAGTTTTAGAAAAGTTATCCACAGACTTTATCGTTCTCTATAATAATTAACTATTAATATATATAAGTATTGTTGTTATTGGGACCCCAAATTTCTGCGGATAAGTCGATATAATGCTTAATTATCAACCCATTAGACTATGGGTAACCCTGTGGACAACTTGGGGATGAAATGTGGGTAACTTAGCTTATGAAGTTATCCCCAAAACTATCCACAGGCTTATCCCCAAAAAACAGGATGTTATCCACAGGCTATTTATGATAGATTAGCGGTCTTACTTTACTAAGATTTATAGCAAAATCTCACTTTAAATTCTTACTATGCAGGCTGTAGATATCGGTCCTTATTGGGCAGTAGTCGCTAAATTTTTGGGCTATAAAGACTGCTATTATTATAAATACAAGCGCTATGATACTTACCTAGTACTAGCTAATGAGGTTAGTTTTTTATGATAGACACGGCGACACTTTGGGATAAATGCTTGGATGACCTGCGTTATCATGTTAAAGATAATGTCTTTACGATGTGGTTAAGACCTTTATCCGCTCATGAAGAAGCACAAACACTAGTCATCAGAGCGCCCAACGATTATTTTGTTTCTTATATCAAAAAGAACCATTTAGAAGACATTCGTCAATTGGTAGCTAAGCACAGTCAAGGCAATATTCTGGACGTGGTGGTCCGTGTCGACAATGCTAATCAGAGAAATCAAAATGAGGATCAAAGCCACATACAAGGTGCTGCGGATAGCAATAACGGCAATCATACTAAAACAGTAGATTCTTTGTTTACTAATGAGCATAATCTCTCCTCCCCTACCCCAGCGTCACCAAAAAATAATACCAGTAACTTTAGTTCTGACCCTAAAGTAGATGCTGGAAATAACCAACGATATGCAGCGTCAAATGACTCTGCTGATGCAAAGTCTCTTAGCTATTTAAATCCTGATTTCACTTTCGAAACCTTTGTCACTGGCAAGTCAAACAACCTCGCCTATAAGGCTTGTTATGAGCTGAGTAAGCGTCAATCAAAAAATAGACATAATCCTTTATTTATATATGGACCTTCAGGTTTAGGAAAAACGCATTTAATGCACTCTGTTGCTCAGCGCTACGTAAAAAATAATAGAAGTTTTTATTATTTCACTTCTGAGAAATTTATTAATCAATTAGTTTATTCTTTAAGAAATAATAAAATAGAAGATTTTAAAAAGAAAATTAAAAAAGTTGATTTATTAATTGTTGATGATATTCATGTGTTGGCTGGAAAGACGAAAAGCAGTAATGAGTTTTTGACATTATTTGCTGATTTTACTAGTGGCGATAAACAGCTCATTCTGGCCTCAGATCGACATCCCTCACAAATGACTGAATTTGATGAACGCTTTCGCTCAAGGTTCTCTTGGGGTCTGACAGTCGCTGTGGAGCCACCTGAGATTGATACTCGCGTACAGATCTTACAAAGAAAGGCGGCTTCTTTTGGTATGACATTACCGAAAGAATGCGCCTTATTTATCGCACAAAATGTGGTCTCTAACGTGAGAAGGTTGGAAGGTGCGCTAAATCAGGTATTTGCCAACTCCAACTTGACTGGTGCCCCAGTGACGCTTGAGATGGTACAGTATGCACTCAAAGATATCGTCGCTATGCGGGTACAAGCGGTTAATATGGATAATATTCGCAAAGTTGTGGCCGAGTACTACGATATCAGTGTGAAGGATCTGATGGGCCGCAAACGCACTCGTAGTATCGCCAGGCCGCGGCAAATAGCGATGGCGTTATCTCGTGAGCTAACAGGCGATAGTTACCCAGATATAGGTCAGTCTTTTGGTGGTCGCGATCATACAACGGTCATGCATGGCTGTGAAAAAGTGGCGCAATTACGTGCTGAAGATCCTACGGTAGATAAAGACTACAAAGCGCTAGCAATGATGCTGCAAGCTGGATAAGACCAACAAGCCGAATAAGACCAAATAGTAGCGCGGTATTTTAGTAGCTAAATATAGTTTATAATAAGTACTATTTAATCGCTCAAACTTAAGGCTATTCTAAGGATAGATGTCTTAATGACGTCACTTTAAGCCTAAACTCCTAAAAAACAGATTTCCTAAAAAATAAGAGTACCTAGCATGCAATTATCGATTAATCGTGAGTCGTTATTAAAAGCTATTAACTTAATCGCTAAGGCCGCCGATAAGCGTCATAATATGGTGATTTTGGGTAATATAAAACTACAACTCTCTGACTCTGAGCTGGTACTCACCGCTTCGGATCTAGAGGTTGAGCTGACATCTACGCTTAAGTTGCCTGCTGGCGCTTGTATCGAAGCGGGCACAACGACTTTGCCAGCGATGAAGCTAAAAGATATTTGCAAATCGTTACCGGCTCAAGCGCAGATCAATCTGACTACGCAAGAGAACGAGCGCTGCTTACTGACAAGTGGCAAAAGCCGCTTTACTTTAGGGACTCTACCAAGCGAAGACTATCCAAGCTTAGGTAACCCTGAAAATATCACCGCCTTGACGATTAGCCGTAGCCGTCTGATAGATCTTATTCATAAAACCCAGTTTGCGATGGCAATCCAAGATGTACGCTATTATTTGACCGGTATGCTTTTTGATGTGTCACAGCAGCAGCTAACCACAGTAGCGACTGACGGTCACCGATTAGCGCTAGCGCGTAGTGTGATCGATATTGATAGCGACTTAAGTATGCAAGCGATACTGCCACGCAAGGCGGTGATTGAGCTAGAGCGTTTGGCCACTGAGCTTGGTAAGATGCTAGGGGATAGAGATAACGCCGTCACTTTAAGTTTCGGTCGTGAGTTTTTGCAAGTTAGTCTACCGTTTGGTGAGGTTGATAGCGCCGGGCAAGTGAGCACGGACTTGATGGTAACTTTTACTGCGCGTCTAATTGATGGTAAGTTTCCCGACTATCGCCGAGTTATGCCTAGTAATACCGATAAGTTAGCCTTGTTTAGTCAAGAAAAAATGACTGATGTACTGCGCCGGGTGGCAATTTTGAGTAATGAGAAATCACGCGGAGTAGTATTTAATTTCGCTAGCGACGGTATGGTTGAGATAAGGGCTAATAATGCCGAGCAAGATGAAGCGGTGGAGATGATACAGGCGAAGTATCAAGGTGAGCCTATGGAGCTGTCTTTTAACGCCGCTTATTTACAAGATGTCTTGGGCGTAGTTCAAGGCGATGTACAAATGCATATGAGTCAGTCTAACGCCTCGGTGCTAGTCAACCAACTGGGCGACGAGTTTCATCAATATGTCATTATGCCGATGCGTATCTAAGCTCGATAAGGCTTTCGTAATCATTATGATTGAACGTTTACAAGCGACAGACTTACGCAATCTTCAGCAAGTCAAACTGCAAGCAGCAGCATGTAATGTCATCATTGGAGAAAATGGTAGTGGCAAAACCTCACTGTTAGAGGCGATATTCTTATTATCACGTGGTAAAAGCTTTCGTCACAGTCAGCCTAAGCGCTATGTTCAGCACCATAGACCATCAGCCACGGTACATGCCACTTTGAGCGATGATACTAGCCTGGCGATCCAAAAGCAGACTGATGCTACTACCATTTTACGTCTCAATCAGAGTACCGTTTATAACCAAAGTATTCTCACCGAACAGCTGCCAACGTTATTGATAGATCCCTCATCAATGGATATGCTAGAGCAGGGGAGTGCTAGTCGTCGTCAGCTACTCGATTGGTTAGTGTTTCACATGAAACAAGGTTTTCATCCGCAGTGGGTAGCCTATCAGCGCCTCCTAAAACAGCGCAACAGTCTGCTTAAACAAAGCAAGAGCCTAACACAAGTGCAATTAGCAGAGCTGAAGTCTTGGAATAAAGGACTGGCTAATCATGCTGCGCTTATTCATCATTATCGTGAGCAGGTATTTCTAGCTTGGCAGCCTTACTTTGAAAAAAGTATAGCGCAGCTGTTACCGTCCTACGCTCAGCAAATCAGTCTAAGCTACCATGCCGGCTACGATGTCACGACACCACTAGATGTACAGTTAGAAGAGCGTCTAGCCCAAGATCTGCAGCTTGGCTATACTCGTATCGGTAGTCACCGTGCTGATATTCATGTGCATTGGCGCTCCCAGAGTGACATGGGTGTAAGAGATGAACAGTCAAAAGCTGCAGCGGAGTACCAGACAGATACAACTAAGCCGTCCACGTCAAAAGAGCAAAAGCTACCTACGTTAAAGGAGCAAGCCGCGAACGTCTTATCTCGCGGCGAAAAGAAGCTACTTATCACCGCATTACGTCTATCGCAATTACCACTATTGCTCAACGATGTCCCTACTGAAGAATCGGTCAGCCAAAACTTGCAAACCGATAGCTATACTACAACGACACCAGTCGTACTATTAGATGATATCACCGCTGAGTTAGACGATAGAGCAATAGATATTCTGCTTTCTACTTTAGCCAAGCTGCCTTGTCAGGTGTTTATGACCAGCTTGACGGCGGATGTGTTACCTATAGTCAATCGGTATTGGTTATCTCCTAATAAGTTTCACATGAAACAAGGATATCTAAGCCATTTTAATTAAGTTACTTTTATTAAGTCAATTAAACTCGTATGAGCTAATCGTTTTTTAGGTGATACAGAGCGAAATTCTTGTTATTAATAACATAATTTGGCGTATTTTGTTCTATGATTTGTAGCTTTAAATTGTTTTTACTCCAATCGAGCAATTATCTTCAATTTCACTCATGATTTAGCCATAAATAGCCAGTAAACAGTGACTTACAGCCAAAAAAATGTTAAAATAAGGCTTTATATTTGCCCTATTTTCAGCGACTATTCTGTAACTTTTATTTCATACTTTTTATTATCAATCAGGCACTAAATTATTGATAATATTGCTGCGGGAGTAACGTTCCACAGTAAAAATTGAAATCTAAGATGTTTTAGTAGATATGCTAGTTTTGTATCGAGTTATATAAAGCTAGCTCACGATTATTAGCTGATCACGGCTTGATTAAGGAATGCACATGAGTGACTCATTACCTATCGATAACGAGCAGTTGGACACAGCTAGTTTAGACAGTACGCTTGAGAGCAATATACTCGATACTATAACGCCTGAAGGCTTGCCTTCTGATTATAGCTCTAAGGACATTCGTGTTTTGCGCGGACTTGAGGCGGTGCGCGTGCGTCCAGGGATGTATATCGGCGATACCGATGATGGTACTGGGCTGCATCATATGGTGTTTGAGGTTGTCGATAACTCTATCGATGAGGCACTCGCCGGTCATTGTGACCAGATCGATATCGTCATTCATGAAGATGAGTCGGTCAGTGTCAGCGATAATGGCCGCGGCGTTCCTGTCGATATTCACCCTGAGGAAGGCGTATCAGCGGCGCAGGTCATTATGACGGTGCTACATGCGGGCGGTAAGTTCGATGATAATAGCTATAAAGTCTCAGGCGGTCTACATGGGGTAGGGGTGTCCGTAGTCAACGCACTATCCAAAAAGCTGGAGATGAATATCTGGCGTGAAGGCTATCATTATCAGCAAACCTATACTGACGGTGTACCTGATAGTGAAATCCAGCAAATGGAAGCCACGGATAAGACAGGGACCCAAATCCGCTTTTATCCAAGTAGTGATGTGTTTACGGGTACTATCTTTGAATATGATATCTTAGCTAAGCGTCTGCGTGAGCTTTCTTTTCTAAATTCGGGTGTGCGCATTGTCCTAACTGATGAACGCATCGATAAGCGTCATGAGTTTGAGCACAAAGGCGGTTTGTCTGAGTTTGTCAGCTACATCAATGCTGGCAAAGACGGCATCAATGACGTCTTTCATTTCACCAGCGAGCAAGACGACGGTATCGCGGTCGAAGTGGCATTGCAATGGACCGATACTTATAACGAAAAGGTATTGTGCTTCACCAATAATATTCCGCAGCGCGATGGCGGTACCCATTTATCAGGTTTCCGCTCAGCCTTGACCCGTGTGCTCAACAGCTACATGGATCGCGAAAACTTATTCAAAAAAGAGAAAGTTACCGCTACAGGTGATGACGCGCGTGAAGGTCTAACGGCTATTGTCTCTGTTAAAGTTCCTGATCCAAAGTTTTCTAGTCAGACTAAAGATAAGCTAGTTTCAAGCGAAGTAAAATCTGCAGTTGAATCGGCGATGCACGACAAATTCAATGATTTCTTATTAGAGAACCCAAGTGCAGGTAAAGCTATCGCCGGTAAGATTATCGATGCTGCGCGTGCCCGTGATGCGGCGCGTAAAGCGCGTGAGATGACCCGTCGTAAGACGACACTCGATATCGCTGGTCTGCCCGGTAAACTTGCTGATTGCCAAGAAAAAGATCCGGCATTGTCAGAACTGTACATAGTGGAAGGTGACTCTGCTGGCGGTAGTGCTAAGCAAGGTCGTAGCCGTAAGACGCAAGCGATTTTGCCGCTTAAAGGTAAAATCCTCAACGTTGAGCGCGCACGTTTTGATAAAATGCTTTCCTCTGCGGAAGTAGGTAACTTAATTACCGCGCTTGGCTGTGGTATCGGCCCTGATGAGTACAATCCGGACAAAGTTCGCTATCACAAAATCATCATCATGACTGATGCGGACGTTGATGGTTCGCATATTCGGACGTTGTTATTAACCTTCTTCTTCCGTCAAACGCCTGAGCTCATTGAGCGCGGTTATATTTATATCGCGCAGCCGCCACTTTATAAAGTCAAAAAAGGTCGTCAAGAGCTATACCTTAAAGATGATGAAGCGCTAAAAGCTTATCTATTGTCCTCGACGATTGATAATACTAAGTTGCACGTCAGTGAAGATGCGCCAGCAATCACTGGACAAGCATTAGAAACGCTGCTCAATGATTATAACCAAACGCAGCTGATAAAAGCCCGCTTGCAAATTCGTTTCCCAGCGACGTTGTTAGATGCGCTAACGCATACACCGAAGCTGAGTACCGATATGACTTATGATAAGTCAGCGATGGAGGAGTGGCAGGCGCAGCTACAAACCCAGCTGAACCAATTTGGTGATGGGTTGAGCCCAGAGATTGAATTGGTCGATATTCATGCGCCAGTTTCAGCCGCTACGGATGCGGTCACTGCTGATCTATTAGGCATGAATGCGCAGTCAGAGCCGCAGCTAGAGATGGAAGGTGAGACTCAATCCGCTCCTAACAGTGAGATGATATCGAACAAAGCCCAGTGGCTACCGCGAGTCACTATTTATGTGCATCAGCTCGCTCATCATTATCTGCTTGATGCTAGCTTTATCAACTCAGGTGAGTATAGCAAGCTGCTGCGTTTATCAGCGGAGTGGAATACCTTATTAGAAGATAGCGCCTTTATTCGCCGGGAAGCGGGTAGTGGCACAACTAAGGATATTCCGATACGCGACTTTGATTATCTATGGCAGCAGATGATGCTAGATGCGCGCCGCGGTTTGGCTATTCAGCGTTATAAAGGTCTGGGCGAGATGAATGCCGATCAGCTTTGGGATACCACGATGGACCCAGAGAATCGCCGGATGCTACGCGTGACTATCGAGGATGCTATCGCTGCTGATCATATGTTTACTTGCCTAATGGGTGATCATGTCGAGCCACGTCGTGTCTTCATTGAAGAGAATGCGTTGACGGTTTCTAACTTAGATATCTAACTTTGTTTAATATTTATTTATAATAAAAGTCATCTTGCTCGCAAGATGACTTTTTCGTTTCATGTGAAACCTATATGAGATGTACCTATTAATGAACGAAGAGTGAAATGATTGAAATTATCTTACTAGCTACAGCTTTAGCAATGGATGCATTTGCTGTAGCCATTGGTTTAGGCGCAAAAAATCAACAGCAAAGTCGCTATTATCTATTACGCTTAGCTATTTACGCCGCGTTGTATTTTGGTATTGCACAGGGCGTCATGCCCCTTATCGGTTACTGGTTAGGGGCGGCACTGTTAGGATGGCTCGCTGCTACTGCGCCTTGGATTGGTGGAACTATTCTTATCCTACTCGGCGGAAAAATGCTTTACGACGTATTCGTAGGCGGCGAGGAGGGTACCGTAGAGAGGGCGCTCCATATAGAAGTCGATGCTAATGATGCAGTTACTGTCATAAATAATGGAAAAAACACTATTAGTCAACGCACTATGTTTACTTTAGCAATTGCGACTAGTATTGATGCGATGGCGGCAGGATTTACGCTTAACTTGTTGCTTTTAAACGCTGGGTTGGCTTGTTTAATTATTGGCATAGTAACTGCTGTCTTTAGTTTTTTTGGGATATATTTAGGTCAAAAATCAGGAGTTTGGCTAGAGGATAAAGCGGAAGCATTAGGCGGGGTGGTGCTTATTGCTATTGGTTTAAAAATGATGTTTTTTAGCTAATCAATCCATTTTGATGGTAGGATAAAAAATCCCATTCTACTATTAGAATGGGATTTTTTGTTTCACGTGAAACAATTTTTAGGGAAGATACCAACATGGTTTCATGTGGAACTATAATTGGGCCATAAACTAAAAACTGTTTCATGCTGACATTATTCAGCTTCATCTATATTAAAACGCCAAGCCAATACTCGCGTACTCTTCTGACCTTGACTCATCTCGATAATGCGCATCTGTGCCACATCTACTTGCTTTAATAATTGCTGCAAAGGTTTCACGTTTTCAGACTTGGACACTAAGCTTGTGAACCAGCCGACATGCTCAGCAAAATCTTTACTCTCTTTAATCATCTTAGTCAAAAAAGCAATCTCGCCGCCCTCACTCCATAATTCTTTATGTTGACCGCCAAAGTTTAGGTTTTGTGCTGCATTGCCAGATTTGGTTGAGTGACGACTGATTTGCACGCTTTCATTCTTGCCGCGATGTCTTTGCAAATTATGCTGCTTACGGCTATTAGCCTCCATCGCCTCCTCTAATGAGGCATGAAACGGTGGGTTACAGACCACGACATCAAAATAATCTTGGCGACCGATTATATTTTTAAAGATATACTTCGGTTCAGGTTGTAGCTTGACCTTAATCGCACTTTTTAGCTTGGGATTAGCTTGGCTAATAACCGTAGCGGTGTTGACTGATACCGGATCAATGTCGCTAGCAGTAAAACGCCAACCGTAGCTTTGGCTACCGATAATAGGGTAGATGGCACTGGCACCGGTGCCGATATCGAGCGCATGAATATCTTTGCCCATCGGCGGGCTATTGTCGCTACTCACATGGGTCGTTTGCGCGAGCAAGTCGGCGATGTAGTGAATATAATCGGCACGTCCCGGAATAGGCGGGCACAAATAGCCCTCAGGGATGTCCCAAAACTTGACGCCATAATAATGCGCGAGCAGTGCTTGATTGAGCACACGTACGGCCTTGGCATCAGAGAAATTAATCGTCGGCTCGCCCTTAGGGTTAGTAATCGTATACTTGGCAAGCTCAGGTAAGGCACGCGTCAATACTGCAAAGTCATAGCGACCTTGATGCGGATTGCGCGGATGTAATTGCCCCAGCTTTTTCGCGGTTGCTGGGGATCTGTTTCTATGTTTTGGACTGCTGTTTCTAGAAGAGAAATTGGTCATAATAGTAGGCTATGTGTGAATATAACCGATTAGTTTAGCAGATTTCATCAATAGCAAAGCGCTTATCGGCTGCGGAAAATAAGGTTTAAGCCTAATACAATCATCGCGCTACCTAATATACGATCTATCCAGTGCTCGAAACGCTGAAAACGGCGCAAAATTGTTGGAATAGAGAGTAGCATCACCACAGTGCTAAACCATGCCATCTGTAACACCATCATCCACACGCCATAAATGGCCAGTTGCCAAAGCGGGATACCGGGTGATAATACGAGAGTAAATATCGCCACGAAATACACAGGCGCTTTTGGATTAAAGACGTTGCAGAAAAAACCACGGCGTAGGGTGGCAAAGGTAGATTCGGCTGCAGTTGTGTTCTGCGCTAGTGATACAGTAGATTGCTCTGCTGAATGAGTATCTACTGTCACTGTTGGATGTTTTGGCTTAGCGCTAATCCCCTGCCAACCGAGATAAATCAGATATGCCCCACCCAACCATTTAATAGCAGTGAGTAATGGCTGCGAATGTGCAATCACAGTCGCCAGTCCTAATACTGAGTAGATAATATGAATCGATAGGCCTAAGGTAATTCCTAAACTACAAATTATCCCGGTACGCCGACCTTTGGTTAACGTTTCACGTGAAACTAAAACAAAATCAGGGCCAGGCGAGGCGGCCGCTAGCAAATGTACGCTAGTGATAAGCAGAAAACCGTGCCAAAATTCCATAACGCGCTCTAATAAGGGTTACAAGTTGCATAATAGTGGCAGCTATCATAAATCAGGTCAACTTATATTGATAATGGCTTTGCTGCTTGTGTTATAGAGTGGGGGTGGCTATATTGAAAGTAACTTCTTATCACATTGTTTATCATATTACCCTCTGCTATCACTCACAATACTCATTAACACAAAGGATCAGGCTATGACTACCCAAAACGATATCAATAATATTAACCCTCGCATTACCTATGAGACCGACGGCACTATCTGCCTTATTGGCCTTAATCGCGCCGATAAGCGCAATGCCTTTGACAGCCATATGATTAAGCAGCTCTCTAGAGCACTTACTAAATATGACAACGACGATAATCTACGCTGTGCGTTCATTTTCGCTCATGGCGAGCACTTTACCGCAGGCCTTGATCTCATGGAGCTACAAGATAAATGGGACAAAGGCGCGTTTGAATTTGATGAGACGCAAATTGACCCGTGGGGCATCGGTGGTAAATTACGCAGCAAACCCGTCGTCGTCGCCATCCAAGGCACTTGCTTTACCGCTGGCATTGAGCTGATGCTAAATAGTGATGTGGTTATTGCTAGTAGCAACTGCAACTTTGCACAAATGGAAGTCCAGCGCGGTATCATGCCATTTGGCGGCGCGACGGTCAGATTTGTCGCGGCGGCTGGCTGGCAAAAAGCCATGCCGTATTTGCTGACTGGCAAGAACTTCGATGCGCAAACCGCAGATAGACTCAATTTGGTCAGCGAAGTGGTGCCGAATGGTGAAGAGTATGAGCGCGCACTAACGATAGCGCAAGAGATCTGCACCGCCGCACCACTCGGCGTACAAGGGCTACTGTCCTCAGCACAAGATGCCAGTCGTAATGGTGCAAAAGTAGCACTGGCGAATATTCATGGCTATCTACCGCACCTGTTTCATTCAGAAGATGCCAAAGAGGGCGCGATGGCGATGGTTGAGAGACGCGAGGCAGAGTTTAAAGGGCGCTAGAGCTTCGACTTATATTTATTCTAAAATTGCTTTATGACATCAAGGGCAATGATTACCATGTTAGACATTATTAATATCACTGCCCCTATTTTTATCGTCATCGTCTCGACAATCGGCTCGTTCTTTAGCATGAGCGCGGTACTTATCTACTGGAAAATGACAGTTGGGTTTTAGAATATAGGGTTTGATAGCAGTAACTAAAAAGAGGAGAACTGAGCTTTATAAGTGACTGCTAAATAGAAATAAGCACTTACTAAACGCCTTTAATCAACGTAAAGCCCCGCAATTGCAGGGCTTTTTTTATCGGGTTAAATGATATTAACTTTGTCTACCAAGCAAAAGTCACGCCGCCACGTGCGCCCACTTTGCCAGTATCAAGCCCGACGCCGGCACCAGCTGAGATGGTCATACTATCACTGACGCGCCCAGCAAAAGAGGTGCTTAGCGCTGAGCCATTATTATAATAACCGGTACCAAAGGTCATAGCATAGCGTTTACCTGAGGGGATGACTGGGGTCTCAAGCGCTAAGGCCATAGCGATGCCGTCTTCGGCTTCATCCAAGCGGTCTTCATGACGATTGTACTCGCTACGCAGATCACTAATCTGTCTGGAGTTATTAGCAGATGCTACTCCTAGATTAGCCACTTGCGTATTGGTATTGGCAAGCTGGGAGTTGGTATTAGCCAGCTGATTGGCAGTAGCCAGTGAGTCTACAGCGACGCTTGCGCCCAAAGTACCGTTGGCGTCGGTAGTAACAATGTTAGTCGACCCTGACTGTGAAGCGGTACTGGCTTGAATTTGACCTGCTCCACCAAGAGCAATCTGGTTATCGTTTGCGGCAGATGCTTGATTACCGATAGCGATACTGTTTAAACCACCTGCTGCTGCCGCCTCACCGACTGCGGTAGAGCGTACGCCAGTTGCCGACGCCAAGTGACCAAAGGCTTGTGCGCGTTCAGCGCTGGCAGTCGACTGCCAACCGACTGCGGTTGCGCCTGCTTGTGTCGCTTGAGCTTGCGCGCCAATAGCGGTTGAGGACGTACCAGAAGCCGTCGTTTGACGAACCCCGCTTCTATCTCCACCAATAGCCACACCATCGAGACCTGAGGCGACTGAGTTGTTACCGATAGCGACCGCATTGTCTGAACTAGCAGCAGCGGCCTCACCAACAGCAGTAGAGCGTAGACCGCTCGCATTGGCGAGATGACCAAAGGCCTGCGCGCGCTCAGCAGTGGCTTTTGATTGCCAACCGATAGAGGTTGAACCTAGACCTGCTGCATTGGCCTGACCACCGACTGCTGTCGCTGAATTATTACCAGCGTTCGCGGTATTACCGATAGCGACGGTGTCGTTATCGCCGCCAGCGGTAGCCGCTTCGCCTACTGCTAGCGACCTTACCCCATTTGCTTGAGCCAAATGACCAAAAGCTTGCGCTCTCTCAGCGTTTGCTCCTGACTGCCAACCGATGGCGGTTGCGCCAGCACCCGTAGCAACTGATTCGCCGCCTACAGCAGTCGTAGAGTTACCTTGAGCACTAGCACCAGCACCAATAGCCACAGCATCATTACCATTGGCATTTGATCCAACACCGTCTTCGTCCAAATCTCCATCGTTGTTTGCGTCGTTGTTGCCACCAATAGCGATGGCACCATTGCCTGTAGCCGTTGCATCTTCACCAACGGCGACTGATTGCACACCAATTGCGGAAGTCTGATGCCCAAGCGCTGTTGAACGATTGCCTTGAGTAACCGCTTGCCAACCAATAGCAGTAGCGCCAGGACCACTAGCAGATGACTCACCGCCGACTGCAGTGGTTGAGTTGCCAGTTGCACGAGCAGTATCACCAATTGCCAAAGCGTCTGTACCATTGGCAATTGACTCATTACCGATAGCAGTAGACAGGTCAGTTTGTGCATCGGCATTTTCACCGATAGCAAGTGAGCGGACACCTTGAGCTGATGCTAAATGACCAAATGCCTGTGCACGCTCAGCTGTAGCTTCTGACTGCCAGCCGATAGAGGTGGTCCCTGCAGCGGTGGCCTGCGCTTGTCCGCCGATAGCAGTAGAAGATGTACCTGAAGCCGTCGTCGCACGCTCGCCTGAGCGATCACCGCCGATTGCCACGCCGTCGTCGCCTGAAGCGATGGCAGTGTTACCTATAGCCACCGCATTGGTACCAGACGCCACCGCATCTTCAGCGCCAGCAAAACTTTGAGCGCCTGATGCGGTCGTTTGATGTCCGACTGCGGTAGCCATAGCGCCAGACGCTTCTGCCTGCCAGCCTAAGGCGGTTGCACCAGGAGTGTTTGCCAAGCTCTCACCGCCAATGGCGGTCGTTGAGTTGCCCAAGGCTTGTGCGCCGGCGCGCGAGCCATCTTCAGACACACCGCCGCCAAGCGCGACGGCATCAACACCGTCAGCTTGAGAGTTGGCACCAATTGAGATAGCGTTTTCAAACGAGGCAAAGGCAGTGTTACCGATTGCTATAGCGTTTTCATCTGACGCGAATGAGTTTTGACCGACGGCGGTGGCATTGTCAGCAAAGGCACTAGTGTTAGGGCCACAAGCTAGAGCGTCTGTGCCGAAGCTGGTCGCGCCACCTGCATCACCGCTGTCTAATTGACATTCAGCTGCCATAACAGTGTTAGCACTTAAAGAAGCGGCGGCAATAGCTAAGGTTAGAGCACTAATTTTAAGCGCTGAGTGTGGAAGAAAGTCCGTTTTCATAGTGTTAAATCCTTTTAAAAAAGCCTTATGGCTTGGTGGGTAGTTTGGTCAATGCTAATAGGTCACAATCCTTGCAATATCAACATCCTCTGTCATAAATAAAGCATAGAGTTTGCATCTCGAAGATAACACTAATTTTTAACTATGATTTAACTAATAATAAGATTAGGTTATAAAAGGTCATTTAAGCCGACGAATAAACAATGATGGTCAAAAGATGTCTCTAAACCGTCTAGAAAACGAATTTGCTACTACTACTTTTGAGTAAGATACGCAGTAAAAGCTATTGATTTATCTATAAATATTAGGGCGTGTTGAACATTCACAAATACGCACTGACAGAGACTATTTTTTAGTCGATTCAAAGATAAAAATAGTAAGTTTAGTTATTCTAAGCGTCTATTTTTATCAAAGGAGCGGCAAAAAAGAGTCCTGTCCTTTCAGGCTGATGCTAAAATTGCCCCATACTGTGTTGCAAGTCTAGCTAAGGTCTAGACATTATCTTCGACTTGCGCCGTGTCTGGAACCATTTTAGCGATCAGCAGTGCCATGGTTGAATGTTCAACACGCCCTATTGATAGACCTTTATTTATATTCTTAAGGCGTGTACTTTTATCAATAGAAAATATAATCGTGCAAGCCAAAAAAACCCCGCCATAGCGAGGTCTCATTATTTTATTTAATCTGATTTACAGCTGTGCCAATATTATCCAGTGATGGTTTAACGAGCGGATTTGTAGTAGTCAACCAGCATCGTGCCCAAAGTGCCGTTGTCATCGATAGTCACGATTCTGACCGTACCCGACTGTGATGCGGTGCTCGATTGTACTTGTCCGGCGCTGCCTAGGACGACTTGGTTATTGCCTGCTGCCATCGCGCCGTTGCCGATAGCGATGCTGTTCATGCCGCCTGCCATAGATTTGTTACCTACAGCTACCGAGTTTGCCCCTTGTGCGGCGGCCGCCTCACCGACTGCGGTTGAACGAACGCCACTAGCATTGGCGATATGACCAAAAGCTTGCGCGCGCTCGGCAGTGGCTTTGGACTGCCAGCCGATAGAGGTTGAGCCGAGACCTGCGGCATTGGCTTCACCACCGACAGCCGTTGCTGAGTTTAGACCTGCATTGGCTTTGTTACCGACAGCGACCGTATCGTTGGTACCGCCCGCCATAGCCGCTTCACCGACAGCGGTTGCGCGTACGCCGCTTGCATTAGCGAGATGACCAAAGGCTTGTGCGCGTTCGGCAGTGGCTTTTGATTGCCAACCGACAGAGGTTGAGCCGAGACCTGCGGCGTTGGCTTGACCGCCGACAGCTGTCGCTGAATTAAGACCAGCGTTCGCCATATTACCGATAGCAACGGTGTCGTTGGTGCCAGTAGAGATGGCGCTATTACCCAAAATGAGGGCCGTACTGCTGGTAGTACTGGCAGTCATCGCTTGAGATTTGCCAGCGGTGGTCATATTGGAGCATGAAGCGACGCCTGCGATTGCTAAAGTCAGCACGCTAATCTTGAGTGCAGAGCGTCGTGAAAAGTCCATTTTCATAATTTTAAGTCCTTTTAAATAAGCCATCTTGGCTCAGGTAGTGGTTTTGGCAAGTGCCAAAATCTTATAAATAGTACACTATCAGCGTACTCTGGCATCGATAAACTGATGAGATGTGGAGTCCGCCACAGTAATGTAACACTAATTCTTGCGCATCATGCAAGTAATGATAGTGTTAAACTCTCAAAGGTTGTTTAAGCTGACGAATGAGCGGTTATAGCCTAAAAACACACTCGCTATTCACTGATATAAAGGAGAATGCCAATGCCATATAATTTTGATGAGATAATCGATAGAAGCAATACAGGGTCAATTAAATGGCACTATAGCGACGATACCATTGCGCTATGGGTCGCAGATATGGACTTTAAAGCGGCACCGCCTATTCTGACTAGCTTACAGCGGATAGTGAATCACGGCATCTTGGGCTATACCAAACCGACTGAAGCTCTGTATAAAGCGATTATTAACTGGCATGGTAGTCGCTATGATTTGCAGCTAAATAATGAAAACATCTTGTTCTCGCCGGGTGTTGTGCCAAGCCTTGCGCTAATGATGCATATTTTTACTGAAGTAGGCGATGCGGTACTGGTCAATGATCCCATTTATACGCCGTTTATGACTAAGGTGAAGCAAAATAATCGCATGCTAGTGATGTCTGCGCTAGAGGAGGTAGAGGGAAAATATCAACTCGATCTAAAAGATATCGAAGCTAAAATTATCGAGCATAAAGTAAAGCTGTATCTGCTATGCAATCCGCATAATCCGGGCGGGCGCGTCTGGACAACCGACGAGCTTAAAGCGCTACTTGCGCTGTGTAAAAAGTATAATGTAGCAATCGTTAGTGATGAGATCCATCAAGATTTAACCTTAAACGGTTATAAATTTACGCCATTTTTAAAACTCGCAGAAGCGGCAGGGTACGCGCACAAAGTGGTCAGCCTGACCTCCATGACTAAAACCTTTAACGTGGCCGGTATCAAAGGCTCGATGATCTTTGTCAAAGATAAGACGTTACTGAAAAAAATCAGCCAACAGCAGAACTTAAATGATGAATACGAGCTGAATTTATTTGCCTATACCGTGATGCAAAGTGCTTATGAAGAGGGCGGAGAGTGGCTTGAACAGGTACTGGCTTATATCGAAAAAAATATCGAGATCACGATAGATTTCTTAAAAGGGCATTTGCCTGATATCAAGGTGATGCGCCCTGAGGCGTCGTATTTGATTTGGCTCGATTGCTCGGCATACGGTGAGGACAATCAGGCGCTTTATGACAAACTGCGAGCCGCTAAAGTTGAGCTTAATTCTGGTATCAAATACGGTCGCGAGGGCCATCTAAAAATGCGTATTAATGTGGCTTGTCCTGAGGCTCTGCTGCGTGAGGGATTAAATCGGGTTTATGCTGCTTTTAGGGGTGGGGTTTAGTTTTATACTCAAACGTTCAACAAAGTTTTATAGGTAACAATTCACGTTACATAAGTGATTTATAGTAATATACATTAAAGAGTATTCAATCATATAAAAATGAGTATTTCATGGAAAATGATGAGTTGAAAAGACAAATTGAAAGGTGGGTGGCTAGAAAAGCATCCTCGAGCTGCGTAAGTAGAATAGCTGGCTTACCTATTGCTTTAGCAACTGATGTAGGCTCAGTAAGAGTTGAGAATCAGGATAGAGTAGCGTTAGTTAGATTTCAACGTGATAGTAATAATTCAATATTAATAGGTGTTTTATGTGACGGTATGGGAGGAATGGTAGATGGTAAAACATGCGCAGAGCTTGTAACTTCTACTTTTATTGCAAGTTGTGTTAACAATAGTTGTTCAGATTTGAAAATAATTTTGACTGAAGCAGCACACGTTACTAATGATAGTATTTTTAATATATACCAAGGTGCTAGTGGAACAACTTTATCAGCTTTTATAATTGATAATACAGGCAATATAGAAGCTATTAATGTTGGAGATAGCAGAATATATATAACTTGGAACGAAGTATTAAAACAACTTACAACAGACGATACTATTGCAGGACAGTTAAAGAACAGCACCGAGACTAATGAAGCTAGTCATCAGTTGCTTCAGTATATTGGCATGGGTGATGAACTAGAACCACACAGCATAGACATACCTAGCCTTAAAAATATGTCTAAGATAGTAATAACTAGTGACGGAACTCATTACATTTCTCGTGAAACATTTAGGCAGATTGTTACCTCCAATATTTCTTCTAAAGAAACAGCTAAACGACTTATCAAAATAGCTAAATGGTGTGGAGGGCATGATAACGCTAGTGCTCTTGTAGTAAACATAAATGACTTAGTTTCTTTAAATCCTTCAAAAAGCCAAGTTTCCGCTGGGTTAATAGAAATTTGGGATTCATTTGGGGAAATTCAGTTTGTTCATAAATCAGACTTTAACTCTCACCGCAATAAGTTGATGGAGAATCCCCAAAGTAGTGTTTCTGATGTAGTACCTATATCTTCTAAAGACAAATCTAAACTTTCTGATAATATAAAAGATAAAAATAACAAAAATAGTAATAGAAATTTAAAAAGAAAGGTCTCTAATGAGATTGAAGAACAACCGAATCTGAGGATTGATTTTGAATAATAGTATTTTAAATATTTTGCCTTCAAGATATATACCCGATGGTGATTCTGGAAATGGGGGGTTTAGCGAAGTTTTCTACTGTAATGATATGCACTTAAGTCGAAAAGTAGCTATTAAAACTATTAGATACATCGAAGATTTGAAAAGAATAGAAGATGAGATAAAAGGATTGCTACAAGTAAGATCAAAACATGTTGTTCAAATTTTCGATTTAATCAGAGATGATAGCCCGAAAGCCATTATTATGGAATACATAGATGGCATAGAGCTTATCTATCCTGATTTTCAAGTAACGTCTAATATTCATCTATTGAAAACTCTTTGGCAGATTGCGTCTGGTATATCTGATATCCATGACGTTGGGATAATTCATAGAGATATTAAACCGAACAATATGAAATTAGATGAGGAAGGTATTGTTAAAATTTTTGATTTCGGATTATCAAGAGATTCTAATCTCAATGCCATGACAATGGGTTTTGTAGGTACGCAAGGGTTTTCTGCCCCAGAATTATATACTAATGATAAGGTAAGCTTTACCTCTGCGATAGATGTATATTCTTTTGGAATCACAGTTTTATATTTAGCTACAAAAAATATTCCTCAGCCTTTATTACAAATACCGCCAAATAAAGCACCTAAAAATTGTTTCGATTGCGATTATTTAAATAGTTATCCAACTCTAAAAATCCTTTTCGAGCAGTGTTTGAATATAGATCCAAAAAAAAGACCTTCCATGAAAGAGGTTAAGGAGAAAATTAGTGAATATTTAGTTATTGATAAACATCAAGCTATTTTAGTATCTGATGGTAAGACACCTTATGTCCTTAATGCATCGAAAAGAAGTGTAAAAATAAGTTATGGAGCAGTAGGTAGTTTCGAGGTCTTTTACGATGGACTTCGATTCGTACTGAAGAACGTGATAGGCGAGGTTTACATTAATAACATTGAAGCAGAGAATAACAATGAAATTGGAGGCTCTTGCGTAATAGGCTTGGGTAATTCAAATCGTCCTTTTAGAGAAAGAAGTTTTATGACTTTTGATGTATCAAGTCCGGAGGTTACTTTATGATAGGTCCTCATAATGCAGGAGATATAATCAATAATCGATACCTTATAAGAGAGTTTTTAGGTGAAGGTGGTATGCAATTCGTTTATTTATCGGTTGATATGACTCTTGATCGAGAAGTAGCTTTAAAAACGCCTAAGAATTCGTCAGCCGAAAAAAGGTTTCATAGAAGTGCAGTAGTGGCAGCTAGAGTAAACCATCCAAATGTGGCTAAAACATTGGACTATATAGAGGTAGATAACAGAGCTTATCTAATTGAAGAACTAGTGAATGGGGGAGACTTATTTAAAACTATTTTTAGAAAAGTAGACTACGTTGACCCATTTATTGTTGCAAGATTATTTCATTATCTTTCCAAAGGACTAGCAGCTTCTCATCATGCGGGAGTAATACATAGAGATTTAAAGCCCACGAATATAATGATTGTAGGTGGTTTTAATTTATTAGAGGTCAAAATTACAGATTTTGGTATTGCCAAAATGGCGGCTGAAGAATTAGTTGAAGCAGCCGAAGGGGGTAGTGACTCAATTAGTGCTTCTGCAACAGCAGTGGGAGCACTACCATATATGTCTCCTGAAGCAATTGAAACTCCAAGAAACGTATGTGTTAAAACAGATGTATGGTCTCTTGGCGCTATGATGTATGAGTTATTAACTGGTAATAGACCATTTGGATCAGGTTTGCGAGCGGTAAGTCGTATCCTTAATGCAGACTATGCTGATTTTCCAGATTTTGTAACTTCTAATCCACAATTCAGTACTTTATCTCATCAATTAATTGATCTTATTAAAAAATGTTTATTAATAGATCCTAAATTAAGACCTACTGTTGATGAATTAGTTGAGTCTTGTGGTTTACTTTGTTATCCAGTCTCTGAGAGATACTTTGGAATTATGAAAGCACCGGAGTGTAGAACTTATGGTTTTATTTCCGAGTTTAATAAAGACAATGTTTTTTATCATACTAGTTGCATTTACGGAGTACAGCCCATGCCACAAGAACAAGTAATGTTTTCCAAATATTTTGCTAGAGGTGCTGATAGAGCATTACCAGTAGTTCGTATGAAACAGTAATGATAGTCGCCTTGGGGCGCGTTTTAGCCGTGACTGACGCGGTATCCTGTGCGACTAAGCGAGTTGCGGGCACTTGGCTGAGGGTAGTATCGAGAATACAGGAATGCCATCAGCCGTTAGTGCCCGCCACGCTTAGGGGTACAGATACAAGCAAAAGGCGCGATTAGCTCCCCAATATTATCAGCCAAAATCCCTCACCTTCTAACCATTCCCAATACGCCGACACCTCAAACCTGCTCAGACTACTTGGCGGGGTATCCTGTGATGTCTTGAATGCTTTGGTATAAGGGTTTTAGACGCTCGTACATCTTGAGATAGACCTCGTTATACAGACGCTTATAGAGTTGTACGTTGGCTTCGATGGGGACGAACTCGTCGCCTAAATGGGTCATGGCGTCGCTGGCTACGGCGTGGTCGGGATAGACGCCGAGACCCACCGCGCAGTTGATGGCAGCGCCGAGGCCAGTGGCCTCATAGGTGTGCGGGCGGTAGGCGGGCATGGCAAAGATGTCGGCGGTGAGCTGCATGGCAGCGTCGCTTTGGGAGCCGCCGCCTGAGACGCGTAGGTGTTTGATGGATTTGCCCGTGCGTTTCTCGATAGTGTCAAAGCCGAGTTTAAGCTCGTAAGCCAGTCCTTCTAAGATAGCGCGGTATACGTGCGCGCGGGTGTGTACATCGCCAAAACCGATGAGCGCGCCTTTGCCTTCAAGCCCCGGATGACGGACGCCGGGTGACCAATAGGGCTGCATGATGAGTCCCATACAGCCTGCTGGAATGTCTTTGACGGCGGCATCGAGGAGCTTTTCGGTGTCGATGCCTTGGGTTTTGGCAAGTTGTTGCTCGTAGTGGGCGAATTGCTCTTTGAACCAGCTGACCATCCAAAAACCGCGATAAATCATGTACTCGTGGTTGTAGTAGTGCGGGGCGGCGGCGGTGTAGGCGGGCATGTGCTTGAGGATTTCGACATAATCTGTAGAGATGGTATTGATGGTAGCGGTGGTACCAAAGCTTAAGCAAGCGGTATCGGCGGCGAGACCTGCTGCACCCAGCGCTTCGCAGGCCTTATCACTGGCAGCGGCAATCATGGGTGTGCCCTCTAGGATACCTGTGTCCTCAGCAGCTTTGGCGCTTATCTCACCGAGGGTTTGGCTTGGCGGGACGATTTTGGGCATTTGCTCAGGGGTACAGCTAAATAGTCGCCATTTAAGGTCTTTGGGCTTTAGCCACTTTTGCGCTTTGTAGTCATAAGGCAAATAGCCAACCGCGTGACCGTTGGAGTCAATAAGTTCACCAGTAAGCTGATAGGTGAGGTAGGCGGAGAGGTTGACGTAATGCGCGGTCTTGGCCCACATCTCAGGTTCGTTTTGCGCGAGCCAATTACAGCGCGCTTTTTGCTGGGCGTCTTTTACTAATTCGCCCATGCCGATGATTTTGGTCAGCGGACCAAGAAAACCAATATCACCAGTCTCAGCGCGGCGCAAATCCATCCAAACGATAGCGGGGCGTAGCGGCTGCATGTCTTTATCAAGGCAAATCATGGTATAGCGCTGGGTGGCGAGACTGACGCCGGCGATTTGTTCAGGTTTAATCTCGCAGCTTTGCCATAATTGCTGGCAGGCTTCCGTCAGCTTTTGCCAATAGTAGTCGGCGTGCTGCTCGGCATAATTAGGCTGTTCGGAGAAATACGGCTCGATAGGCACGCGAGCTTTGGCAATCTCGCTGCCGAATTGATCAAAGATAAGCGCGCGGACGCTTTGGGTACCGTTGTCGATAGCTAAGAAATAAATCGGGTTTGCAGAATTATCGGTCATAGTTGTCCTTAACTATACTCAGTTCTAGTTAAAACTGATACACATTTGCTATGTGCTGCTGGGATGAATTTTGCGCAGCCTCTGAAGTGACGAAGTCGCACAGCAAGCAAGGAAAATTTATACCAGCCGCACAGCATAACTCCTAAAGTATCTTAAATGTAGGTATAAAAAGCACTAAGCCGCAGGCAAATGATAATAACGTTGCCATAATTCGGTATAGCGAGCGACTTCTTGCTGCCATTTTTGCTCATCCCAACCCAGCTCCTGCTGGCAGATTTGCTTGAGTCTGGCGCTAATAAGCGGTGTCATCGCACCGTGCGGCAGGATCAAACCTAAGCGCGTCCGCCGCAGTAGTAAATCATCTAAATGTATGACTTGTTCAAAGCGTGCAGCAAAACGCAGCTCTGCCCAAATGGTATTGCTATCGGTGACATACGCTAGATCATCCTCATGCGCTAGCTCTAATAAGTTATCGAGCTGTAGACCGTAAAACCCTTGCAAGCGCTGTTGTAAAGGTTTTGGTAAAGTGGCGAATTTGGGATGGGTAGGGGCAGGATTGCTAAATACTTTGTCGCCACTTACTGCTTGGTTTTGAATAGTGCTGTCGTCAAGCGCGAGTACTTGTTGACACTTTGCAAGCACATCAAGGGCAATAAGGCGAAAGGTAGTGAGCTTGCCACCACTGACAGTCACTAAATTATTATCGAGCCAAACGCTATGGTCGCGCTTTTCTTTACTAGGGCTGACGCGTTTGCCATCGCCGCTATCGGATATCAGCGGACGTACGCCTGCCCATGAGCTGATAACATCTTCTCGATTGAGATCGGTATCATCAAATAATGAGTTAGTCGCGGCTAGTAGATAATCGACCTCTGCGCTAGTGATACCGACTTCTTCATCATTGAGTGGCGGATGATCCAAATCAGTGGTGCCAAGAACGGTACGATTCTCCCATGGAAAGACAAACACTGCTCGCTTATCAGTAGGGTGCAAGAAGGTGTAAGCTTGCGAGGTAGGCAAGCGCTCTTGACTGACCACTAAATGACTACCGCGTGAGGGACGTATTTGCTTATTGAAGCTTTGCTCGGTCTCATTACTGGCTTGCATACGTAAGGTATCGGCCCAAGCACCTGTCGCACTGACAACGACTTTGGCATAAACCTCAAAGGTCTTGTCGCTATCTTTAGAAGCGGTATCTTTAAGATTTGCGCCTACCACTAAGCCTTGCTCATTAGTGATGAGCGACTCGGCTTTGAGATAATTAATCGCGTGCGCGCCGTCATGGATGGCTTCGTCTAACACCCGCATCACCAGCCGCGAGTCATCGGTGACGGCATCGCTAAACTGGCTGGCACCCAAAAACTTATCTTGCTTGATATTAGGATTCAGACGTAAAAAAGCGTCCTTTTTAAAGTATTTAAAATAGCGCTTACCCGCTATTCTGTCATAGACTCTTAGCAAGGTATTAAAGATCCAAGGCGGCGGAAACTTACCTTTATAATGCGGCATGACGTAGTGCATCTCGTTAACTAGACCGTCTGCTTCAGTGAGCATACGCTCACGTTCGCGTACGCTAAGTAAAGTGGTTTTGTAGTCGCCTGAGGCAATGTAACGCAGACCGCCATGCACCATTTTACTTGAGCGGCTAGAAGTGCCCCAAGCAAAGTCTTTTTGCTCGATAAGTAATACCGCCAGACCACGTCTTGCCGCCTCGCGAGCAATACCGGCACCGGTGATACCGCCGCCGATGATGAGCATATCCCAAGGTTCTACTTGAGAGGAGCGTCGTGATAAGGGCGCGAGTGCTTGCTGGCGTTGTTTGCTTTGGTTCATAAACCATTCTTCTTAATTAATAATTTATTTGGCATAATCGATATCAAATAAACTAGATTTTTCATATTATGACGCGTGACTGGTATAAATTTTTCTGGCGTGCTGTGTCTACGCTGACAGAGGCTGCAAAAAATATATACCAGCCACGCTGTATAGCTCGAATGTCGAACTCAACTTATTTAAACTATGACTTTGAATAAGATCTTACCTTGAAACCCATTATTAATTAGAACTACTCTTCAAGTAAAACACCCGGATTCATACGTTGCTCAGGATCAAAGCTTTTGAGCATATCACGAGTCACTTGCAGACCTAGCTCGCCCTTTTCAGCAGTGAGGTACGGGGCATGATCACGACCGACGCCGTGCTGATGCGAAATGGTGGCCTTGCCATTGGCTAAACTAGTACTAGCGGCATGTTTGATTTTTTGCCAGCGCTGTAGAGTAGTGGCGTGATCTTTGACAGCGCGGAAGAAATAAGTCGTGTATAGACTTGCGCCTTGCTTATAGACGTGCGAGATATGGGTAAAGGCCATCACTTCCTCGCCTTCATCAACGAGCGAGGTTCTGACCGCGTCTTGCATCTGCTCCATCTGCTCGTCAATACGGCTCCAGTTGGTCGCGGTCTCAAAGGTATCGACCATAATACCTTTATCCCACAGAGTACCGCGCAAATACGGGAATTTAAAACGCCCGTGTGCCCACACACTACCCATGATATTAGTGATTTTACCCGTGACACTACCATTTTGTTTTAATAGCTTATTGAACTGAGTAATAGCCAGTTTATTCTGTGCTTTATCGCCTGAGAATCCATAAGTCAGCATTACCTTTTCTGAGCTCAGCCCGCGCGCTTTTAGGTAAGTGCTAATCGCTAAAAACTGGCTAGGACTAGTGCCTAAATGCAAGTGCGCGTCAGTCTCGACCGCATTACTGAGGCGTAGCATGGACAAGCGAATATCTTGTTGCACCGCTTGTTTGAGTACCGCTTTTCCTGCTTCCCAGTTGGGTAGAAACGCCACTTTAAATAGCTCTTCCTCAGGTTGCGACTGCACGCGCATCTTAACTGTCGTAAAGATACCTGCGCGGCCCTCAGACCCCATCATCATCTCACGCAGATCGGGTCCTGCTGAGGATGCAGGGATATCAGCAATCTCTAGCACGCCTTGCGGGGTGACTAAAGTACCGCCTGCAAACATCTGCTCGATGCGCCCGTAGCCTAAGGACTGCTGACCACTAGAGCGCGCGGCAATCCAACCACCAAGTGTCGATAGCTCCCACGACTGCGGATAATGCCCTAAGCGGTAGCCATGCTCATCCAATTGCGCCTCGACCGCTGGTCCTTGCGTACCGGCACCAAAAGTAGCAATCTGACTCTCGGTATCTAAGTCAATCAACTGATCCATTTTACTCATCGCTACGGTCAATACCGGACGAGAACCCTGTTGCGGATTTATATGACCGACTACTGAAGTACCGCCACCGAAAGGAATAACGATCAGATCGTGTTCTTGGGCGAGTTTTAATAACTGCTCGACATCATTGGTCGATTCGGGGAAAGCCACGCCATCAGGGAACACTTCAAAATCGCCACTGTGCATAGCGATCCAATCGGGGAAGCTTTGCCCGCGTGCGTGTCTGAGTCTGATCTCTTGATCGGTCGTCACTATATCTAAATCAGTAAGCTCAGCGGGCAAGCGTGATTTAGGCACGGTTTTGAGCACTTGCTGTAAGCTGACAGATTTGAGTTTCTTAGTCTTACCAATGTGCGTTTTGATCAGTTTTGCGCCATGCGGCGAGACTTTTTTATTAATATTAACATTACCCCAACCATTCCAGCGCGTTTGCTCAATGGGGGTGTTGGTCTTAGAAGTCATATCTAGACTGGTATTTTCGGTATTTTTGCTATCAGAGGTGATTGCAAGAGGCACAGAATTATCGGCTTTAGGGTTTTTGCGAATAATGGATTTGATTTTGCTCATAGAGACATACCTGTCGAATTATAATCACTGGATTTTAAATTGGCTTTATTTTGAATTAAAGGTTCAATACTAATTCTTTTAGATTATCACAATGTAAATAACTATTGTTTATATTTTATGACTCGATAGCAGCATTAAAAAAGGGGCAGAATGAAAGGTTTATTAGCCGTTAAATACAAAAAAGCTGAGCTACCATAGCAGCTCAGATTTTATCAAATAATTAAAAATAAACGCTTGTTTTAACTACCGTTTTCAGCGTCATCGCGTAGTTGTTCCCACTCATCCTGCTGAGCCAATACCGAGCCCTCTGGTGCCTCCGATGTCAGCCCTTCTTCCCATGGCGAGTTATCCGGGAGCTCTTCGATATGGATGGTTTTTATATAATAATCAGGCTGATAAGCCAAGTCGTAACGCGCCGCCTTAATGACCGAAACCATCATCATCGTTAGAATGATAATAAGCGGTGCCCCGGCGATAATAGAAGCGGTCTGCAAGGTTTGCAAATCACCCAAAAACATCAAAATAGCGGGTAATAAACATAAGGTAAAGGCCCAAAATAGCCGGTTCCAGCGATGCGGCTCATCATCGACCTCTTTTTGTACCACCGAAGCTAGAATATAGGAGATCGAATCAAAGGTAGTCGCAGTAAAAATAGTGGCCAAAAAGGTAAAGACCGCCACCACTAGATAAGACATCGGCAAGCTATTTAAGATAGAGAAGATAGCGGCAGTCGGCGATTCGTTATTTAAGATGCCAACCACATCGACTATCCCCGTCATCTGCAAATATAAACCATAGTTCCCTAAGATAATCATAAACATCGCGCAGCCAAGCGAGCCATAAAACATCGAGCCGACCACCATATTACGAATGGTGCGCCCTCTAGATATTTTGGCGATAAATAGCCCGATAGTTGGCGCAAATACTAACCACCATGCCCAATAAAACACCGTCCAATCTTGCGGAAAAGTAATAGGCTTAAAACCAAACTCTTGAAAGTCTTTAAAGGGCTCAATGTAAGTCATCATCCGCGGCATCTGCGTAATCATACGGCCAATAGCTTCCATACCAGTGTTCAAAATAAACACCGTCGGTCCAACTACCAACACAAATAATAAAAATACAACCGCTAGATAAAAGTTAATATTAGAGAGCTTTTGAATACCGCCTTTAAGTCCTTGATAAGCACTATAAGCAAAGATCATGGTGGTGATGAGTAGCACCACAATTTGCATGGTGATGTTGCGCGGCAGGCCAAATAAATTATACAAGCCTTCATTAATAAGTGGCGAGGCCAGCCCCAAAGTGGTTGCCCCGCCGCCTACCATACCAAAGACAAACAGCACATCGAGCATTTTGGCCCAATTGCTACCCGCCCCCTTTTCGCCTAATAAAGGCATCAAGGTTTGGCTGACTTTAAGTACTGGCGTTTGCCGCACGTAATAGAAGTAGGCAATAGGAATAGCAGGCACTAAGTAGATCGCCCAGGCAACCGGTCCCCAGTGAAACATACCGTAAGTGGTCGCCCAGCGAATAGCGTCCGGCGTTGCGCCTGCTATACCAAAAGGCGGACTTTGATAATAATAAGCCCACTCGATGAGTCCCCAATACAGAATACTAGCGCCAATACCGCCACAAAACAGCATCGCCGCCCATGAGCTGTCTTTGAATTCTGGCGTTTCTTCTGGTCGGCCTAACTTTATTTTGCCGATATCAGAGAAGATGATATAAATCACAAACATCATCGCCAGCACGCCGAACAATAAGTAAGCAAAACCAAAGTTATCGCTGACAAAAGCGCGCGCTATACCTACCCAGTTTTTGCCTTGTTCAGGAAACAAGATCAAAGGCACAGCGATACTAAGTAAAATAACTAGCACCATGCCAAAAGTAAACTTGTCGATACGGGTGTCGGGGACATGGTCGGGTCGCCACTGCGGAATAGACATACCGACATCAAAAGTCCCTAAATGCGGCGGCTTATGATATTTGGATCGAGCTTTGACATAATCGGGCAAATACTCTTTGGAGATCCCAGTCCTGTCTTTATAAGGCTTGTCAGTGCTGTGCTTGGAGCCATTACTCATCTAATTCTCCTATTTTAAAATTTACAACTTACACGACAAAAAAGAGCAGTTATATCATGCAACAGCTCCTAGTCTTTCATCATTTATAGCAAATTTTAATGGCATTATCGATACCGTATAACAAACCTGCGTTATACAACTCCTTAAACAAAGATCATTATGTACAATAAGCGATTTTTATAACCAATAGCCTGCCTAAACTTGTTAAAATAGGCCACCAATTTTATCTATTGATGGACATTAATTTATGACCACTGCTACCCCGTCTAACACTCTCACTACCATGCCGACTATCAAAGAAGATCGCATCTTAATTCTAGATTTTGGCTCGCAGTACAGCCAGCTTATCGCCCGACGGGTACGTGATTCAGGCGTATTCTGTGAGATGTTCCCTTATGATATCGACAGCGACCGTATCAAAGATTTTGGGGCTAAAGGGGTGATCTTATCGGGCGGTCCTGAGAGCGTGCATGCGGACAATAGCCCGCGTATTAATGACGCGGTATTTGACTTGGGCGTACCCGTCCTAGGTATTTGCTACGGTATGCAGGCGATGGCAGATCGTTTCGGCGGTAAGGTACATGCCAGCGATATTCACGAGTTCGGCGCAGCGACCATTGACGTCAATGGTCATTCAAAGCTTACTGATGGCATAGAAGACAGCACTACGGAAAACAGCACGGCCAATCTAAATGTCTGGATGAGTCATGGCGATAAGGTCATTGAAGCGCCGCAAGGCTTTGATATTATCGCTAGTACGCCAAGCTGTCCGATTGCGATTATGGCCGATGATGATAAGCACTATTATGGTCTGCAGTTTCATCCCGAAGTCACTCATACCCTACAAGGTCAGGCGCTGCTCGGTCGTTTTGTGCATCAAATCTGCGACTGTGCAGGGGAGTGGACGCCAGATAATATTGTCGATATGCGTGTGGCGCAGCTCAAAGAGCAAATCGGTGATAAACAAGTGCTGCTTGGGCTCTCAGGCGGGGTTGATAGCTCGGTGGTCGCGGCATTACTGCATAAAGCGATTGGCGATCAGCTCACTTGTGTATTTGTCGATAATGGTCTGCTGCGTCTGCACGAAGGCGATCAAGTGATGCAAGTATTTGCCGAAAACATGGGCGTCAAAGTCATCCGTGTTGATGCCGAAGATCTGTTCTTAAACGCCTTAGCGGGCGAGTCTGACCCCGAAGCCAAACGTAAAATCATCGGTAAAACCTTTATCGATGTCTTTGCCGATAGCGCGCGCCAAGTTAGCGAGCAAAGCGATGGCAAAGAGATTGAGTTCTTGGCGCAAGGCACGATTTATCCAGACGTCATCGAATCCGCCAAATCTCATCAAGGCAAAGCCCACGTGATCAAGAGCCATCATAACGTTGGTGGTCTACCCGATGATTTGGCCTTTAAGCTTGTCGAGCCATTACGGGATCTATTCAAAGATGAAGTGCGTAAGCTTGGTATTACTCTCGGTCTACCTGAGAAAATGATCTATCGTCATCCGTTCCCAGGCCCAGGTCTTGGCGTGCGCATCCTAGGTGAAGTCAAAAAAGAATACGCTGATATCCTCCGTCAAGCCGATGCCATATTTATGCAAGAGCTTGAGCGTTCAGGTTGGTATGACAAGACCGCGCAAGCCTTTGCGGTATTCCAGCCGATCAAATCGGTCGGGGTGGTCGGGGACGGACGCCGCTATGCGTGGGTGATTGCGCTACGTGCCGTCGAGACGGTAGACTTTATGACCGCGCGCTTTGCCCATCTGCCGTATGAGCTGATTGAGACGGTGAGTAATCGCATCATGAATGAAATCGCTGAGGTGTCGCGCGTGACGTATGATGTGTCGAGCAAGCCGCCTGCGACGATTGAGTGGGAGTAGGGGTTTTAAATCGGATAATAGCTAAAATAAAGAGCGTAACTTGTATGGTTGCGTTCTTTTTTTATATACATTATTAAAATTGGAAAGTAACTAAGATAAGGAAGTTCTATGCAACGTGCCTACTACTCAAACTCAATTCAAGAGTTTTTATTGGAGTCCGAAGAGGGTATTCTAGGTCGATTAACAGCAAATCATAGCAACAGAACACTTGAAGAATTACAGATCAATGCGTGGCGAAAACAAATTAAAATCTTAAAAGACCAGCTCTCTATATTCAAAGGACAAATCTATTTTGAATTTACCATACCTAGAATGGGCAAACGAGTAGACAATATAATTATTATAAATAATGTCATCTTTATTGTTGAGTTCAAAGTTGGTGATGGGGGTTATTCAAAACATTCTGTAGAACAGACTATCGACTACACCACTGATCTAAAGAACTTCCATGAAGGTAGTCATCATACTGAATTAGTCCCTGTTCTAGTTGTCACAGAGGCTAAGAGCGCTCCCGTGATAAGTGATCATACAACTATTATTAATCACCAAGATGTTGCCAAAACAAATCAATTTGATCTAGCTCAAACACTTAGCAAGTTTATTAATGAAGCTATTCTAGCTGTCAATGTAGCACGTTGGCAGAATTCGATTTATAAGCCTACTCCGACGATTGTTGAAGCTGCTCAGGCTCTATACAAAGGTCATAATGTCAAAGAAATCACACGATCAGACTCAGGTGCTATCAATCTTGGAAAGACGACCGATCAAATCAATCGAATCATTGAAGCATCAAAGCATAACAAAAAGAAATCCATTTGTTTTATTACAGGTGTACCTGGTGCTGGTAAAACCTTGGCTGGCTTGAATATTGCTGTCCAGCGAATGAATGCTGATGAAGAGGAACATGCGGTTTTTCTCTCTGGCAATGGTCCCTTAGTCGATGTATTGCGAGAGGCTTTAACGAGAGACTCTGTAAATATATCTAAACAGTCAGGAGATAAACTTCCCAAGAAACAAGCTGCTATAAAGGCAAATGCATTTATACAAAACATTCATCATTTTAGAGATGATAATTTGAAATCTACAAAAGCACCAACTGAAAAGGTTGTCGTATTTGACGAAGCACAAAGGGCCTGGACCAAAGCACAAGCAAGCTCTTTCATGAAAAGAAAGAAAGGCATTGAAAACTTTAATATGTCGGAACCTGAGTTCTTGATTGAAGTTATGAATAGACATCATGATTGGTGTACTATCGTATGTTTAATCGGTGGCGGTCAAGAAATTAATACTGGTGAAGCTGGATTACAGGAATGGATAGACTCACTCAAAAATAATTTTTCAGATTGGGATATTCACTATTCTGAACAAATTCTTGATAGCAATAACTATATTAAATCTACAAGCGTAAAAAATTGGTTGATAGAGAAAGGCCATAGTAAATCCGAGTTACATTTGGCTGTATCAGTTAGATCGTTTCGATCAGAGAAGCTAGCTTATTTTATTCATGAGCTTTTAGATTTAAATAAAGATGTTGCTAGAGGTGTTTATGCACAGATCAAAACGGATTATCCTATTTTTATCACAAGAGATATCGACACTGCTAAAAACTGGCTACGAAATCAAGCAAAAGGAAGCGAGAGAATCGGGTTAATTAGCTCTTCCGGCGCCAAAAGATTAAGACCGTTAGGTATAGATGTTAAAAATGAAATTTCAGCACCTAGTTGGTTTTTGAATGATAAAAATGATATTCGCTCCTCTTACTTTTTGGAAGAAGTAGCGACTGAGTTTGAAATTCAGGGTTTGGAAATTGACTGGGCATGCGTGGCTTGGGGTGGTAACTTTCACTTAAGAAATGATAGTTGGCAATATCTAAATTTTAAAGGTACTAAGTGGCAAGTGATTGGTCAAGATATAACTAAAGAGTATTTAAAAAATACTTATCGTGTTCTACTAACTAGGTCTAGACAAGGTATGGTTATTTTTGTGCCTGAAGGAAGTACTCTTGATCATACCAGACCAAAAGAATATTACGATGGCACTTGGAACTATCTGAAGTCAGTTGGGATTCAAGAGTTAAGGTAGTTCATATACTAACAATAAAAAACCTACTACTTGAGTAGGTGTTTACTTCTAAAAATAGACCAAAAAACCCTAGCCCTTCACATTCACCACATAACGCCCCGTCGTCTTATTGGATAAAAAACGATCTAAGTACTCAGGGGTTTGCTCAAGGGTAATCTCTTCGCCATAACTCTCAAGATTAGGCAATTTCATATCCGTAGCGATACGTTGCCAGATCGCCTTTTTATCCTCTAATGGAATATAGAGCGAATTGATACCCAGTAGAGGTAAGGTAATCCCCCAATTAAATGCATTCTATTGGACAAATCGCAAACTTAATGAACGTTGCGAGGAACGTTAGGTTTGCCTAGAGCACATTCCAGCGCCTCCCGATCCCAATCACCGAGATTGGCAGCAGCCTCATAAGTGGATTGCAAAAACGCCATAAGCGTGGCATCTGGATCGTCGCTCGTTCGCACAGCATCATAAGGTAGCAAAAACTCTCCAAGGTCTTTATCAAACCTTGCCTCTACTGGTTCTACTTTTTGCTCAGCAAAGCCGTCTAGTCCTGGATAGGTGTAGGAATAGAACATCGGCTCATCCACACCGCTTCCACCTGGCCAAAATCCTGCAGACGATACCTCATGGCTATAAGCCTCTTGCGCAACTTTGTCTGGCAAGTTCGGAATACCTGCCGGGTGCAGAGGTGCAAGACGACCCGAAAACCGTGTGACCGCCAGATCGAACGATCCCCAGAACAGATGCGATGGTGACACCTTACCGATAAATCCAGAGCGAAACTGAGTAAACACTCGATCAATCTGGATTAGCGCTGTGTGAAAGTTGGCAACAGCATTAGAGTTATAAGGTCGAGTTTTCGTATCTTGAGCAAAAGGAATTGAGTCTTCTAACTCGTTCGGCTGTTCATGAATATCAAAAGTCCCGCCTACCCCTTCAACAATCACTTTAGTTTGGGCATAGAAGTCGGCAACGCTCATGTCTTTGAAAGCAAATTCCTCTGAGCGTCCATCGTCAGACAACGCACGTAATGTATGATCACAAAAATCAAGTGTCAAAGTGACATAGCGATCACTATCTGGAACAGATCCTGTCGATAAACCTTGTGGCGTGACATACAAGGTCGTATGCCATGAATGATTAATCCACGGGGTATGCGATAATCGGTATTTGCCAACGATCTGGCAGCATAGATGCAATAGCGTACAGGTCTCTTTCCAATCTTGATAAGGAATATCAGGCCAACTATCAACTGTCGGTTTCATACAGTGCTCCATTGTTTACTATAGAACGTAACATTAAGCTTAATTTATACCGTAAAATGATCGTTAATTCGCTTTATTCCAAATGAGGATTAAATTTAGCTAATTAATTATTACCTAACTGCTAAACCAAAAAATCTAACCCTTTACATTCACCACATAACGCCCTGTAGTCTTCTTCGCCATGAAGCGATCTAGGTATTCAGGCGTTTGCCCAAGGATGATCTCTTCGCAGTACTGCTCAAGATTGGGCAGTTTCATATCCGTCGAGACGCGCTCCCAAATGGCTTTTTTATCTTCCAGCGGAATATAGACCGAATCGATACCCAGCAGCGACACCGCGCGGGTGATAAATGGTATCACGGTCATAGAAAGCTCAGGGGACGCCGCCAAACCACAAGAGGTGACTGCGCCGCCCGCTTTAGTTTGTTTGAGCAAGTTAGCCAAATAGTCGCCGCCGATCGTATCAATAGCGTTAGCCCACAGCTCGCGACCGACGGGTCTCTCGCCGACTTCATTGATGGTATCAGGGTTACGTACTTCATTTGCGCCAAGCTCCTTTAGATGATCGGCTTGCTCGCTTTTGCTTGAGAAGGCGATAACCTCAAAACCCAAATGACTTAAAATTGCGATGCTGATACTACCCACACCGCCCGATGCACCTGTCACGGCAACTGGGCCATCTTCAGGTTTTGCGCCCATTTTTTGTAGCTTTTGGATACTTAACGCTGCGGTTAGACCGCCTGTACCGTAGATCATCGCCTCTTTTAGGCTCAAAGCCTCTGGACAGGCTACTGCCCAATCGGCAGGGATGGAGATCATCTGACCTAAGCCGCCGTCGGTATCCATGCCCAAATCATAGCCAAAGATTACCACTTCTTGGCCTTTTTCAAAGGTACCAGATTTGTCGCTGACTACCACGCCTGCAGCATCAATACCGGGAGTATGTGGGTAATTTTTGGTAATTCTTTTATTGCCTGAGGCTGACATCGCGTCTTTGTAGTTCAGTGACGAGTAATGCACTTCAATCAGCAAGTCATTATCAGGTAAGTCGCTGACACTGCGCTCCTGAATACTTTTCTTAAACTCGCCGTCGCTAGTTTCTTCGACCACTAGCGCTTTAAAGGTTTGATTAGACATTGTCTTATTCCTTATTAAATATTATTAAGTGGATTTTGCATCAATGTCTTAAGGTTTTAGTAATATTTTACCTTTTTTCTCTGACTGCACTTTTTCAGACACTGCCGTTTGGATGTCATCTAAGCTGTAAATACCGCCCGTTGGCAGTTTAAAATTACCGCTAGCGGCATTGTCAATCAGCTCTTTGATCAAGCGCCGTTTATTGTCACTACTGATCTCTTGCATAAGATCGCTGGCCCAAAAGCCTTTTACTTGGGTTAAGTTAAAGATGAGGTTGCTAGGATTAAGCATCAACGGTTCGCCTGATACGGAACCTAGTGAGGCCATCGCGCCATGCTTACCGAGTAGCGATATTAGCTCGCCACCAGATTTACCACCGACGGCATCGACTGCGCCGCTTATTTTTGCGTCACCAACGATACTTTTGACGTGCTGCTTCCAGTCCTCATTATCAGTGACGACGTTGTTTTCAGTGATACCTAAATCGATAAGCTCTTGTTCCGACTCTTTACTACGCACTAAATTAATAGTATGGATATTGCGCTGGGGCGCGAGCATCGCCATCGATTCACCGACCGCGCCATTAGCCGCGTTTTGGATAATCCATTGACCTGGCTCTATGTTTAAAAATTCAATAAGCAATAAAGCACTCATCGGCATGGCGATTAATTGCGCCGCCATTTCATCGTCGATAGCCTCTGGTATCGGGATTAGACTTTTTGCAGGGGCGATAAAATACTCAGCCCATGTGCCTTGTACGCCTGAGACCACGACGCGTTGACCTTTTTCAAAGCCATTCACCTTACTACCTAAAGCGTCAATCGTACCTACCGCTTCAGAGCCACCAGTAGCAGGCAGTTCGGGTTTATTGCCGTATTCGCCTTTGATAGTCACGATGTCATGATTATGAATGGAGGAGAGGATAGTTTTGATACGGACTTCGTTGTCCTTAGGCTCAGGAGTAGGGCTATCGTTGACACTTAGGACTTCTGAAGGCTTGCCAAATTCGTTATAAGTTGCAGTACGCATAGGAGTTTCCTTTTTTATTATTAAATGAGATTTATCGTTCAAAAAAATTATCAGTATTTATCAATATTAAAGCTAAAAGTTCAGTATCTACCTTATCAATTTGAGCTTAGCTCTCTCAACCTGACTTTAGTTACCTTAGGTTGTGTGTTCCTTAGAATTGTAAAATAAGTGGGGCTTAGCCTAATGCTTTATTAACGAGTACTACTTTTGCGCTATTGGTTCAGGATTGTGCATAAAAAAAGCAGCGCTTCATATAATAGAAGCGCTGCTTTAGCTAATAGGGCAAATAATAAGTTTTGAAACTAATAAGCTATTATTATGGCTTTAATAGTACCTTACCATTTTTGCCCGATTGCAATTTACCATCGACCGCTTTAGTAATATCTGCTAAATCAAAAATAGCTTCGACAGGAAGCTGTAATTTACCATCTACGGCGCGCTCGACTAATTCATCAACTAGGCGTTGTTTATTCTCCACGCTCATCTCTTGACTGAGCTTACTGCCCCAAAATCCTTTTAGAATGGCTTGTTTAAAGATCACATGCGTCGGATTGAGCACCATCGGTTTGCCTGACATCGCACCAAATACCGCAAAGGTGCCACCATGACCGAGTAGCGATAATAGATCGCCGCTATTTTCACCACCGACTGAATCTACCGCCGCACTGATTTTTTCCTCGCCAAGAATAGCTTTGACTTGCTCTTTCCAGTCCTCATCATCAGTGTTGACGTTGTTTTCTGCGCCGATCTCTTCTAGCTCCTTTATGGCATCCGTACTACGTACCACGTTGACGGTTTTGACGCCGCGCGCTGCCGCTAGCATGGCAAGCGATTTACCGACCGCGCCATTAGCAGCGTTGTGGATAATCCATTGACCACTCTCGACTTCTAAGAACTCTAATAGCATCAAGGCACTAAGCGGCATGGCGATCAATTGCGCTGCCATCTCATCGTCCAAGCTCTCAGGTATCGCAAATACCATGTCTTCCGAGGCGACGAAGTACTCCGCCCAAGTGGCTTGCACGCTAGCAGCGGCTACTCGTTGCCCGACTTTTAAATCCTTCACGTCACTACCAACGGCATCGACGACGCCTACCGCCTCACTACCAGCAATAGCGGGCATCTCAGGCTTAAAGCCGTATTTACCACGAATGGTCAATAGGTCATGGTTGTGGATAGAAGCGAGTACGGTTTTGACGCGTACCTCATTGGCTTTAGGCTCTGGGACAGGGCTATCGCCTAAGCTGAGGACTTCGGTGGGTTTGCCAAAATGATCATAAGTTGCGCTACGCATAATAAATCCTTTTTAGTAAGTATTTTCAGTGCTTTTAAAACAGAGAGAGTTAACAAGGTTACAGTAACCAATTAGACTTAATTAACTCAGTGCAAGTTTAGTTAACTGAGCGATTTTGATCAGTCTAGGTTTTTGGGCTTAACCTTTCATATTAGAAGTTTTAAGCTTCAACCACCACTTTACCGACCGTGTGATTGGTCTCCACTTGACGATGTGCGTCGTGTAACGCTGTAAAGGCAAAAGTCTTAAACACATGCGGTTTTAGCGTGCCCTTCTCGATCATGGTCTTTAAGGTTTGCATATCATCGCCGTTTGAGGTCACATTGAAATAAGAGACGTCAATATCGTGCTGCTTGGCATACGCTTTGGTCTTATCAGAGAACTCCGGGGTAGGCAGAGAAATGATAGATTTGCCATCTTTAGTGACTCGCAATGACTTTTCTAACACCTCACCACCGATTGCATCCAAAACAAAATCTAAATCTGAGACGATTTTTTCAAAGTCTTGGGTTTTATAATCGATATGCTCATCCGCGCCTAGTGATAGCACAAAGTCCCGGTTATCAGCGGAGGAAGTGGAGATGACATAAGCGCCGATATCTTTGGCAATCTGTACCGCGAAATGACCGACGCCGCCAGAGCCTGCGTGAATAAGCACTTTATCACCCGCTTTAATTCTAGGCTCCAATACTTGTAGCGCGGTTAAGGCGGCAAGCGTGGCCGCCGCCGCTTCTGCAAATGAGGTACCCTCAGGTATCTTGGCAAGCTGCTCGGCAGGCGCGGCGACAAATTCTGCATAGGCATTACCGTGACCGGGGAAGTTGACTAGACCAAACACCCTATCGCCCGCTTCAAAATCGGTAACATCGTCACCTATAGCAGTGACTACGCCTGCGATATCCCAACCAAGAATTAGTGGTCTATCGGTGCCGTAGACTTGATCAAGCAGTTTGGGCATCTCGCGTATTTTGACATCAACAGGGTTGATGCTAATGGCTTTAATGTCGATCAGTACTTCATTTGCTTTGGGCGTTGGTTTATCGATCTCGCTTACGATAAGTTTTTCGATACCGCCCGCTTCGTGCAATAAATAGGCTTGCATAGTGCTCTCCTTAATTATTTTATAAAATAATTAGGAATAACCTTAACAAGAGATTTTGATTACTAACAAGGCAACTTTCGTTACCTCGTGTTGTCACAAACCCGTACCAGCATCAGCGCTCAATAAAACTCAATACGGCTAAGGATATGCTCTTGCACTAAATAAGCGCAGACATAAGCACTCGGCCAAGCGAACACAAATGCTAGACTCCACGAACTCAATAAATCAGCGAAAAAATGATCGCTATAGCCGGCTTTGACTAGTATCAGTGCCGCTGAGATAATGAGTGACATCATCAAGGCCATTAAGCAAGTGAAGATCAGTCGATAATACTTGCGACGAGTACGGATTCTGATAGTAGGGAAGTTTGCCATAATTTGCTACTTAGATACTCTGTTGAGAGACAGTTATTAAAAAATAGAAGGAGATAGAGTTATGCTGGCTATCATATAACCTATATATATCAAGGTAAATTGGTTATTATTAATCATTATGTTTTGACAATCGCAACCATGAAAACCCTTAACAAGCATAAAAGGCAAAAAATAATAACAGGGTTATATAATGAATAAGAAACCTCCTCAGCAAAGAATGCTATTGCAAAAAACACTTCATCAAAAAACTTTAGGCATCATCGGCGGTATGAGCTGGGAGAGCACCGAAAGCTATTATCGGCTGATTAATGAAGGTGTCAAAGCTGAGCTTGGCAATCTACATTCAGCGGATTTGCTCATTAATAGCTTAGACTTTGCCCCGATTGGTGAGCTGCAAGCAAAAGGCGAGTGGGCACAAATGGGCGCGATATTAGCTAATAGCGGCAAACGTCTGCAAGCGGCTGGCGCGCAAGGGCTACTAATCGCCACCAATACCATGCATAAAGTCGCCGATGAAGTGCAAGCGGCAACGGGCTTACCGATTATCCATATTGCCGATGCAACCGCTACAGCGATTAACGCGCAAGGACTGACTAAGATAGGCTTGCTCGGTACGCAGTTTACAATGACGCAGGATTTTTATAAGCAGCGCCTGACAGATAGCGGCTTGCAAGTGATGATACCCGAAGAGGACGCAAGAGCAGAAGTGCACCGCATCATCTATGAGGAGCTATGCCAAGGGCAGTTATTGGATAGCTCAAGAGAGTATTATAAAAGGGTCATTGAGCAGTTAGTCGATATAGGCTGCGAGGGGGTGGTTTTGGGCTGTACTGAGATTGGCTTGCTGATTACACAAGCCGACAGCCCCATTCCTGTCTTTGATACCACCGCTATTCATGCGGCAGCGGCGGTCCATTTTTTATTGGACCATGTTTTACATGAATAACGCTCTTACTTGAATAAGGCTAAGATGAACTATTAGCCCTTATCCTAATTTGTTTAATGGCTACCATGAACTTTTTCATGCACTCTGATAATACGGCGCAGCGGTAAGCGCTTCCATGACGTCGTTGGCAAGGCATCACGACACGTCGCACAGGTGCCGACATGCGCGCGATAGCCCTCAGCTGTTTGCGCGGCTTCCTCTCCGGACAAGTTTTTACCTTTGCGCCAGCCGCCGTATAGATATAACCCTCCTCCCATGACAGCGGTAGCGACCATGCCTGCTGGAAACGATAGCCAAAGCGCATCAGAGCCAAGTATCGGATACATCCCAAAGGCAAAGCCAAGGCGCACCGGATACATCGAAATCGCCATGACGACTAGCGGCCAAATCACATAGCCGTTGGCGCGCATAGTACCAAAGAAAACTTGCGCTATACCGAAGAACATAAAGCCCCAAGTCGCCATGATTTGAATATGGCGCCCGATCGGTACTGCGGGGCTGTCACTGCCTAAGAAAAAGCTCAAAATCGTTTTATCAAATACAGTCAGCACCCCGATCATCGTGCCGGTCAATACCACGTTGAAGATAAGCCCCCAACGGGTAATTCCTGCCACCCGGCTCCATTGATTGGCGCCGATATTCTGCGCCACCATCGCGCTAGCCGCAGCACTTAGTGCCATCGCTGGCATCTGCACGTAAGTCCAAAGCTGCTGGGTAGCGCTATAAGCCGCGGTGGTCTGTACACCCTCGCGGTTAATCAAAGATAGCATAGTCAGCGCGGCGGTCGAGATGACGATCATCTGCAGTCCCATCGGTAAGCCCTTGGAAAACATCGACTTCAAAATGCTTAGTTTAGCCTTCAAAAATCTCAGCTCTGGCATACTAAGGGTTAGCACTGAGCTGCGCCAGTACATAGTCGTCACCATGCCGATGAGCGCTAAAGTGTTGGCAACGGCAGTGGCGAAAGCTGAGCCAAAGATACCCCATTCAGGGAATGGCCCGAGACCCAAAATAAGGGTTGGGGTCAAAATAAGATCAATCACCACCGACATGGCGATAAACCAAAGCGGCGTGGTGGAATCGCCGGTTCCGCGCAGCGCCATCATCATCAACGTAAAGGTTAGGGTGACCGGCATCGCTACAAAAATCATGCGCAGATAAGTCAAAGCAAGCTCAAAAGCAGTGGGCGGCGTCCCGAGCAAATCAAGCAAAGTCGGCGCAAATATCCAACCTATTGCTGACAGTAAGATGCTGATCGGCACAATACTGCCTAGCGCCGTTCCCATAGTTTGCTTGACCTTGACGTTGTCGCGTTCGCCCATCGCCTGACCGATAAAAATAGTCGCCGCCATACCGAAGCCGAACACGAAGGAGATCATAATAAACATCAAGATATTGCCGTTCGCTGTCGCTGCGAGCGCTTCTTCGCCCAAAAACCTGCCGACCCAAACGGCATTGATCGAGCCATTGAGCGACTGTAGCGCTGAGGAGCCAAACGTTGGCAAGGCAAACAGCAGCATAGTTTTGGCGATAGAGCCTTTGGTGAGGTCACGCGATTTACTGGTGGGAGTATTAGTGTCGCTCAAGGTGCATCCTTTTGTGCCACTTCGGTTGGCTTCGGTTTATGATAAAAACGCTTAGTATAAATGACATCGCTCATGATATCTCGAATAGAAAGGTAATCGCTCGGCATTTGTCTTTTTTATCAAACGTATAAGGAGACCTCTGACTACAAAGTTATGAATTAAAAAACATCAGCACAAGTTTACCGTTAAACTCATAGTCAAAATTTACTTTTACCTTACCTCTTCACAAGGATGACTCAATGCTCTTAAAACGCTTAGGCCTCGCCGCGCTATTCAGTTTCTCAGTGGTGGGCTGTACCACCGCGCCCAACACTCTCGCGGTCAATACCACCCAAAAAATCATTCAATATGAGCGTAATAAGTCTGATTTAGCGGTCAAATCGCTAACGCTAGCTTCTGGCGATAAGATAGTTTATGCCGAAAACGCCAATCTGACAGGCGAGCCGTTATTACTCATTCATGGCTTTGGGGGTAATAAAGATAACTTTACTCGTATCGCCGATGAGCTAGAAGCCTATCATGTGATTATTCCAGATCTGCTGGGGTTTGGCGAGTCGAGCAAGCCGATGGACGCAGACTATCGCTCGGAGGCGCAAGCCACACGTTTGCATGAGCTGTTGCAAGCTAAGGGACTGGCAAACAATATTCATGTCGGTGGTAATTCGATGGGCGGCGCAATCAGTGTGGCGTATGCGGCGAAGTATCCTAAAAACGTGAAGAGTCTATGGCTTGTCGATAGCGCAGGATTTTGGTCAGCGGGTATTCCCAAATCGCTTGAGGGCGCGACTTTAGATAACAATCCACTACTGATTAAGAGCAAGGAAGACTTCTATAAGATGTATGATTTCGTCATGTATAAGCCGCCTTATCTGCCCAAGTCGGTCAAAGCGGTATTTGCGCAAGAGCGCATCAATAATAAAGCGTTAGATGCCAAAATCCTAGAGCAAATCGTCACTGATAATGTGGAGGAGCGTGCAAAAATCATCGCCGAGTATAAAATTCCAACGCTAGTAGTATGGGGCGATAAAGATCAAGTGATCAAGCCTGAAACAGTGAATGTGATAAAAAAGATCATCCCGCAATCAGAAGTAATTATGATGAAAGACGTCGGTCATGTACCGATGATTGAGGCGCTCGATGAAACGGCGGAGGATTATAAACGCTTTCGTGAAGGACTTACGAAGTAGTTTTTAAGGTTTATTTTGAATAAAACAGAAACATCAGATTGTCTGGTGTTTCTTTTTTTACTACAGGATTGTATTTACCTCGATCAAACTATAACTCTTTCACTAGTCGCTCTAACAACTCAATCGTTTTCTCTTTTCTAACCAAAGCGACTCCTTGTCCTGCCCACAAAGATTGATGCTCTACGTCAAGGCTATTTTTGGCTTGACTACGCAAAGACTTAGTCATAGCATTTAATTGAGGATAAGGAGGTAGCTGCTGAGCGTTTTCAAATTGTGCAAAATTACGCAAATAATCATTTAACAAACCGCGTGCCTGCTTACCTGAAAACAGCCGAGTTAGACGCGTCTCACTGCTACGCTTATCTTGACTGGCATCTAGCAAGGCTTGCTTATAACTATCATTGATAGCGCATGTGTCTGTGGTCAAAAATGCCGTCCCGATTTGCGCCAGCTCAGCACCTGCTGTTTGAATCGTCTTAATAGCTTGCCCCGTCATAATACCGCCAGCCGCGATTAACGGAATATCGGTACAAGCGCGTGTTTGGCTAATCAGCGTCAACAATCCCAATGGATCGTTGGTACTTTGTGGCAACCAACCACCACGATGCCCGCCTGCTTCTACCCCTTGCACACATACCGCGTCCGCGCCAATCTCTGCCCATGCTTTTGCTTCCAGTGGATGATTGGCCGTACCGATGACATTCGTGCCTAAACTCTGCAAACGCTGTACATGCTCAGCACTGATAATGCCAAAGGTAAAACTAGCGACAGGAACGGGATTGTCATAGAGGACTTGTAGCTGCTCGCGAAAGTTGTGCGCTGGACGTTTCGGTAACGCTATTTCAATATTATGCTGTTGATAATACTCGCTTAACCAAGCAGGGGTTTCGCTATCCAAAGTAGTAGAGTCATGCTCAGATAACACCATCAGATTGATCATAAAAGGACGGTCGGTGAGCGATTTAAGAGTATTAATGTGCTCATTTAAAATATCTGGCGCTGTTGTCCCTCCTCCTAATGACCCCAAGCCACCAAAGTTACTCACTGTCGCCGCCAGTTCAGGCGTGGTCGCTCCCGCCATAGGTGCTTGCACAATAGGGTGTGTCAAATCAAAGGTATTCAATAAGGTCATGAGAGCGTCCTTTTTATTCGGTGAGAAGGTTTGCATGACTTACTGTATCAAAGCTGAACACTGTGCGTGTTAGATAATGTTTATTTCGTTATTCGATATAAGAAGTAGGTTTTGACTATAGCAGCAATTTTTCTAAGATTAGTAGCCAATAATTAAAAATGAGCCAGTTCCCAAAACTATCAAAAAGACAGCTAAGAAAACGAACCCATTTTTATAACTTTATTTGTTCAGTTTTAATTCAACTGCAAAGATCCCTTAGCATTCATCAATAGCTCAACCACATCATCGCCACTAATCTTTGTGAAGCGTTTATCGATAGCAGAGTCTTCGATACCGTTGTGTTCCATACACGCGCCGCAGACGAGAACGTTGCCGCCTTTATCTACAAAGGCTTCTAGCAACTCTTTAGCAGGTTTAAACGGTGCGCCAATATCGACATCATCCAAAGCCTTGGGTACGCCTAAATGTACCGCATCGACCATTAGAATGACGGAGGCAGAGTAACCTTGTTCAAGCGCTTTGCCTGCCATAGTGAACGCTAGGGTGATCTTGCTTGGGTTTGATTCAGCATTATCGAATAGCGTACCAACATAATCAGTGCGGTAATCTGTATTATTAGCCATATTATTCTCCTTATAGACTGTATTGAGTTGAGTATGACACTCATTACTATCCTAACATTTATTATATTAATTTATATAATGTATTGTTATAGAAGAGTAGCTACAAGGTTATTCAATGGTTTTATAATATAGCAATGCTGGGCTAAAGCCGAAGCCTACAGCAAACTAGCTTGTTCAAATATAAGAGTGATAAGTAAGCTTGATTTCTATTAAGCAGAATAAAATCAACCCATCGGCGGCCAACGATGAGTCTTATCACTGTCTATCCAATCTTGAATCCACGGCTCAGTGGGGGTATCCCAAGCTTTTTCACCTAGTGCTTCTAATACTTTGGCGGTTTCAATCACTTTGCCGCCTTTGGTGACACCTGTACGTAATAGCACCGAGGAGCAAGGCTTGCCTTTCACCCACATCGAATGCTCAAGATAGAGCCAGCGCGCGTCGATACCGACCAGTTGCGTCTTTATCGTCACTTTATCAAACAGGCGAATACGCTTACGATACTGAATCGTGCTGCCTGCCACCACCATACCCCAACGCCGCTTGAGCAGCTGCTTGGCAAGACCGGTACGAATGATAAAATCTGTACGGCCAATATCATAGACCGTCAATACGCGGCCATTATTCATCTCAAACATTGGATCGATATCGGTGATGCTACAGCGCACCGTGACTTCGCTGACTTGATCAAACGCTAGAGGTTGAGCTTTTTTATTAGTGATAAACGCATCAACGATCGACTTAGTGTAACGCAAGTAAGGATACATAATAGAGTCTCAAAAGTTTAAGGACAGGTCAGTTGTGCAGTTATTTAGACTTGATGGTAGCGTCCACACCGATGGAGTGAAAGTACGCGCTGACGGTTTCGGGTAGCCAATTGATATCAAATCTGGATTTTTGATCACGGCCCTGAGCTTGTTTGCTATCCGAGCGATAGCGAATGTAGCCGACATGCCCGCCGTGCTTGGTATCGATGATAGTGACGCAATCAGAGACATCGTTAGGGGTCGCGGTAAAGCCCAAAAAAGGATCGTCTTCAGCGCTAATCAGTAATAAGGGCTTTGTAACATCACGCAAGTAGGGCAGTGCTGAGGCGCTATGATAGTAGTCATTATTAGAGCGATAGCCATGCCTTGGTGCGGTAAAGATATCGTCAAAGTCGCTGATACGGTTGACCGCTTTGATAGAGTCGATCTCCTCTTTGCTGATGTCATTGGCAAGCGCTTTTTTGATAATCGGATTGAGCAGATAGGGCGTATAGATGCGATGACTCAAAAAGCCATGCATACTAAGCGCGGCTGACGACATATCGACAGGGGCAGAGATGACAGCGGCAGCTTTACAGAGCGCTTTATCGCCGTATTCGCCCATGTATTTGGCCAAGGCATTACCACCCAGTGAGACGCCAACCGCGTACATATTGGCGTATTTTTCACTTAAGTTCTGGAGCATATAGTGGACTTCGCCGGTATCGCCCGCGTTATAGAACACCCGTCCACTAGCAGGAATACCGCCGCAGCTACGAAAGTGCGCAACCACGAAGTGCCAGCCCTGCGCGTGCATCTGATAAGCCAAAGCGCGCGCATAATGGCTATCACTGCTGCCTTCCATACCATGAAACAAGACGATTAATGGCGTTTCTTCCAATAGGCCATCAGCGTTTTCTACTATAGGATGAGCATCATAAAAATCGTAGGCAATATCGCTCTCGCCCAACGAGTCTTTGCGTACCACTCGTCTATACTCAGGCGCTTTGGGTGCAAAAAACTTCGGTAAGATACTTTGTAAGTGCGGATTATTCAGCCAAAATGGTGGCTTAAATTCGTTATAAGTAAAAGTTGTCATAGGAGGGTTTCTACAGTTGTAAAATAAAAGAGAAGTATAAATACAGTCGATCCACTATAAAGTAAATACAGTGCTACTGGGATGAATTTTGCGCAGCATCGAAGGAACGCAGCACGCAAGGAAAATTTATACCAGTAGCACGCTGTAATGACTGTACTCCTTTTATTTGGGATTAAATATAGGGAGTATAAGTATGATTTAAATAGCTAGTTTCACGTGAAACCTAGCAAGCTTACAGAGCTTAAGTCATAAACTATCAATTCATCTAATTTGTCATCATACTAAGCTCGCATCAAGGTTCCAATAGCTTTTAGTGAACGGTTGAGTGAACAGATGATTACTATTAATTGTACAATCGAGCTAAGTTTGTTGCTCGAAAATTTACTAATCTGAAGGTTCTACAACTCTACCTGCCATTGCTAGCTCAGTTTTTAGGGTATCAATATCTGCCTCAGCGATAGTAACGGTCAAAGTTACTTGCTTACTATAAGCGACATCCTTGATAGTCCCAGCCATACTTTCAACCACATAGCGACACTGAGCTTCGGTAGCAAAGTCAGCCAGTATTTGCACTTGCGTCATCGGCACAAAGGGCAGCAATATCATCTGATCGACAGCTGCTTGCGCAGAGCCTGCGTAGGCACGAGTGAGACCGCCTGCGCCAAGCTTGATACCGCCAAAGTAGCGCACCACGATAATGATAATGTTGCCAATAGATTTATGCTGCAGGACGCCTAGTATCGGTCGTCCTGCGGTGCCACTAGGCTCGCCATCATCATCAAAACCGGCGCTAGTGGTATTCTCAGGATCACCTATGATATAAGCCCAGCACCAGTGCCGCGCATCAGGGTATTTATCGCGCAGATGTTCCACATGAAACATCGCTTGCTCACGCGAGTTTACCGGATAAGCATAAGCAATAAACTCAGACTTCTTAATCTCAAGTCGAGCGGTGACGGGTTTTTTTAGGGTTAGATAGCTCATATTATGTTGATGGTACATTTAGGTTTGGATGGGATATGTTAAACTGACACCACTATAACAAAACCCTATATCAGCAAAGGTAGTAAAAAGTATGCGTCTCGATAAATTTATCAGTAAAGCCACTGAGCTGTCGCGTAAAGAGTCCAAAAAAATTCTTCACGCGAGCGAAGTTACCGTCAATGACGAAGTCGTTAAAGACCCGGGGCTACACGTCGATATTATTAATGACGAAGTGCTGTGGGCAGGTGAGCCTCTATCGGTCGCTACCGGTAGCCGCTATATCTTATTGCATAAGCCTGAGGGCTTTGAATGCACGCTAAAGGCCAAAGAATATCCTATCGTGACTGAGCTGATTGCAGTACCAGAGCTGGGTAGTTTGCGCATCGCGGGACGCTTGGATGTCGATACCACAGGGGCGTTACTCATTAGCGATGACGGCGGCTGGCTGCACCGCGTCACTAGTCCAAAACACGAGCATGCCAAAGTTTATGAGCTGACTTTGGCTGATGCTATGGATGAAGAAGAACAGACCAAAGCGATCAAAAAGGTGGGCGAAGGTATCTTGTTAGACGGTGATTATGAGCCGACTAAACCTGCAACCCTCGAGTTTATCGATGAGACCCATGCGCGGCTAACGCTAGAGCAAGGCAAATATCATCAGGTCAAACGTATGATGGGTTACTTCGGTAATAAAGTGGTCGAGCTGCATCGCGCTAGCATCGGTCATATTACCTTAGACGGGTTAGAGAAGGGCGATAGTCGCTTTTTAACGGCTGAGGAAGTCGAGAAATTTTAGTCTAAAATATTCATAAATGTAGGATTAAAGCTGCCGTAGGGTGCGCCCAGCGCACCTGAAATTTAGGTTGAGTTATTTAACGCGTTTCATCGGCCTTTTTGGCCTCTATTGCACCTCTCTTAAGCTCAAGTAGCGCTTTTGCAAAAGTAACTAGCAAACCCTCCCCAAATTTAGCTGATATGCTAAAGTCCTGATATCTTTTTACTCTACTTTTTTAAATAATGTTTTTGAACTAAATGATGATTACCTTATCATTGGTTGATAAACCCTATTTGCTAGGATAATGCTGTGAAACTACTTTTATTGAAACCTATCAGTTTTATTAGTGCTTTACTATTAACGGCGACGGCTTGTGCGCAACCTACGACTTCAACCGATAAAAAAATCAACATTACTCAGAGTGCAGCGGTGGATAAAGTTAGTGTTGCCATTGATAGTCAACTACGGCAAGCATTGACCGAGGTCGGGATCAAAGCGCAAATATTGTCTATCGAGACCTCCAATTTACCTAATATGTATCAGGTTAATCTAGTTGGACAGCCGCCTCTACATATCACCGCTGATGGCAAATATGTCATCCAAGGCGAGCTACAAAAAAACCCAAGTCCGCAAGCTAGTAAGCAAACACCGGCGCGAGCCACTAGCGCGCAAGCAGGCGAGTATGTCAGTGCAGCCGTTAAATCATCACTACTAGACAATATGTCAGCGCTGAAAAACATGAGTACCAAAACGCCATTCTTTTATACCGCAGTACCGGGCGTGATTTGGGGCGCGACTTTAGAGGGTGTACCGTTCTTATTATCAGATGATGCTCAGTACATTACTGATGGCGAGATATCCGTTATCGAGAATGGTCAGTTCACGGGGCTTGATGAGACTTTTGAGGCGAATAAAAACAAGTCTGTCTTTGCCACTTTAGATGAGTCACAGCTGATTACTTATCCTGCCACGACTACTGAGCGCGCGGTGATCTATGTGGCTACCGATGTTAATTGCCCTTATTGCCGTCAGCTACATAAGCAGATGGAAGGTCTCAATGCCAAAGGCGTCACCGTTAAGACTATCGGTTATCCTATCTATGAGCAGTCACCTGCGCAGATGCGCGGGATTTGGTGTCAAGCTGATGACAGCAGTCGCCGTAACGCTTTAGACAAAGCTATGTTAGAAGGTCAAATGACCCCAGCCCCTGCCAGCTGTACGAGTGATTATGTTACCCCCAATCGTGACAAGGCGGCGGGTCTTGCGGTAATAGCAACGCCAGCGATTTATCGTGACGATGGCGTCCTGTATCAGGCGAGCTTTGAGAGTCCTGAATTCTTAGAGTTTTTGGGAGTGCAGTAGTTAGCTCGTTTACAGTTATTTCCAAAATTTAAGACCCCATAAAAAGCGCGCTATAAACTATCAATTTATAGCGCGCTTTTTATGCGAAGTGGTTTTAAAACTTAAATAGCTCGTATGCCTTTAAAGTTCATAGAGAATCTTGATTTAAGGCAACACCACATCGACGATTTGCCAGTCAATTAAGCCTTGACGCTGCATCTCGATAGTCAGTGGATAGCCTTTGACTTGACCGCTAATAGTAAAGCAGTTGATACCGCAGTAACTTAAGCTGGGCTTGTCGCTGTCAGTACCTTGCGTCGCTTGTTGCTCAAGCTCGCTGGCTTGTTTTTGCATGACCAACTGTATTTGGTTTTTGACCACCGCATTGATATCACCGCGTTGAATGATTAAGTCTTGAATAAGGTTTTTGAGATCGACCTGGTTATTGGCAATAGCCCAAGCGGCAGCTAGCTCTTTGGTGGCGTTATTGGCTTGACCTTGAGTATTAATGAGGGTTTCGACATTGTCAGGGGTGATTGCCCCTTTCACCGCTTGACTGATAAAATTATCAGCTGCTTGCTCTAAGGGCGCACCGCCAAGCTCAGCGACCAGCGGATATTTGGTCATCGTCAAAGCAAATTTATCAGCCAGCTGCGTATAGACACTAGGGCGTACTTGCTCGTAATCGATAGCGGCGGCGATAGTCGCGCCATCTTTGTCCTCATAAGCGTTTTTTAATTGATAAGCGCTGTAATAGGGCGAGCCGGCATAGACCACGACTGCCATAACTACGATTAATAAAATAAAAGCCGTTAGTTTTTTCATAAATAATGCTCTCTTATACCGAATTTCAAGTAGTAACGCCCGCTTATAAGGCGCTAAATACTAGCATGACTTTAGCGCCTCATGTTATGAAAAACTAGAGAATAATTAGGCTAAGAGGATATAGGTGTGATTATCTGAACCATAAAACTGCATAGGTAATAATTTCATAATCGTTAAGCTTGATAAATCAGCGAGTCATCTCCATTAACAGGCCAAACTTTTATATCTTTATACCTTTATTTATTAATTGATTTGGTTATGACAGTGCGTTGCTAATTTTGCTGATACGATACGATGTTGATTTAGTGTTTCACATGAAACACTTTTTGGCACTAATGAGTAGTCAGCGTATGATTATTAGCAGACATGACTGTGATGACAATAGGAGAGCTCATGAGTAAGCGCGATTTTTATGAAGTATTAGGGGTCAGTAAAACGGCTGATAGTAAAGAGGTAAAAAGAGCCTACCGTAAGCTGGCGATGAAATACCATCCTGATCGTAACTCTGATGACCCTGATGCGGAAGAAAAGTTCAAAGAAGCGTCGATGGCTTATGAGGTGCTTAGCGATGAAGATAAGCGCTCAGCCTACGACCGTATGGGCCATGCTGCCTTTGAAAACGGTATGGGCGGCGGTGGCGGCTTCGGCGGCGGTAACTTCCAAGACATCTTTGGCGATATCTTTGGTAACTTCGGAGATATCTTTGGGCAAGCACGTGGCGGCGGTAGTCGTACACGTCGCGGCTCTGATCTTCGTTATGTCATCGAGCTGACTTTAGAAGAAGCGGTACGCGGCTGTCAAAAAGAGATCAGCTTCACCGCGCCTGCGCCCTGTGATACTTGTGATGGTAAAGGGGCCAAAGACGCCTCCGATATCGTTACTTGCCAGACTTGTCATGGTCAAGGCCAAGTGCGTATGCAGCAAGGCTTCTTTGCCGTGCAGCAAGCTTGTCCACAGTGCGGCGGTAGCGGTAAACAAATCAAAAACCCATGCCCTGACTGTCACGGTAATGGCGTGCAAGAAAAGTCTCGTACTCTTGAGGTCTCTATACCGGCAGGCGTCGATGATGGCGATCGCGTACGTCTAGCAGGTGAAGGCGAAGCGGGCGGAGCTGGCGTGCAAAACGGTGATCTCTACGTTGAAGTACGCGTGAAGCCTCATGAAGTCTTTACTCGTCAAGGCGCGGATCTGTATATGGATGTGCCGGTCAGTATCACTGATGCGGCTTTGGGTAAAGAAGTCGAAATCCCCACTTTAGATGGCAAAGTCAAAATCAAGGTCGCGGAAGGTACGCAAAGCGGTAAGCTCTTACGAGTTCGCGGTAAAGGCGTCACCCCAGTACGCACGACAATGAAAGGCGATCTGATTTGCCGCGTCATTATCGAGACGCCAGTCAATCTCACCCGCGAACAAAAAGATCTGTTACGTGAGTTCCAGGATACGCTAGATGGCGATAGCAAACATCAACAGTCACCGCACAAAAAATCTTTCTTTAAAAAGATTGGCGAGTTGTTCGATTAAATGATAAGTTTTTGAGCAGCTAGCTACTATTAGGCCTAATAGTTTCACGTGAAACTATTAGGCCTTTTTTATGTTTACTAGTTAGCCGTAGCAAAATCAATTCATGCTATGATATTCATCATCTAAGCAACTTTTGCACCCTTGGAAATAAACATTTAGGATAAAGAAATGAATAAAAAATCTAATAAAAAAACAGCTAATGACCCTATAAATGTCGGTGTTATCGGAGCCGGCGGACGTATGGGCCGTATGCTGATTGAAGCGGTGCAAGATAACCCACAAACGACTCTCAGTGCCGCTATCGAACGTGAGGGCTCAAGCCTCGTTGGTGCTGATGCCGGTGAAGTCGCGGCTATCGAGCGCTTAAATATCAAAATCGTCGATGATTTAGTCGCGGTGATTGACGATATCGACGTACTCATTGACTTTAGCTTGCCCGATGCCACTGAACAAAACATGCAGACTTGCGCGGAGCATAAAGTTGCCATGGTTATCGGCACTACTGGATTCAATGAGCAGCAAGAGCAAGTACTGACCGAGGCCAGTAAGCACATTCCTATCGTTTATGCGGGTAACTATTCTACTGGGGTAAACCTATCGCTCAAGCTACTGAGTATGGCAGCCAAAGCCTTTGGTAATGAGGCTGATGTGGAAGTGATTGAGGCCCATCATAAGCATAAAATAGACGCTCCATCAGGTACTGCTTATATGATGGCAGAAGCCGTTGCTGAAGCTCGCGGGCAAGATCTAAAAGAGGTTGCGGTATATGGCCGTGAAGGGCAAACAGGCGTGCGTGAAGCTGGGACCATCGGTATCCATGCGATACGTGGCGGCGAGATTATTGGCGATCATACGGTGATGTTTATCGCTGATGGTGAGGTAGTAGAGATTACCCACAGAGCGAGAGCACGCATGACTTTTGCCGCAGGTGCGGTACGCGCTACCACTTGGGTAATTAAGCAAAAAGCTGGCCAGTATAATATGCAGGATGTGCTTGGGTTAAATGAGTAGGGCTAAATCGTTAAGGCAGCTAATAAGGAGAAAAAGATGACTACCAATAGAAGGTTTTTTGCCGTCTCATCAATAGTGCTAGCCGCAATCCTTACCTTATACTCTCCAGCCCAAGCTGCCTCTATTCAAAAAAGTTATCAGACCTATGTCATCGATACTTATGGTGGCGATGCCTTATTACCAAGCATACGCCAACAGCTGAACAATAGCCGTGATGGCGGCACGGTAAGTACTTATCAGGGCAAGCTTGTGCTGCAAACGAGCGCTGCTAATTATCAAGCCGTGCAACAGCTACTTGCACAAATAGACACTCAGCCGCAGCCGGTGCTAGTTGCAGTAAGAGTAGGCAATACTAGTCATTCGCAAAGTAATATTCGCCAAGGCCAAATGATTATTAGCAATCGCGGTATTCAAGGTGCAGGCATGATTAACCGAAGCGATAATCAGCAGCAGAACAATAGCTTGTATCAGGTGCAAACTTTATCGGGTAGCCCTGCTAGTATTAGCACCAATACGCTGTATTCCTTAACGCAAAACTATCAAGCGAGGGTTTATCAAAACAATCGCTATCCCTATTATAATAGGCCTTCAACCCAGATTGTTATTGGGCAGCAAATTTTGCTACCGACGACGCAAGGCATTGCCGTTACCCCAAGACTACTGCCTAATGGAAAAGTGGAAGTGCAATTATCACAAGCAGAAGAAAAATTAGTCACTAGCCATTCTCGCTATAATCAGAATAATGCTATCGCCTCGCAAAGGTTAAATAGCACCGTTATCGTACCGCGCGGGCAATGGGTGACTATTGGACAAGTCACGCAAGAGAATCAAGATCAAAGCTCAGGCTTTGCTGGTAATCGTCGTAGCATGACTAGCACCAGTGCGCCTATTCAGCTATTGGTTCAGTAGTTTCAGTCAATTTAAAATTCTACGACACAAAAAAGCGCGGCGCTATTGATATAGCACCGCGCTTTTAATCAAAAATACTATAAAATTAAGATACTATGAGATCAAAATACTATGAGATCAAAATACTACGAGCTCTTAATCAAGATATACGACTTCTAATGGCGGAAAGCCATTGAACTCGACAGACGAATAAGAGTTAGTATAAGCCCCCGTCGCTAGCCAATAAATTTTATCACCAATCTCTAGCTCTTCTGGTAGCTGATAATCCGTCTCTTCATACATGATATCAGCAGAATCACAAGTCGGTCCTGCCAATACTACCTTACCTGACGTTGTTGATGTGGCCATTTTTGGGGTATAAACGGGATATTTAATCGCTTCCCCTAAGGTCTCAATTAACCCTTGAAATAGTCCCACATCGGTATAAACCCAGCGCGTTGTCTCCTCATGCGACTTACGGGAAATCAGCACCACATCACTAACCAAAACCCCAGAGCTTGCCACCAGTGACCGACCGGGCTCCAAAATAATCTCTGGCATATCGTCCACCCCGTAATTATCGATTAAGTACTGTTTCACCGATCCGGCGTAGTCTTGTATGGTATTGATTTGATTGAGATACCTAGCAGGGAAGCCGCCACCTAAATTGATCATTTGTAGCTTGATATCTTGTTGCGTTGATAACTGCTCAAAGATATCTTTGACCATCACCAGCGCATCATTCCAAACAGTCACTGATTTTTGCTGACTGCCCACATGGAACGAAACCCCATAGGGCACTAAGCCGAGCTTTTTGGCTTGAATGAGTAAATCAACTGCCATATCAGGATGGCAACCGAACTTGCGCGATAGGGGCCATTCGGCAGTGTCTGAACCTTCTACCAAAATACGCACAAACACCTTTGAGCCAGGAGCCTGCTCAGCGATGTTTTTGAGATCTGCTTCTGAGTCGGTTGCATACAGATCGATCCCTTTATCAAAAGCATATTTTACATGCTGCGCTTTTTTGATGGTATTGCCATAAGAGATACGCGATGGCGCAACGCCGCAGTCGAGCACTCGATCCAGCTCGTAGATGGAAGCGCAGTCGAAATTTGAACCTAGGTCTGCTAATAGTTCAATCACTTCCACCGCAGGGCTGGCTTTCATTGCATAATGAATTTTTGCATCGGGGAACAAGCCAATCATCTCATTGAATTTTAGCTTAATACGATTCAGATCAACGATCAAAAAAGGCGTGTCACGACCCTCAGCGGCTTTGGTAAATTTGCCCCAAGCAGCAGGGTCAAAATATTGGTCAATTTTGATCATAGTCATAACAGTAAACCTTTATTAATACGAAGAAGAATTAGAAAAGAAAAAATCAGAGGTGGAGAGTTTAAAAAAAGCGTAAATCAAGATAACATCTTGTTTACGCCTAAAGGTTCACTATTTAGACATTCGTAGCTTCAGGCTGTTTTGCTGCTTTCTCGCTTTGCTTTTCGCGTATCTTGAGCACTTTTTTGACTTTGTCACGTGCACGCGTTTGTTTTAGACGTGATAGGTAGTCGACAAAGATTACCCCATTGAGATGATCCATCTCGTGCTGAATACAGACGGCGAGTAAGCCTTCTGCTACCTCATCAATAGCCTCTCCTTCAGCGTCTAAAGCTTCGATGCGTACTTTATTGGGACGCTCGACTTTATCATAGACATCAGGGACCGACAGACAACCTTCTTCATAGGGCTGCTTTTCTTCAACTAGTGGCGTGACTTTAGGATTGATAAAGACCATTGGCTTATCTCTATTTTCAGATAAATCCATCACAATCAGTTGGATATGACGATCCACTTGTGAAGCGGCCAGACCGATACCATCAGCGGCATACATAGTCTCAATCATGTCACTAATCAGCGTTTTTATTTCGGTATCGACCTCTTTTACAGGGGCGGCGATAGTGCGCAGGCGCGGATCAGGGTAGCTTAAAATAGGGAGTACTGCCATAGTGGCTTACCTCAGTCATGCAAATAGAATTGGCGTTATTATAAGGTAAATGGGGGCAAAAGTAACGATTATCAACAACTTGAGCTCGATTTCTGCATGATAGCTAAAGCTTTCAATAAAAAAAAGACCTTATACGAATAAGGTCTTTTTGAATCAAAATAATAGCTAAACTCTTAGCATGTAAGAGTGCTCATATTATACGCGGCGCTTATTGACGATCATCTCATATAAGAAGAGTAAGATAATAGCGCCAATAACTGAGAATATCAGACCAATAAAGCCACCATCAGCATCGATACCGATTAGACCAGCAATAAAACCACCAAGCATCGCTCCAACAATACCGAGTACAATAGTCATAATCCAGCCCATTGCATCGTTACCTGGCTTAATAGCTCGCGCTAACAGACCGGCTACCAAACCGACGATGATCATCCATATAAAACCCATTATTATTCTCCTAATTGATTGAATGGTTACATTGTAATCACTCCTTAGCCAGAAGAGTAAGGACTAAATGTTAGTAGTGTAGGGGCTATGTGATAAAAAACAGGGATTTGCTATCATTTGAATTGAATGAGTAAAGGGCGTGTTAAAATCATAAAAAAAGCGCCACTCAAAAATTGAGGGCGCTATTTTAATTACATGAGCTAGGACCAAACTTGTTAGCGCTTAGTCGCTGCTAACGCTACCAATAAACGTTGATGAATACCTTCAAAACCGCCGTTGGACATAATAATTATGGCGTCACCAGCTTTGGCATGAGTACTGAGATGCTCAATGATAGCGTCGGTACTGCCAAGCACTTGCTGATTGCTCAAGTTATCATTATGCTGCTGAGCCTGCTCTATAACGTCTTGCAGGCCCCATTCAAGGCCTGTAGGCTCATACCAAAGCGTCTGATCTGCAAGCTCAGCTGAAGACGCTAAACTGTCTTGATGAACTCCCATCTTCATGGTGTTGCTACGCGGCTCAATAACCGCCCAAACCTTTTGACCTGCCATTTTCTTTTTGGCACCATCCAAAGTGGTGGTAATCGCGGTCGGATGATGAGCGAAATCATCAAAGACTAAGATATCGCCTACTTTACCGATCAGCTCCATGCGCCGTTTGATACCGGCAAACTCAGATAACGCGGCGCAAGCGCTAGCGACATCGACGCCGACATCATAAGCCGCTGCGATAGCTACTAGCGCATTATTGACATTATGCATGCCATTCATCGCCCAATCGACTGTGGCAGTCTCAGCATTATCGGTTATATTTTTAACATTCTTATCACCATTGAAGCTCACCTCAAACTGGCTGCCATCGGCGCTAATAAGTCGGGCTTGCCACTCGCTATCAGCCGCTTTGTTTTGAGCTTGCGTCTTATCTTTACCCGTATTATCGACAATAGAGGTGCGCCAAACGGGTGTCCAAACGCCTTTGGCTAAAGTGTCTTCTAAGCTTAGCGTATTAGCAGGCATGATAATTTGCCCGCTGCTCGGAATCATCCGCAGCATATGATGAAACTGCGTCTGAATCGCGCTTAAATCAGCAAAAATATCTGCATGATCGAACTCCAAATTATTCAAAATAGCGGTACGCGGGCGATAATGTACAAACTTTGAGCGCTTATCAAAAAAGGCGGAATCATATTCGTCCGCTTCAATGACAAAGTAACCTAAATTCGATGTGCTTGTAGAGTCAGCGCCTAAGTAGCTACTATGAGCGAATACTTGTTGTAGACGCTTATCGGTGGTATCGACTAACGGCACGCCGCCAATCAAAAACCCGCTGTCAATCCCCACATATTGCAATATCCAAGCGAGCATAGTCGTCGTGGTCGTCTTACCATGAGTGCCCGCCACCGCTATCACATGACGCGATTGTAGTACTTGCTCTGACAAAAACTGCGGCCCTGAGGTATAGCGTAGCCTTTGATTGAGCATATATTCAACGACTTCCATACCGCGCTTCATCGCATTACCAACCACTACTAAGTCAGGCGCAGGCTGCAGGTGCTCGATATGATAACCTTCCATAATCGTCACGCCAGCCTCTTGTAGCTGGGTGGACATCGGCGGATAAACATTGGCATCTGAGCCAGTCACTTCATGCCCAAGCTCGCGGGCCAATAAGGCTAATGAACCCATAAAAGTGCCACAAATACCAAGAATATGAATATGCATAGACGTTTCGCACCGAATGATATGAAAAGGAAAGAAGGGCATTATTGTAAAGTAAAGCCTAAGGGATAACCAATAAAACGCCCAAAAAAACGCCTAGTCTGTAGGCGTGAATATTATCTAAAGTTTACCGATTATCATTATGAATCAAAAAATAAACTTATTTTATTGGCGCGATAATGTGTAGTCATCGTCAGCGATTTGATTGTCATCTAATAATAACAAATGATTGTTTTGAATAAGGTAGCTCTCAATTCGCTGATCATCGTAAACGATCGTAATCTTGTCACCATCTTGACGATAAATACCGTTTTCGATTAAAGAGGCGGTCGGCTCTTCTGGACTATCATAAATGCTAGTTTTCACTACGGAGCTATCTGCAAATAAGTTCAGCAAAACCTCTGTACTGTTACAAAAAGAACAAGGGAAAACGCCTTTATAATCACCGATAAGAATAGCCTGCATCTGACTGCTGCTCGCTGACCGAGTATCCAAAGACGAGCGGTTTTCAGATGGTTTTCTATCCGGCTTTGCCGAGTTAATGAGTGACGCACCGGCTTCTCTATTATCTGTATCGCTATCTGAAGTATGGTCTGTGGTTTTCTGCTCTACAGCAATAGAATCACTCTGCGCACTGGCGATCATCATTTTTTTATCGGTGCTAGGAGTAGAAGAGTGGCTGTCACAGCCCATAAGTAAAGCACAAAAAGACAAAGGGAGTAATATTTTCAAAGTCGAGCGAGGACCACAATGAGCAGTCGTTGTGAAAATTCTAGAGGGAGAATAAATCATGAGCATACCAACAGCAAACAGATAAGGGTTAAGTGAAAGCTGATAACTGAGATCAGCTCTACTCACAAAAGCTAGTATTAATGTCGTCTAAGACGATGAAAGTGACCAAATATCATTGCAGCCTTCTAACATAATCGCAGGCGTATTCGCAGGATCTTATTGCAATACCCTTTCTTTAGAGACAGGCGGTCACTTATTCACAATCAACGGAAAAATATTATCACAAGATAACAAACTGGCATAACGTAAATGTGTGGTTTTTGTTATAAAAGGAGGAGATTTGTGTTCTAATATTTGCGTCTCGGATGGAGGATATTGATATAGAGGTTATCAATATATAGTCAGTCCAGAGTTAACTGATTATAAATTTAAACGCGCTACTGCTATAAATTTTACTTGCGTGCTGTTATCGCTCGATGCTGTATAACTTATATTTAAAACAAGCATCCCAGCAGCGCTATATCGTTTTTAGAGTGAATCGATAACACAAAAAAATTGGATTGTGATATTGCAGCGGTACTAATAGCAGCTATGTTCTTGCGCGCGGAATTCTAGAGCGCAAGATATTAATCAGTATTAATACATGAATGACAATCAATAGACTAAAAAATAGTAAGGACTGCTCAGGGATACTAAGTCCTAAAAAAGTCCAATCGACTGTGGCACATTCACCAGAACCAGCAAACACTTCGTTTAGTACTTGCTGCATCGGTAGTGTATCTAACCAATAATCTAGGCCAGGGCCACAAGAGGGTACCTGATCGGCGGGCAGATGCTGCAGCCAAACATGACGAGCAGCAACGCCCGTTGCCCAGCCAATACCGACTAAGCTACCTAACCATAGTCCTAGCTTGATAAGTTTTGATTTTGGGTTAAAAATAGCCGCTATAAGAGCAAAGCCGCCCATCACCATCAGACCGATACGCTGAAAGATACATAAGGGACATGGGGAGAGCCCCATATACTGCTGTAAAAAAAACAAGGCATAGCCCATACCGATAGCGCTCATCACTACCAAAAACACTTGCATACTGCGATAAGAGGGTAGGCTTTGCATCAAATAGGTACTCTTAAAATAGGGGCTAAATAGCTAATTTTGGGTAGTTATGGATAATGACTCGTTCAATAAAGCGGTATAAGCTTAGCGATACTGCTCAATAAAGTCCATAAAGTCTTCGGTCTCACTAGCTTCGATATCGCTTTGTTGCAATAGTGACTTTTCAGCCAATACTTCATATTTAGCCTGAATATTAGGGCTTAAGGTATGCTGTAGAATGGCATCGCGATGCTGCTGAGCCAACGTAAAGCCTAACTTCCACATACTGCCTAAGCGCATACTATCAGCATTGACTTGCGCGGAGATGGTTGATTCTGAATTGCTCGCTTTACCTTGCATTAAGGCCACAGCCACGCGGTAGTCGTTACCGCCGTGATGGGCATCTAGTAGCGCGGCTAGCGGCTGCATACTAGATAAATGCGCCAGCATCCAGCTCTGCAGCGATTGCTCTTCGCCATTATTTAGAATATGTAGATTATCCGAGCGGCCTTCATTGACCACTCGTTCCAGATTAACGGCCAGCTCCTCTTCTTCTGCCGGCATCAAATCTGGCGACTCATTGAGTAAGCAGTACAGCGCCATAACTTCTAAGAAGCAAGCACTTGACAGACGAATACCCACGTCGCTATAAGGATCTAAGTCGATGGCACGGAACTCCACATAAGCGATACCACGACGCTCCAGCGCTTCTGTCGGTGTTTCACCGCGCGCTGCAATTTGTTTGGGGCGAATAGGGCTGTAGTATTCGTTTTCTATTTGTAGAATATGGTCATTGATCTGAATAGGATTGCCGTCTTCATCATTTAAGCCAAGCGCCTTAAAGCTATCATGTGGCGTCTGAATCGCGCGGCGTAGGCCTGCGACATATTCAGGCAGATTATTATAGCGGATATCTAGATGCTCTTGGACGCTGTTGGTATAGCCAAGCTTACCCATACGTAGGCTAGTGGCGGTCGGTCTATAATAAGTCGACTCGTTCATCAGCTCCAAGTCATGCTCGCGGCCTGAAATAAAGCAAGGACAAACGCTAGGACTAGCGCCTAGTAAATATAGAACTAGGCTCGTTAAGCGCTTAAAGTTACGAATCAGACCTAAATACTTCTCATTTTTGAACTCGGTAAGCGTTTGCGTCTGTGCGTCTGCGAGCTGCTTTTGCCACTGTATAAATAAACCATCACCAAAGGATAGGTTATAATGTAGCCCAGCAATCGTTTGCATACGGCGACCATAACGAATACCAAGCCCGCTACGATAAAGCGTTTTAAGCTTACCGGTATTGGAGCTACCATAATCAGCCAGCGGAATATCGGCATCATCCGCTGAGAGCATACAAGGCATAGACAACGGCCACATCAGCTCACCCTCTGGCAAGGCCTGATAAACTAAAACATGCAGCTGACGTAGCATAGCCAAGGTATCTTTTGGCGTCGCTCTTGGGTCAGTGATAAGCTCAAGTAGGCTCTCAGAGTAGTCCGTAGTGATGAAGGGATGGGTCAATTTTGAACCTAGCTTCAATGGGTGCGGTGTTTGCGCCAAAAACCCATCCGCTCTAACGCGCAGGCCTTCTTTTTCGATACCGCGCAGCATACCCATCAATAATTGGCTATCAAACCAACTTGGTATTTCAAAATCCACAAAGCTACTTGCAAAATTACTCATAATAGTCATCTATTGTTATTCATTATGGTAGAGCAACCATCCATCAAGATTTGCTCAAATAGGGTTTGCTAACATAAAACCTGCTCAAACCTACGCCAGTTTGGCATCTTCGGCGCTATAAATAGAGCGGTCAGTTTAGCTCAAAGTCAGTTTAGCCCAAAGATAGTGCAAAAACCACGCACAATTACAATTTCAGTAACCTTCATAGGTTAAAAAAATCATTTGGCTAAGCCAAAAAAGCACCTATAAAAATAGATGCTTTGATAAGAGTGCGCTGATAAAACAAGCACTATTTAGATAGAAAACGAAGAGCCGCAGCCACAAGAAGTGGTCGCGTTAGGGTTATCTACTACAAAGCGCGCGCCTTCTAGCCCTTCGGTATAGTCAACGGTAGAGCCTTGTAAGTACTGATAACTGAGTGAGTCAATCACCAAAGTGACATCGCCATTGTCAAAATTGGCATCGTCTTCATTCATATCGCTGTCGAATCTAAAGCCGTAAGAGAAACCAGAGCAACCGCCGCCAGTCACATAAACACGCAGCATAAGCTCCTTATCGCCTTCTTCTTCGCGTAGACGGCGTACTTTTTGGGCCGCGCTATCGGTCAGGCTTAGGACAGTAGGATCGACCGGCTGACTAGCGCTTGGATCATATTGGGTAGTGGTTTGGGTCATAATTACCTCATTAGCGAATGCTTAACTGCTTGATGTCAGTAGTGTTTTGGCAGTATACCATAATTGGGGCTAGGCTTAACTTATCAAGACTGATAAGCGCGTTTAGTAAAATAGATAAACGGTATTGAAATAAGCCTTATTATCCTCAGTAAATCACTTAAAAATGAAACAGTTATTTATAAATAGTTGTTTAATCGTTTGCCTATCAGCCAGTCGTTTGAAATAATAGCCGCCAATTATGGCTGAGTTTGGCCTGTTTTTCTGTAAATTTTCATCATTACTCCTGATTGCTATTGAGCTGCTAGCTACTGACTTAATAAGTTATAGATTTAATAAGTGTAGTGGTCGCTATAACCCCTTTGAGATAAAACCCCTTATGATCGAATTTAAAGACGTTAGTGTTCGCCGTGATGGTCGTGTGCTCTTCTCGGACACTAGTTTCCAATTGCACCCCAATCACAAAATTGGTTTGACGGGCAATAATGGCACCGGCAAATCAACGCTATTTGCCTTGCTGTTGACGCAAATGGGCACTGGCGATACTGAGGTGACGCTTGATAAAGGCGAAGTGAGCATTCCTGATAGCTGGCAGGTCGCGCACATGGCGCAGGAAGTTGGGGCGAGTAGTCAAACGGCCATTGATTATGTACTGAGCGGCGATGAGCAGTGGTATCAGCTTAACGAAGCGTTGAGTGATTTGAGTCATGTCAGCGATGAGCAGATTGGCGTCTTGCACCAGCAGTTCGACGAGATAGATGGCTATCGTACGCCTACTAAAGCGGCGCAAATTATGGCAGGTCTTGGTTTTAAAGCCAGCCAACATGAGCAGCCAGTAGAAGGCTTCTCAGGTGGGTGGCGCATGCGTCTAAACCTCGCCAAAACTTTGATGAGCCGTGCTGATTTGATGCTACTCGATGAGCCGACTAACCACTTGGACTTAGATGCTATTTTGTGGCTTGAGACTTGGATCAATCAGTTCATGGGCCTTGTCATTGTCATCTCGCATGATCAGACATTCTTGGATGCGACAGTAGATCATATCCTGCATGTCGAGCAACAAAGAATCACTATGTACACGGGCAACTATCAGCAGTTTATTCGCACCCGTCATGAGCGCATGGCGCAGCAGCAGCAGGCTTATGAAAAGCAGCAAGCCACCCGTGCACACTTGGATGACTTTATCCGTCGTTTCCGTGCCAAAGCCAGCAAGGCTAAGCAAGCGCAAAGCCGTATCAAGCAGCTCGAGCGCATGGCCGAGCTGTCACCGATGATGGCGGATAACCCCTTCTCATTTAAGTTTTATGAGCCGGCACACATGAGTGCGCCGCTGATTGAGATGACCAAAGCCGATATCGGCTATAGTGAAACGCCGCTACTGCATAATGCCAATGTGCAAGTGACCCCAGATACGCGTTTGGGTCTACTCGGGATGAATGGCGCGGGCAAGTCGACTTTGATTAAAGCGTTGGTTGGTGAGCTTGAAGTACTCTCAGGCACTTACCAGGTCTCTGATACCCTCAAGCTTGGCTACTTTAATCAGCATCAAATGGATGCCTTAGATGCTGCTGCGACACCGATGCAGATGCTAAGACGCCTCGCGGGCAAGACCTCTGATGCGACCTTACGCTCGTTTTTGGGCAGTTTTGACTTTCGCGGTGAGCGTATCGATACGCCAAGCGAGCTCTTCTCTGGGGGTGAGCGCGCGCGTTTGACCCTTGCATTGATCGTCTGGCAGCGTCCTAACGTACTAGTACTCGATGAGCCGACTAACCATTTGGACTTGCAAATGCGTCAAGCTTTGACTCTAGCCCTGCAAGGGTTTCAAGGGGCGGTCGTGCTAGTTTCTCATGATCGTGAGCTGATTGCTAACGTTTGTGATGAGCTTTATCTTGTCCATGACGGACGGATCGACGAGTTCGCAGGCGATATCAGTGATTACGGTAAGTGGCTAGCGGAGAAGCGCAAACAAGAGAACGCACAAGACAAAAACAGTAATAAACAAGCCAAAAATAAAAAGGTACAAAAGGCCTTTGTTTCACGTGAAACAGATAGTGCTATAAAAGGAGCAGATGCTAAGCACGCCGAATCAACACAAACTGCGGCAGCGACATCTAAGACAGTTATCCAAACGACAAAAAAGCCCGCTAGTACTTTGAGTAAAGAAGAGCAGCGCAAGTTGGCGGCTGAGCAGCGCAAACTCACCGCGCCTATACGCCGAGAGATCGAAAACACTGAAAAGGCCTTGGCAAAGCTGGATGAGAAGCTAGCAAGTTTAGAGACTGAGCTTGCCGATTCCGAGCTCTATGAAGCGCATCGTAAAGCGGATCTGATAGCGCTACTCGATGAGCAAGCCTCGCTACAGCAGCAACATAGCGAGAAAGAGGAGGGTTTGTTGATAGCGATGACCAGTCTTGAGGATATGGAAGCGCAGTTTGATTAAGATATTTGCTGAGTAGATTATAAGCAAACATAAAAAAGGAGAGCTAAAGCTCTCCTTTTTTTACATTATTAGGCTCTTAAAAGCTGAAACCTTAGCGCGACGTTTTACTGTCTACGATACTTGCCATCACCGTAAGATAGTACTTTCATAGTCGTTGTACAAAGTTGGCAGTTTATCTTACCAGCAGCGCCTTTAGACAAATCTAAGATACGGCCCGGTGTAAAAGGACCTCTATCAGTGATTTTAACAATCACGCTCTGTCTTGTCTTTTTGTTAGTCACTTCAACTTTAGTGCCGAACGGTAACGTTTTATGGGCAGCGGTCATAGCATTCATATTGAAAATACTACCACTAGCGGTACGTTTACCGTGAAATTTACTACCATAATAGCTAGTATTACCAGCAAAAACGGTAGTACTTAATGCCAATGACAACATAATAACTAAAGACTTGATTAAATAAGACATTCAACACCTATATGTAATTTATAAAATAGACAGGTTTTCTTGCCTATATTATTTTCACTCCCTATGAGTGTAAACATTGCAGGTATTCTACAAGATAAAGCTTGCTATATCTTTACAGATGTGTAAAAAATAAGCCAAGTCAAATTGCAGTTACATTGTAAATTATTGATTAATAAGAAAAGTTGTTATCTTAAAGTTTTCTATACAATGTAATTGCTAAACTTAAATCCGCAGTATAAATCCATGCTATATTTTTTGCTAATACCTCTAGCAAAGAGGTGGTAGCCACAGACTAAAATTGAAATCACAGAAAAAAGTCTTATTATAGGAACAGACGATTCTAACTATATAGATTTCAATAAAAATTCTTTGAATAAAATTATAAGGAAAAACAATGGCTGAAAAAAACTACTATGACATTTTAGGGGTAAAAAAAGACGCTTCAGATGCTGATATTAAAAAGAAATATCGCAAACTAGTTCGTCAATATCATCCCGATGTTAGCGATGATCCAGACGCGGATAGTAAAATTGCCGAAATCAATAACGCTTACGAGACCATCAGAGATAAAGACAAACGCGCTGAGTACGACGCTATGCTAGACAATCCTTTTGCCGGTCAAGGCGGCGCTGGTGGCTTTGGCGGATTTGGAGGTCAGTCAGCTGGTGGCGCGCAAGGCGGCTTTCGCTGGGAAGACATTAAAGATCAGTTCGGTGAAGGTGAAGCCTTTGGTGGTGGCGGTTTTCGCTTCGATGATATTTTCTCGGCTTTTGGGCGCGGTGCCCGCGGCTCAGCGGGTCAATCGGCTGGCGGACCAAGCGGCTTTGATCAATTCGGTGGCGGTTTTGGCCAAGATAGCAAAGGCCAAGATCAGCATGCGGAGATCAGTGTCGATCTCGCTTCGGTCTATAGCGGCGACGACTATAGTATTAAGTTAAATGTGCCTGTTCGTCAGCCTAATGGTAGTGTGGGTTATGAGAATAAAACCCTGAAGATTAAAATTCCTAAAGGCATCACGGACGGCAAGCAAATCCGCCTAGCAGGGCAAGGCGCTGCCGGTATCGGAGGTGGCAAAAATGGAGATTTATTTCTCAAAGTAACCATCACTGCTGCAGGTAATATTCGCTTAGAGGGCGCTAACGTGTATCAAACAGTCAATATCACCCCGTGGGAAGCAGCGCTAGGCGAAAAAATCAATGTCGCCACTCCTGCAGGTACTTTAGGCGTCACTATTCCAAGTAACAGCAAATCAGGAAGTAATTTGCGTCTGAAGGGCAAAGGGATTCCAGCCAAGCAAGCTGGCGACTTGTACTTAACCTTAAATATCGTCAATCCAGAGGTCACCACTGACGAAGCTAAGCAAGCTTATGAGCAGCTAAAACAAGCTTTTGCTAATACTAGTATCAATCGTTAATTAGAAGGATTGTTACAAGTGAGCTAAAGTTAGACAGATGATTAGAGATATAGTATAAACGAGGATAATAATGATGAAACACTCGCCTGAATTAACCGATTTAATTATGAGCTTTGATGAGCTAGTATCTGCTTGTGGTCAAGAGCCGCAGTGGGTTATCGCTTTGATAGAAGAGAATATCATTGAGTATGATGTGCCGGAAAGCCAGCAGTTTACCGGTTATCAGCTAACGACCGTTCGCCGCGCCTCACGCCTCAGCCGTGATTTTGAAGCGAGCGTACCGGCTATTGGCTTGATACTTGAGCTGTTAGATGAAGTGGAGCAACTACGCCAGTTTAAGCGTCAGTTGGAGATGCAGACGCCTGTTATCGAGGTCGAGGTAGATAGCTTAAAGTAAGCTATTGAGAGCTTAAACCTGACTTGCATACAAGTTTTAAAGTATAAAAAGGGCACCTGAGTGCCCTTTTTTTATCTTTGAGTTGTGATTAAAACGTCGTTAAGGCTCAATTCGCTAACGGGCGTATTTTGGATCGGCGGCAGCGGTGAATAGTATATCGGTTGAAGAGTTAAGAGCCGTCTCCGCAGAGTCTTGAATAACGCCAATAATAAAGCCAACGGCCACCACTTGCATAGCAATGTCGTTGGGGATACTAAATAGACTGGCCGCTAATGGAATGAGTAGTAATGAGCCGCCAGGCACACCCGACGCCCCGCCAGCACTTACTGTCGCCACTAAGCTTAGCAGTAAAGCGGATGCAAAGCTGACCTCAATACCTAGAGTATGCGCAGCAGCTAAGGTTAACACGTTAATGGTAATCGCCGCGCCGGCCATATTGATGGTAGCACCAAGCGGAATAGTGACCGAATAAGTATCTTCGTGCAGACCAAGTTTGTGAGCAAGATTCATATTAACCGGGATATTAGCCGCTGATGAACGGGTAAAAAAGGCAGTAATACCAGACTCGCGCAAGCAAGTAAAGACAAGCGGATAAGGGTTTTTACCCGTTTTGACTAACACGATTAAAGGATTAGCGACTAGAGCAATAAACAGCATACAGCCAACCAATACCATCAAGATATTGGCATAGCCTTTTAGGGCCTCAAAGCCTGTTTCAGCGACAGTATTGGCGACAAGACCTAAGATACCAAATGGCGCGAGGGCAATGACCCATTTGACCACTTGTGAGATCGCATCAGCAAAGTCGCTGACCATAGCGCGAGTAGTGTCACCAGCTTGACGCAGCGCAAAACCGATAATAATCGCCCATGCCAAGATACCGATATAGTTGGCATTGGCCACGGCATTGACAGGATTGGCGACTAGGCTCATTAGTAGGTTGGTTAGCACTTCTTTTAAATTGGCAGGCGGTACTTGCTCGATATCGGCATTGACTAAGACCATCTCGATTGGGAACAAGAAACTTGCACCTACGGCGGTCAATGCTGCCAAAAAAGTGCCAAAAATATACATGATAAGGACGGGCTTTACGTAGACCTCATCACCACTGCGCTGTTTACTAATAGCGGCTAACACCAGTACAAACACTAGTATGGGTGCTACTGCTTTAAGAGCACCGACAAATAAAGTTCCTAATATCCCTAAAGCTATACCAGCGCTAGGCGCCAGCCAGCCAATCAACACTCCTATGACTAAGCCGATAATAATCAGCGGCACTAAGCCTATTCGTTGATACATCGCTATCAATGAGCGCATCTTTATACCTCTAATAAAAACATTAGTAAAAAAACCACAGAACGCTAAAATAATTGGGTGATATTAGCATTTTTTGTAATATTCGCCTAATGCTCTGCTAGAAGATTATAAAGAGAAGTAAGATACACTTTGGAGGTTTAGATAGATTATATAAGAGGATATGAGGAAAGTTAGCGTTAGTGTAACGAGTTATAGAGAGTTATTTAAAATGAATCATTAACAAACAATCGATATATCAAACTTTAAAATGCGTCAACTCATAATCGAGCTGTTGGTAATGTTTATACTTATGGCGACCTTGGGCGACGCTATCGTCATCGGGTAAGATAATCTCTAGCAGTCGATTAGGCAGAGCGTTGCTCGTTGACGGGATATAATCAGTTAGAGGGCGGGGAGTCGTATTGATAACGATACCGCTAAAGTCTGGCGGCAGCTGTGATGCTAATAGAACAGGCGCTGTAGAATTAACAGCAGTACTAGCCGTTGTCTCACTATCAGCAGCGCTTAGTCGTTGATGCGGAATAAAACTAGCCGCATCATTGGCCCATAACGCTTCATCAAGCTCGCTGAGCAAAAGCTCGTTATCAGCAAGGATAACAAGCGACTGCGTACTCTTATTTAAAGCGGTTTGGGTCAGCTGACAAATAAAGCCCAAGAAATCTTGGGCTTTACTCTCGCTTAATACATAAAAACTAACGGTTAGTTTTGACATTTTTTGTACTTAAGCCTTATTAAATGTCCGATGATACAGCACTGTTTATGCCATATCGACGCTGTTCTTGAGATACTGCATAAACAGAGGTACTGGACGGCCGGTAGCGGCTTTTTCTTTACCAGAGTTCCATGCTGTACCAGCAATATCTAAATGCGCCCACGCTTGGCCTTCTTCCACGAAGCGTGATAAGAAGCAAGCAGCAGTAACCGCGCCGGCACCTTTACCACCGATATTTTGCATGTCGGCAATAGGCGAGTCAAGCAATGACTGATACTCATCATCTAGCGGCATATGCCAGATAAGATCGCCAGATTGAGCGCTAGCGTTCTCAAGCTCGAACAGTACGTCTTCATCATTACTAAACACCGCTGAGCGTACATGACCAAGAGCGACGACACAAGCTCCGGTCAAAGTCGCCACATCGATAACCGCTTTTGGGTTATAGCGCTGGATATAGCATAAAGTATCGGCTAACACTAAGCGGCCTTCAGCGTCAGTATTGAGAATCTCAACCGATTTACCATTCATTGCTTTTACGATATCACCAGGACGCGTAGCTTCTCCTGATGGCATGTTTTCTGCACAAGCGAGAGCGCCGACGACGTTGATAGGTAGACGCGCTTCGCACAGCGCTTGGATAGTACCAAGGACCGAAGCTGAGCCGCCCATATCGAATTTCATCTCATCCATCGCCGCGCCTGGCTTGATAGAGATACCGCCTGAGTCAAAGGTGACGCCTTTACCGACTAAGACAATAGGCGCATCATTGTTAGCGCTTTTTTTAGTATTGGCTTTTAAAGGTAGCTTATCTGCAATCGCTTTTAGACCAGCCTTTGCAGTGGTGCTAGCGTTATCGCTATAAGTGGCTTTATGGTTGGCGGTAAATTTCGACTTACCTTGATACTCCATAATGACTAGCTTGCCCTCGCGAGCTGAGCCTCTAGAGACCGCTAAGAAGCACTCCATACCGAGCGCTGACATCTCTTCTTCACCTAATACAGTGACTTTTAGGATATCAGAGTATTTTTTGCCAAGCTCCTGCGCTTGCTCTGCCATGTAGGCCGGGAAGCAGATATTACCAGGCTCGTTTGCGACATCGCGAGTTAAGCTTTGACCGACAAACACCGAATGCGCGAAGTCGAGAGCAGGCTGCAAGCTATCATCGGCAAGCAAATAGATATCGGTTAATACTGGAGTTGTTTTCTCTGATTTGTATTTATCAAAACGATAAGTCGCCGCTAACAGATTAAGGGTAAATTGGCTAAATTCATTTTCTTGTAAGGTATCGCCGAGAGCAATGGTCAAGGAAGAAACGCGTTTTTGCGTCGATTGATAAATGGTCTTAGCGATTTTTTGTAGGACGCTATGACTGAGTTTGTCGAGGCTGCCGACACCTACTAGTAGTAGCTGTAGTGGATTGGCTTTGGTGGTTTTTTTATCACCAGCTAAGGCATAATCAGCAACCGTTTCACAGGCCTTACCACTGAAATGCGAGACTGCCATCAACTGCTCGATACGCTCTTGATAAGCTGTTAATGAGTCGCTTGCTAAGATGTTTTTGTTATTATCGACTAAGACGACTAAGCAGCTCGAGTCTTTATCTTTGGCTTCTTTTTTTAGTATTTTTTGAGTATGAGTTTTTGGGAGTTGTGCGGTTAACTTAATATTCATAGAGTCGTGTCCTTATTAGAGTTATGGGATTGGAATTATGAGTGAATAGGGCAAGTCGATCAGGAAACCCAAAGACCTACTTGAGCTTGTATTATAGTTTAGCATATAGAGGAGACGCTAACTGTTCCTTAAGCGTTAGGGAATGTTGTTCGCTGTCTATAGCTATCTACTTTGGCTTTGCCAGTTAACGATTTAAGAGCACTAATCAATAGCATCATCACTAATTGATAGTATCAGTCGATAGTAAAGTGGCGAAGCTGTCTTGCAAAGCCGCCATAGCATTATTATGCACCACTGCTGCCTTGATCGTCTCTCCATTGGCATCAGGTAAGTCGCGAGTGGCACAGGCATCATGAAAGACGAAGTTCTCAAAGCCTAAGTCAAAAGCAGCTCTGACGCTAGAGCTGACGCACATGTGACTCATAAAGCCCACAAAAACGAGCTGTTTTTTGCTAGTGGCTTTGAGTAGCTCACCTAAATTGGTATCATAAAAAGCATTGGGATGTTTTTTACTAATAAGCTTTTCATTATCGAGCGGTTTTAGCTCATCGACGATAGCGACCTTAGCAGATAGTGGATCAAAGATGGGGCCGTTATCTTCGCCATGCTGGGCGATATGAAAGAGCGGGATGTTTTGTTGGCGAGCTTTATCGAGTAGTAATCGCGCCTTGTTGGTCGCTGCGGCTCCTAGCTCACCTAAAGGCATAGCGCCGTTGACATATTCATTCTGAAAATCGATAAAGACGATAGCGCAGTTAGACCAGTCAAGGGTGCCAAACTTACCGCCGCCAAGCTCGAGCAAGGTAGCAGGACTTAAGTTATGAGTAGACATCGTATTCTCCATCAGTGAAATTTTTGAAATTATATTTCGAAATTATATTTTGAGTTTTTTAAATAGCTGCTTACTACTGTTTTGCTTTAATATAAAGTAATAGTAAATAGTAGCCAATTTACGCGCTTAAATTCTAACAAGTGCTTAGATTCTAACAAGTAATTGCGGCCTTATTTAGGGTGTGATACCAATGACAAACACTCGATGGCAAATAAAACACAAAATAAGACAGATAAGTTAGTGCAGTGATAGTGCTTTAATAAATGAGTTGCTAACTCGTTAAGCATTAACTATTAGACCTTTTATGAAAGGTTATTAAAGTGTAGTAACAATAAAACCGAGAAGGGGTTTACACACTTTTCACCGTCATTTTTTATAAAAACATGCTAGCATTAGCAGTTACGTTTGACGCTTATACTCGCTTTGCCCCATTTATCCAAATACCAAAAATCGCTTATGAGTTTGCACGATAGGGATATGTAAAAACATACCCTAGCGAACGACAACCCTTATCTAAGAGTCCTTATTGTGATATTACGCCGCTACATGACCCGTCAAGTTGCCTCAACGACCGCTTTGGTATTGGGGTTTTTGGTGGTGATGATGCTCGGTGGTCGTTTGATACGTTATTTCGGGATTGCCGCTGAAGGCAACTTAGATATCAGCTTATTATTCACCATTATTGGCTATAACTTGCCTTATTTTTTAGAGCTTATTTTACCTTTGGCGTTCTTTATAGGCTTGATGCTCGTTTTTGGCAGATTATATGTGGATCAAGAAATGGCGGTTATTAATGCTAGCGGCGTCTCACGCGGGAAGCTAGCTCGGCTGATAACGCCGCTGATTTTAGCGTTGTTTGTGGGAGAGGCTGCTCTGTCTATAGTCGGTAAACCTTGGGGAGTACGCTCTTCAGAGACGATTTGGCAGCAGCAAGCTTTGACTAGTGCTTTTGATTTGATCCGCCCTAAGGAGTTTATTAGTAGCGGGAATTATCATCTGTATGTGGGGAGTCTGAGCGATGATAAAACTCAGCTGCAGGATGTGGTACTGATCCAAACGGAACCGAAAAAACGATCGACCAAGCCCGCTAATAATGTCGCTCAAAGTATGCCGAATCAGACAGCTGACGAGAATGAGCTAGTCGAGCGCTTGCCTGTTGAAGATTTACCAAAAGAGCTCATCGCGAGTGCCAATCAAGTTGCGAGTAAAGACACTATTACCTTGGCTCGGCGCGCTGAACAAGTAGAGAACGGTGCAGGCGGGGTCACCCAATTAGATCTATTTCAGGGGCGGCGTTATGAAGTCGGTGCTGGTAGTCTAAAATATAATCAGATCGGCTTTGATCGCTACCGCATTACCTTGACTGAGTCCAAAGAAGAGGTGGTGACCGAGGATAATATCGAAACGCAAGCGATCGTACCGCTATGGCAAGCGGCAACGGGGAGTATGGCGATGCGTAACTCTGAGGCAAGGCTCGCGGCTCAAGGGGAGCTTGGCTACCGCTTTGCACTGCCTTGGCTGATGATTATCGCGCCTATGCTTGCCGTACCGCTAGCGCAAGTGCGCCCACGGCAAGGGCGCTGGCTACGATTATTTCCGGCTATCTTATTATTTGTTAGTTGTGCGCTCGGTATCATCTCGCTGAAAAACGCCGTTGCTAAAGGTAGTGTAAGCGTCTGGTCTTATGCTTGGTTAATAGTAGGGTTTATGGTTTTAGCGCTTTATATGAATTGGGGTAACCGCATTCAGCATCGACTGCGCTTTCGGTTGAGCGAAGAAAAGCACAACGATTTAGACCCTTTAAATGACTCAAATACAGGACCATTATAATGCGCTCCTCACTGTTTGCAGCTAAAAGTAAAGGTTTATCATTGGCAAAGCCGCCCAGTCAGCTAAAAGTGCTAAGCCGTTACGTCAAGCTCAACGCCTTGCTAGCGATTATCGCTGCGGTACTTGGACTGTGGGGCCTGCAGGTACTATTTTCTTACTTGTCTGAGCTTGATTCGCTCAGTGATAGCTATACGATGGGCGAGGCGCTCAAATATATCTTTTATCGCTCGCCTTACTTCTTGGAGCAGTTCGTTCCTACTGGAGCGCTACTTGGTGCTGTGGTTGGCCTCGGGCTACTGGCTAATAACAGCGAGCTGGTAGTCATGCGCGCCTCTGGCGTCAGCGTTTATCGTATCGTCGGTTGGGTGCTACAGCCCGCTTTATTATTCGTCATCTTAGCGCTGTTTATTAACCAGTTTGTATTACCTACTAGTAACCAACTGGCTGATGAGATCAATGATGACGACAGTAGCGCTCTGATTACCTCAGTGCGCGGCTACTGGACCATGCAGCCAAGCTTTAGCAGCGCAAAAGACACAGACGATCAGACAACGCTACAAAAAAATGGCAGTGATATCCTCTATATTGATTATGCGGATGTACAAGGCAATATCGGTGAGGTCAAGCGTTGGCATTTGGATGAGAATGGCAACCTACAAACTGCTATCCGTGCTGAGGGTGGCCAGTATACGGGGCGTCAGCTAATTGGGCGTACGAGCGATAATAAAGACGAGCAGTATCGCTATGACTGGCAGCTCAATAACATCACGAGGCTAACAATCAATCAAGGCTTTCAAAGCAGTCAACAGCTCGCTACTACGGATACTTTAAGCCTACCGTTTGCGCCTGAATCGGTGTACCTGTTGACCCGCGATCCCGAAGATTTGTCATTGACCCAGCTATATCAGCATCGTCAGTTTATGCAGCAGCAAGGTAAGCGGTCATTGACTCACGAGCTGGCGTTTTGGCAAAAATTACTATCACCGCTGTCGATATTATCGCTGGTGATAGTCGCGTGCTCTTTTGTTTTTGGCTCGCTACGCACGCACAGTTTAGGCCTGCGTATTGTCGTGGCTTTACTATTCGGGCTACTGTTTAGCTATATTCAAGACTTAGTTGGGTTTGTGTCGTTAGCCACAGGCTTTTCGCCATTTTTAATGGTGCTATTGCCGGTTATTGCTAGTGCAGTGCTCGGTGGCTATTTACTAAAACGACAAATGTAGCCGGCTAGGTGATTGATCCAAACAAAAATCCCGCTAAGACTGAATCGTTTTAGCGGGATTTTGCTGAGCGCTGTTTGTTTTTCTCAACAGACCCTATTCTTTAACTGCCATAGTAATAGTATAAGTCTTGCCTTGCTTGACCTTATCGCTATTACCGAACACCTCGGTAAACGAGCGCTTCATAAATTGGCGCAAGCCATTGATCGTCACTACATAAAAACGTCCGCCCTGGCGCATGCGCGCATAAGCGTCGAGGAAGTACAGATAATGCTGCTCTTTGCCAACTTTGGCAGGCAAGTTTGACATCACTAGGCTAAAATCTTTATCTTTGGCGACTTGATTAAAGCCGTTAGACAAGTGCACATCGACGTTATTCAGACCGTTTTTTTGGCAATTACGGCGCGCATATTCTACCGCCATAAAGTCCTTATCAATCAGCGTATGCTGACCATTCGGACATTCTCGCGCTGCTGTCATACCGAGCACGCCATAGCCGCAGCCTAAATCTATCGAATCATCATTGGCCTGAAAATCCACATAATCGAGAAGCATCAAGCTGCCATCATCGAGCTTTTGCGGCGAAAATATGCCCCAAGTTGTGGCAAAATCAAAAGGCTGTCCTAGCACGTCATCCGTAAAATGTATATCTTCGCGCCAGTGTTTGGCTTTTTCTAATAACTCTGCAGGGGGTTGATGGTTCATAGTATTCTCAATTTAGAGTGATAAAAAAGGGCGGTGCGATATGAGCATATGGCTCACGATTTGAGGCACGCATTATGACGAGTATTGTAACGGCAACGACGGTAAATTTCAGCGCCGATTGCTCAGCGCGTGCTTTATTTTTGCTTATTGGACTTAAACGGCTCAGAGAACTGCAAGATTAAAAAGCTTACGACCGATAAAATAATGGCAATCTCATAACGACTATACGCCACCGAAATACCGATAGCGCCTGTGTTCCACAGTCCTGCCGCCGTTGCTGTCCCCTTGACGCTACCGCTACTTTTAAAAATAGCGCCACCACCGATAAAGCCCATACCGGTGATAATGCCATACATGATACGTGCCTCGGCATCGCCTTCTGAGTATATGTCGCGGCCGACGAGCATAAAGGCACAAGAGGCTACAGTGACTAAAGGAAAGGTGCGCAGGCCTGCGCCGCTGTCTTTCATCTCCCGATTGAGCGCGATGGGTAAGGATAAAATAAAAGCGATGCCTAATTGAAAGAAGTGATATTTCATCAAATCCATATCAATATCGAAGCCAAACATAACTTACCCCCTATTCCGAAGTGTCACACTATCCAGATCTTATTATAAAGTGTAGCGGCAACGGTGTCTGTTTTCAGTTATGGATGGTTAGAGATAGTTAGAAATCATGCAGGGAGGGGAACGCTTCCTTTGCTTATATTTGCAATAAGCTAGTGCTAATCGTGTAGGTTAGCGACAGCGTAACCCACCGAATCTAGAGTTAATATAATCCATAAAGTCGGGTCACGTCTTGACTGTACTTTCTTTGAAAGCTTGACAAAACTAGTCTACCCTACGATTTATCCTCTTATCCTCTCAAATGCTTTTTTAATAAATGATCAAATATAAACGGACCAAAAGGTAAAAACGAGCCGAGCACACCAACAGGCAATGCCCAAAGCGGCATTCTTATTTTGCTAGCAGCAAACAGCAGCATCAAGATATAAGCGATAAATAATACGCCATGCGCCATTCCGATATATTTCACCGCTTCAGGAATGCCAAGCATGTATTTTAGCGGCATGGCGATGCCTAGTAGCAATAAAAAAGACGTGCCTTCTAAGTAACCTATAAGGGTTAGCTTTTTGAGGACAGAGTTTTGACCCTCTGTTAGTACAGGTAGGGTCGATGGTTGCGCTTGTAACACTTTATGTTCCTTTTAAAATAATTTGAGTCGCGTAAGGAGATTAGTGGCAGCGTAATCTGTCGAGTTTAAGAATAGATTTATCAGAAAGGTGGGTGACTAAATCCTATACAAAAAATTCTCTTTAAGGGATTTTCTCTTGCGAGTCTAACGAAGCAGTGCCTCGTTTTAACGGCTCTTAACCACGCGGATGATGCTCCGCATGCAGTTTCTGCAATCTCGCCGTTGCCACATGGGTATAAATCTGGGTGGTGGACAAATCACTATGCCCTAATAACAACTGCACGCTACGAAGGTCCGCGCCATGATTGAGCAAATGAGTGGCAAAGGCATGGCGTAAGGTATGCGGAGAGAGTTGTTTATCGATACTGGCGACTTTGGCGTATTTTTTCAGTAAGTACCAAAAGTTTTGCCGCGTCATATAGCCACCTTGCGCCGTCAAAAACACCGCTTGGCAATTGCCAGATTTCAGATGCGCAACTAGCTCGCCGCGACCATGACTGAGATAATCCTCTAAGGCGTCTGCCGCGTATTCTCCTAAAGGTACGAGACGCGTTTTATTACCTTTTCCGGTGATTTGTAGCCATCCGGCGTTTAGATTGACTTGCTCAAGTGCTAGGTTGATCAGCTCACTGACACGCAGACCGCAAGCATATAGCACTTCGAGCATCGCCTTGTCACGCAGACCGAGTGCCGTGCTGGTGTCGGGCGCGGCAAGCAGGTTATCGACATCGGCTTCCGCTAAGTCTTTAGGTAGAGGACGACCTAACTTTGGACTTTTGATCCGCTCGCAAGGATTATCTTCACGCAGATTACTGGCGATCATCCATAAGTAGAACTGGCGTAAGCTTGAGAGCATACGTGCTTGCGTGCGCGGGGTTTTGCCCTCGGCAGTGAGTTGTGATAAACAGTGCAGCACCTCATCGCTTTGCCATTGCGTCAGCGCTTTATGATGGGTCAACTCACAGCTTCGCAAATCGCGCACGTAAGCGTTGCGCGTACGCGTTGCTAGGCCGCGTGCGAGCATGGCTTGACGAAACTCAGTCAAATAGGCCGGCTCGTCATCGACGGCGAGCGCTTTGGGCTGACGCTGTTGGACGGCACGGTCGCGGCTCATAATCGGGTACTCAATGATAAAATACTAAATACTTTGCAAACACCATAGCGAAGTAATCTCGCTACTTCTTGCCACATATAATGGATCGGCTTCATTTTGACTACGACCGTGCTTGGGCTGCGTGTCGAGGCGATATTTTACCGTTAGTCCAGCATCGGCAATCCACCCTAATAGTTCTTCACGACTACGCAGTTGCAAGTGTTCAGCTAAGTCCGACAGTATCAACCAAACCTCTCCTTGATCGCTCAAATGTTGCTTTGCACCCTGCAAAACGCCACGCAGCATCGCACTATTGGCATCGTAAACTGCGTATTCAAGCGTTGAGGTTGGTTTGGCAGGCAGCCAAGGTGGATTGCAGACGATTATATTCGCAGGCGGTACCTCTAGAGGGAACAGATCGGCTTGCTGTAACTGCACGTTAGCCAGTCCTTGATGCTCAAAGTTGTCTTGAGCACACGTTAGCGCGCGCGGATTTAAATCCGTCGCGATGATCTGTTTTATCCCGCGCTTTGCTAAGACAATCGCCAATAAGCCTGTGCCGGTACCGATGTCATAAGCAATATCATGAACGGTAGGCAATGGCGCATCTAGCAATAGCTGCACATACTCATGACGAGTCGGCGCAAACACCGCGTAGTGCGGATAAATGGATAAGCCTAGCTCTTTAATCGGTACGCCTTTTTCGCGCCAGCCTGCTGCTCCTAATGCACCTTGCAAGTCACGAAATGACAGTACACACGACTCATCCTTTTTATCTATCTGTTTATCCAGTGGCCCAAAAGCTGCTAAGCAAGCGGCACTGATGTCAGGAGCACGGCGTAGTGAGCTGACATAATCAGCATCTAGCTCTAGTAGTAAGCGACTTAGGATACGTGAGCGCTGAGCGGTGGTTTGGCGCTGCTGATGAAAGAGGTTAGGTAGGTGTTTAGATGCGGACTCAATCGCACCCTCTGCATCCTTGGTAGACTGATTTGCAGCTTTTTTTGACTTGCGTTTAGTAGAGTTTTTCTCAGTACGCTCAATGCGACGAGTGATGGCTTGCAGTAATTGTCGCGCGTTATAAAAGTCGCCGCGATAGAGCATAGAAGTACCGGCGCAGGCTAATCGATAAGCGTCATCGGCAGTGGTTTTGTCATCGACGATGACTATCCGCGCAGGCGCAGCATGATCGCTAGCAGATAGCCAAAGAGCTTGCTGCAAGGTGTCGTTCTCGTACCACTCAATATGTTCTTTTGCGGTTAGCAACACATGATTTACCTTTTGCTAGTGAATGATATTTTTAAACGACCCCAGTTTTGCGCATTTGATAGGGTTTATGACTTCGACTTATCTTAACTAAGCGCTCTAAGCACTTTTTTTCTTTACTAAGTAGCGATATAGCGTCGCGTTAGTTGGTGCATCGCTGTCGCTGTCGCTATCGATAGTGATTTCATCAGGATCTACCTCTAAGTTGACGTCTTCAGCTAAGGTTTCTTGGCTCAAAAACTCATGGCCAAGATGACGACAGAAATTAGGAATATCGCGCGTCGTAGCCGGATCAGTGGCGAGTATTTCGATGACATCACCGCTATCGGCTTTACGTATCATGCGGTGCAGCATCATGACCGGCTCAGGGCATATCAGTCCTTGAGTATCGAGGTGATGATTGATGGGCGTAGGCGTAGTAGAAGTTGTCATAGTAATTTTTTAGTAATGAAGAGTTTAAAGGCGATTTTAGCTATCTACTGTATAGAAGGTTTTGAGATGTTTTTAAAGTCAAAATTAGCTTTGCTCAAGCGTTTCGGTTTCTTTTTCAGCTTGCAGGAAATCAAAGAAACGCTTAAAACTCACTCTAAATAAAAATGCCACCCCAAGCCAAGAGGCCAGTCCTAACCAAGCGGTATCAGCGAATAATAAGCCGCCTAGCAAGATAATCGTTGAAACACCAATAGTCATAATCACCATTGACGATTGACTAAGGCGATAGCGATAGATGATAAAGGCATCATAAAGGGTTATGGGAATCGTCAAAGCCACTAAAATAAACGGCAAATTATAAAACAAGCGATACAAGAGCTGATTATCATGAAAAACTTTGATACTAGCAATAGTACCAAAGACCACAAAAGCGACTAGCGCCGCGTAAATCATATAAATGGCGATTTTATTGGCCTGTTGCGCGCCTTTGATACGGGCGATAGCTAGCGGCGGTATGCCATAGGTATTGGTTTGATTTGACTCAATGCTCATAAGATCAGTTGGTTTTCCATCAGGGTAAAAGGGCGTCTGTTAATCGGGTTTGATGCTATCGATAGCCATCGCACTGCTAGGATCGGCAAAATAAGTCGAGAGCAAAATACAAGCCGAGATGTCATCGATAGCGTCGCGCTCGTCGTCGATCCAGCCGTTCTCCCATGCTGTAGCGCGTGCTTCTACCGACGTTAGGCGCTCATCGCACAGACTCACCACGACGGGCATGTGTTGTTCCATCAATCTGTGTGCCAAGCGGCGAGCGAACTTATGCGCACGGCGAGAGAGCATCGAGCGACTACCATCCATATTCAGTGGCAGACCAACGATAACTTGGGTGACGCCCCAAGTCTTGATGATACCTATGAGATTATCCCAATCCGGCTGACCGTTATTCATGGCTAAGATATCGAAGGCGCGCGCGGTTTCAGTAATGCTATTGCCTAGCGCCATGCCCATCTTTTTTACACCATAATCTAAGCTCAAAATCAGATGTTCTTTTGGTTGCACCTCTAAAGCTGCAAGGGAATTGCTGTCATCAGTGTTTGCCACATCTATACACAAAGATTTGTTTTTTGTGACTGAGATACTATCTACCATAATAAGCTATCTACCCTAATAAGAGCGTTTTTCTATCATTAATTATCACTATCAAGCATTTTTAACTTATCAAGCATGACCAATATCACTACTCAAATAATCAAAGTTTACCCCGAGTTTGTCAGCCGCCAACTGCCAACGCGCATCGAATGGCGCATCAAATAAGATAGTAAGATCGGCAGGGCAGACGAGCCAGTCGCCATTATTGAGCTCATCTTCTAACTGTTTTTTGCCCCAGCTGGCATGCCCTAAACACAGCTGATAATGACCGACGCCTTGACCGACAGCGATACGCTTGAGCACATCTTGGCTAGTGGTAATACAGACATTCTCAGAGATAGCGAAGGAGGACGCCCACTGCGGCTGACCAGTATGCAGCACAAAGCCAACCTCAGGATACATAGGTCCGCCCTCAAGCGCTAGGTCTTCCATCACTTGTGGATCGGTGACTTCGATGTTTAAGTCTTCTAGAAGCTTGCCCACATTGGCTTTTTCTAGCGGACGATTGACCATCAGCCCAAGTGCCCCATGCTTATCATGGCGACAGATATAGATCAGCGCCTGCTCAAACCTCGGGTCTGGCAGCTCAGGTGCCGCAATCAAAAAGTGATGAGTCAAATTTGCAGTAGACATAGATACAAGGACAACATAAAAGGGTAGACACTACTATATGGCGATGTTAACGCGAAAATCAACAAGCGTTTTGAGGCAAACGCTAGACCAAATCAAAGGGGTTACTTAACGTCAGTCAACAAGCTACGCGCATGATCGCGCGTGACCTCAGTAATCGTCACCCCGCCTGACATTCTCGCCAGCTCATCGACTTGCGCACTACCGGTCAAGATCACCAGCTCGCTTTGGGTCTGCTCGTGATGATGCTTTTGTACTAAGATATGCTGGTGCGCTTGCGCCGCTACTTGCGCTTGATGGGTGATGGCAAGTAGCTGCTGAGTCTGCCCTAGGCTACGTAGTAACTCGCCGACCACTTGCGCGGTACCGCCGCTGATACCGACATCGACCTCATCAAAAACCAGCATCGGCTTGGCAGCATTATTATCACTACTGGTCGCTTGCAGCACTTGCATCACTAGCGCCATCCGCGACAGCTCGCCACCAGAGGCAATCTTATGTAGTGGCTGCATCGGCATACCGACGTTAGCGCTAAAGAGTAGCTCAATATCGTAGCAACCCTGCGCGTTGTAAGCGGATTCAGTTATCTTTTTAGTAAACACAAATTCGCAGCGCGCATTAGGCAGCGCTAAAGGCTGCAGCTGTGCCACTAATTGCGCGCAGATATTAGGTGCGGCTTTGGCACGCGCTTTGTGTAGATTTTTAGCACTAGTGAGATACTCTTGCCAAGCTTCTGCAATTTGCGCGGCTAAAGCGTCGCTTGTCGGCTCGTTTTCTAACTGCTCTAATTGCTGTTGCCAGTCATTAGCTTCATCGATTAAGTCACTGGCAGGCAAGCTGTGTTTACGAGACAGACGATGACCGAGGCTGATTAAACTATCCAAAGTTTGCAAGCGCTCAGGATCAGGCAATTGCTGCTCAGCATAGTCTGAGAGCAGGGCGGTCACTTCCGTAATTTGCTGCTGCGCTAGATGCAGCTGCTCAGAGGCTTGCTCAAAAGTCTGACTGACGCCGAGCTGATTGTCGCACAGCTTAATCGCTTGACCAAGCAAGGTCATGACATCGGGCTCATCGCTATCATTATCAAGCAAATGCAGACCGTGACTGGCTTCTGTCATCAGCGCTTCGATATTTGATAGCTCTTCGTGCTCGGCTTCGATCTCGCTATAGTCTATGGCTAGCAGGGGCGCGATATCCGCCAACTGGCTTTGCAATAGTTGGATGCGATCTTGACGCTGGGCGGCGCGGCTAGCGATCTCATCAGCGCGGCGCTTGAGCTGCTGATAGTGCTGATAGCTGGTAGCGGTTTGTTCAGCGAGTGACATGGTTTGTGCCATTGCATCTAACCACTGCACCACGAACTGTGGTTTTAATAGGGCTTGCTGGGCGTGCTGGCTATGAATGTTGACCAATAAAACGCCTAGGCTTTTGAGTTCTGCTAAGCTCACGGGCGCACCATTGAGCCAAGCTTTTGAGCGACCACTATTACTCAGCTGGCGACGAATGAGCACTTCAGGCTCAGCCAATTCACGCTCGTTATCCGCGAACCAGTCGCTAACGAGGCTATTATGAGTCACATCGAACTGCGCGTAGATATCAGCATGTGCGGCTCCATGACGCACCATAGCACTATCAGCGCGCTCGCCTATACATAAGGATAGCGCATCGAGCAGCAGGGATTTACCAGCACCAGTTTCGCCAGTGATGACATTGAAGCCCTCGGCCACGCTCAGCTCATGCTCAGCGATTAGCGCAAACTGGTACAAGGTTAATGATATCAGCATCAAAGCCTCTCATAGTAGACAATAGGAAAGATCGCAAATTGCGGCTTTTATCATAAATCGCGCCTCTTAAGAAGGATAAAAACGCAGTATTTATTTTTGATGACAAAGAGCATTATTATAGGGGAATATAAGCCGATATCAGCAAATAGATACAATTTTGTGTAAGCTGGTATTTATAACCAGTTGCACGGCCTAATAAGCCACTATAATAATTTTTACTTATTTTACAATACTCTAGCGATGACGACTGACTTTTCTGTTTCTAAGGATAATATTGGAACGGTGTCTGTGCAGTCGCAAGCTGTTACTCTACAAAGGACAAGGGCTTGAATAAATTAACAAGATTTCATTGCTGCTTTAACAAACTTTATAGAAATAATGTGGTAGCATAATCTCATCAAAATACAAACGTACACTTTATTAATAGTCATACCGAACCACAGTTATTAAGCTATAAGAACGGCAAGACTGAGCACTTCGGTGCCTTGTTATTGAGCCCTGTCACTTTATCCCTATTTAGCTTGGTATTGCCTTTTAGCAGTATGGTTAGGCTCTGCTCGTTGCCTTAGCGACTAAGTGAAAGCAGGCAGTAGTCATCGTCAGTCTATTGATATTTTGATGAAGCACTTATTTTTTAGTTTAGCAATAATTATTTGATAAGGAAGCCCCTATGTCAGCGGCAAAGTTTACCAATGTAACCGTCAATGCTCAGGCCACAATATCCTATGATGGGCGCTGTTCTAGTCACACTATCATGTTCGAGAGTGGTCAACATAAGACCTTAGGGGTTATCCTACCCTGCGACAGCAGCGTCGAGCAGTACCACTTTAGCACTAATACTTCTGAGCGTATCGAAATCATCAGCGGCGAGTGTGAAGTCAAAATCAATGGCGATGAAGACTTTAGTTACTACCGCGCCGGTCAGTCTTTTGTGGTAGAAGGCAATAGTAGCTTTAATTTGCGTACTGAAGAGATCGTGCAATATGTTTGCCATTTAGAAGGATAAGGGCTTTTATAGGTATTCAGAGTCATTGAAGGGGACAAGGTGTAGAATGAGGTTCAATTAGCTTTGTCCGGTGAACAAGTTCAGTGATCAGCTCAGTGGCTAGCTTTCAGTATATAAAAATGAGTACGTAAAAAACCAGTATATAAAAAGAGACATATAAAATCAGTAAGGTTTTATCTGTCTTTTTTTTAATTTTGGTGGTTAGCGAAGAATGCGACTAAGCGCTTGAGAGCCAAGCTCATTTATCAGTGATAATATTCAATAGGTTCAATTATGGCAAAACCCAACTATTTTTATGGCATTCATGCTATCGATGCTTTACTCGAGCATCGTCCGCTTGATGCGCTAAGTCTATTCGTGCAGCAGGGCCGTGAAAGCGACAGCCATGTTGCCGCTATCATGACAAGCGCTCAAGATAATGGCGTCAGTATTCAGCCGACCCAAAAAGATAAGCTCACGCAATTGTGTGGCAGCCCGCAGCATCAAGGTGTCGTCCTGCATGCAAGGCCGTTGGCTTTTGCTGATGAAGCTGTGCTAGATAAAGTAATAGCGCAGGAGGACTGCTTGTTATTGGTGCTCGATCAAATCACCGACGCTCATAACTTTGGTGCTTGTTTGCGTACTGCGGTAGCGATGGGCGTTGATGCGGTGGTTTGTCCTAAGCATCATGCTGCAAGCTTAACCCCAACCGTAGCTAAGGTTTCCGTTGGCGCCGCTGAGATGATGCCGATTATCAGTGTGACTAATTTGGCGCGTATGCTTGCTCAGATTAAGAGTGCTGGCGTTTTTGTCTTTGGCACAGCGCTAGATGAGACTGCAAAACCGATACATGAAGCGGATATGACCGGCAAGACAGCGCTGATTATGGGCTCTGAAGGAGAAGGGATGCGTAGGCTGACGCTTGAGAGCTGTGACGAGCTGGTCTATATCCCTATGTCAGGCAATGCGCATGGTAATTTGCAAAGCCTGAATGTCAGCGTGGCGACTGGTATGGCGCTATACGAGATTAATCGGCAGCGCACTACTTAAACTGCTGGGCAAGGGCGAGATAGGTTTGGTGCAGGGGCTCAAGTTGCAAATGTAGGGCAGCGATATCACCATCATTAACAATGACGTCATCAGCGTGACTATTGCGCTCTTCACGGCTGAGCTGATTGGCCATAATCGCCTTAATTTTTGGCACACTTTGCGCGTCTCTTAAGCTCGCCCGCTCAAGCTGCGTACTCTCGCTCGCATCAACGACTAAAATGCGTTGGCATAGATTAGCCAGACCTGCTTCAGCGGCTTCTATCAGTAGCGGCGCTGATAGGATAATATACTCAGAAGTACTAGCCGCCAGCTGCTCTTTTGCCGCCTCTCTGATTGCCGGATGGGTAATCGCTTCAAGCTCCATGAGCGCTTCAGGATAAGTAAAGACATGCGTTCGCACAGCCGCGCGATCCATCTCACCTTGTCCGTTAATGGCCCAATCACCAAATTTCTTTTGAATCTTACGTAGAGTAGCGCTCCCTTTAGCGACGACCTCGTGAGCGATGACATCGGCGTCGATGATATCTATGCCTTTTGCTGCGAACCAATCGCTAGTCGCGGATTTACCACTGCCTATACCACCGGTTAAACCGACGACTAGTTTACTGTTTTTATACTTTTTCATAGTCTGCGGACCAGCAGCGGAATCATGAGTATAAGATGGCGAGGAGGAGCGGTCAGTGATAGTCATAAGAGTAGCTTATTTAGCGAATAGAAAAGAGCGGACATCATCGAGGACGATATCCGAGCAATAGTACGATTAGAGTATAATCTTAACGGTTATAACGCATAAGGTTGTAGATATTGCTTTACTGTATTGTAAGCCTAGCGCACGCTATCAGGCGTACATGCCTAAATACCAATTAACGATGTCTGCTCCGTATAACAAAGCAATAATGCCAGCAATAGCAATATAAGGTCCAAAAGCAAACGGCTTACTTTCGCCCTGTTTTTTCATCAAGATGATACCAACGATAGAACCTAATAAGGAGGACAACAGAATAATCAAAGGTAGCATCATTGGCCCAAGCCAAGCACCAAGTACCGCGAGCAGCTTAAAGTCGCCTTGACCCATACCCTGCTTTTTGGTAATAAGGTAAAAGACTTTGACCACTATCCACAGCGATAAAAACCCAAGCAATAAGCCCCAAATCGCTTGCGTAGGACTTACAAACCAGCCTTGCGAGTTTACCGCTAGTCCCAATCCTGCTAAGGGAAAGGTTAGCCTATCGGGCAATAATTGCGTATCGAAGTCTATCCCTGTCAGCGCAATCAGCGTCCAAACCAATATCAGCGCGGATAGACCAACAGCCGTCACCCCAAAATGATAAATTACTAACACTGATAACAGAGCAGTGACTAGCTCAACTAAGGGATAACGCACGCCAATATTCGCTTTGCACGCAGAGCAGCGACCGCGCAGCGCCAGCCAGCTGATTAAAGGTATGTTCTCATACCACCTGATTTTATGAGCGCAGTGCGGACAACGCGACGCGGGATGACTTAGGGTGATAGGTGTATCGTTTGCCACTGTTTGGGCCAAAACCGTCGAATGCTCAGGCGTGATATCTGATTGCTGCGACATAAACTCACTGCACTCTTGTCGCCAAGAATAAAACATCATCAGCGGCATACGGTGTATAACGACATTCAAAAAACTGCCCATACATAGGCCTAATAGCCCAAACACTATGAGCGCGACGCTCATATTATTTTGTAATAACTCTAGCAATTGCATTAACACTGGCCTTTAAGGGATTGCTGTTGCGTGACGGTTTTTAACCTACCACAGAACCCATCTGGAAAATCGGTAAATACATAGCAATGACGAGGCCACCCACTAATACACCGAGCACAGCCATAATTAGCGGCTCCATCAGACTTGTGAGGCCATCGACGGCATTATCCACCTCACTCTCGTAATGACTGGCCACTTTATCGAGCATCTCCTCCAAGCTTCCAGATTCCTCACCAATACCGACCATCTGAATCGCCATACTAGGGAATAAGTTGGTTGAGCGCATCGAAAACTGCAGCTGCTGACCGGTTGACACGTCGTTTTTGATTTGCTGAGTGGCATTATAGTACACCACGTTATTAGTCGCACCAGCGGTTGAGTCTAAAGCATCGATTAGCGGCACACCGGCGGCGAAAGTCGTCGATAGGGTACGAGAGAAACGGGCGATAATCGCTTGATAGGCAATGTTACCAAAGATAGGCAGTTTTAAGGTCAAACGATCTAAAAAGTCGCGGAATTTTTTCGATCTTTTCTTCGCTTCAGAAAATCCAACGATAGCGGCACCAATGATGACAATTAATATAAACCACCAAGACTGCATCCATTCGGACATGCTGACTACCATTTGTGTAAATGCAGGAAGTTCTGCGCCAAAAGAGCTAAACAGATCTGAGAATACCGGCACCACTTTGATCAGCAAAATCATCGTCACAATCACGGCCACTACAATAACCGCTATCGGATATTTCATCGCTTTTTTGATTTTTGATTTGAGTATTTCGCTTTTTTCTTTATAGGTAGCGACGCGCTCAAGCATAGTCTCAAGCGCCCCTGATTGCTCGCCAGATTCTACGAGCGAGCAAAACAGATCATCAAAGTAGCGGGGATGTTTACGCAAGGCAGCAGCAAAAGTGCCACCTGCTTCGATATCGGCTTTAATCGATAACACCAAGTCTTTCATACTCGGGTTATCTAGCGAATCGGCGACAATCTCAAATGACTGCGTTAAAGGGATACCGGCCTTAATCATCGTCGCTAGCTGCCGCGAAAAGATAGCAATATCGATAGGCTTGATGGCTTTTTTAAAAGTGAATAAAGCTTTTGGCTTCTTCTTAATGCCTTTGACCACAATGCCTTGCTTGCGTAAAGTCGCTTTTGCTAGCTCCAAGCTACGACTGGTAGTCTCGCCTTTAACTTTTTGTCCACGGCGATTAACCCCGTCATAGACGAAATCTAACAGCATATCCGTTTTAGCTTTTGCCATCTGTCTCTCCTAAAAATCCATCCGACTGGGGCAGTCTAAGTCATGCAAGTTGACTATCGACAATCTATTCGCTTGAATAGCTAGCAATTTTTGCAAGCTATCACTATCGTTTAAAGGCATAAAGTTAGCAAGACCAAGTCCTATTTTATAATAAAATGACCATCATAGTGAGTACTCATTTTATTTTGCTATCGACCTACAAGATCGGCTTAGTCTTTGACTAACAGGTGCGTTTTTATTCAGAAGTAACACGCAGCATTTCTTGAATGGTGGTTGTGCCCTGTAGTACTTTCATAATACCGGAGCGCCGCAAGTCACGAAAGCCACTTCTAAGCGCGGCATCCTTAATATCGATAGCGTTGCCATCCTCCATAATAATGCGCGAGATCTCTTGATTCACTTTCATAACCTCATAAATACCGACGCGACCCCTGTAGCCCTCGCGGCACTCATTACAGCCGACTGCCTCATAAATAATATGATTTGGATTGTCCAAATCATTATCGGTAAAGCCAATCTCCAGCAGACTCTGACGCGGAATTTCGATAGGCTTTTTGCAGCTTTGACATAAGCGCCGCGCTAATCGCTGCGCGATGACTAAGTTGACCGAAGTGGCGATGTTGAATGAAGCTACGCCCATGTTTTTTAGGCGCGTTAAAGTCTCAGGGGCGGAGTTGGTATGCAAGGTGGAGAGTACTAAGTGACCTGTTTGCGCCGCTTTGATGGCGATTTCAGCCGTTTCTAAGTCTCGAATCTCACCAACCATAACGATGTCAGGATCTTGACGCAAAAATGACTTCAGGGCGTTGGCAAAAGTAAGACCGACCTTTTGATTGACGTTGACCTGATTGATACCTTCAAGGTTAATCTCGACTGGATCTTCAGCGGTTGAAATGTTGGTCTCACCGGTATTAAGGATATTAATACCTGTATATAGCGATACCGTTTTACCTGACCCCGTCGGACCGGTAATCAGTATCATGCCTTGCGGTTTATTTAGCGCTTCTAAAAACATCTCCTTCTGATCTGGCTCATAACCTAGCGCCTCGATACCCATCATCGCTGAGGAAGGGTCTAAAATACGTAGCACAATCTTCTCGCCAAACAGTGTCGGCAGTGAGTTTACCCGAAAATCGATGGCTTTATTTTTGGAGATTTTCAGCTTGATACGACCATCTTGTGGCACACGGCGCTCAGAAATGTCCATTTGTGACATAACCTTTAGGCGCGCAGCGATTTTACTGGCAAGCTGTACCGGCGGATTGGCCATTTTCTGCATGACCCCGTCGACCCGAAAGCGCACTCTATAGCTCTTCTCATAAGGCTCAAAATGCAGATCGGATGCGCCCATACGGATGGCATCGACGAGCATCTTATTGATGAATTTGACCACTGGCGCTTCATCGACACTAGTATTGAGCTGAGTCTCACCATCCTCTTCCTCGCCGCTATCTTCAAAATCAACGTTGAGATCGCTATCTGCAAAACCGCTAAAGCTCTGCATAGTATCGGCGTAGGTTCTGTCGATACGCTGCTTGAGTTTATCCTCTTCTACAATCACGGTGGCGACTGACAGGCGAGAGTTGAAAGCAATAGCGTCAATAGCGTCGATGCGGGTCGGATCGCTTAGCGCGACAAATAGCTGCTGTCCACGTTTGAAGATAGGTAAGGCGTTGAACTTACGCACGATGTTCTCATCAACCAAATCTTTTGGCACGATGTCTTCATCTAGAGTGTTTAAATCAAATAAAGGATCAGCAAATGACTCTGACAGTAGCTTGGCAAGCTCATAAGCATTAGCCATTTTATGCTCTACTAAATAAGGCACAAGCCCCACTTGCTGTTGCTGCGCTTCGGTTTGCGCCGTTTGCATATTCGCTTCGCTAACCACGCCTTCACTGATTAGTTGTTGCGCAAGACTACCAAACTTACTGACAGCGGTAGACATAACCCCTCCTTGATGTGGCAGCTGCCAAAAATGACAACCAATATAAACGATTTCGGCTATTGATTCTTTGATGGTATTTATTTAATAGCACGCATTTTTGAAATTTTGAGACTCTGCTGAAAATTTTGATGCATGAGCACTCATTAACTTGTCCTAATTATATGCAAAAATACTATAAAAAACAGAACTGTTTAAGACGCTAAAGAATATGAAGTATATTGTAGCTCTTTATAGAGTCAAATCCTTATACCAGCGATATAGCGGCAAATGGACTCTAGTAGAATAGCTGACAAGAGCCTTGTACTCGAAGTTGGCTGCTACTATAGCACTTGCCAAATATTTGTTATACTGGCGCCCATAATAGCCATATTGGCAATGACAGATGACACAAGGTGGACAAGTTATGCAAGCTTGGGTAATTGGCAATTGGAAACAAAATCCGGCAACAATCAAGGACGTCAATACGTTACTAGATAATTTATTATCGGCGTCTCAAGACAACAATACCGATCATCAGTCCTGTCAGCTAATGGTGGCGCCAAGCTGCGTCCACCTTGCTGCAGTCAGCGCGCGCTTGCAAAACGCCTCCATCCAAGTGAGCGCTCAAGACGTCAGTGCTCATAGTAGCAGTACTGGTGCTTATACGGGTGATTGCTCGGCGCAGCAGGTCGCGGATGCTGGTGCTAACTGGACGCTGTTGGGGCATTCTGAGCGTCGTCAGTATCATCATGAGTCTAATGATAGCTTACTAGCCAAACTGAACTGCGCTTTTGCTCAAGGCCTTGGGGTGGTGCTCTGCATCGGTGAAACTCAAGAAGAGTATGACGCTAAGCAAACCACTAAGGTACTCGATGAGCAGTTAATGGTTCTCAAAAGCTTGCTACAAACGGACTCTGTCCAGCCGCAAGAATTAGCCAAGCGTTTGATTATCGCTTATGAACCCGTTTGGGCGATTGGCACTGGCAAAGTGCCTACGGTGAGCGAAGTCAGCGCTACTCATCAGCATATCAAACAACAAATCGCTAGTTTCGCGCCAGAACTACCAAAGATTACTGTGCTATATGGCGGTAGTGTCAATGCTGATAACGCTGATAGTTTTGCCGCAAGCGCTATGATAGACGGCGCGTTAGTAGGCGGCGCCTCATTAAAGGCCGATAGCTTTTTGGCGATTGCCGACGCTTTTACTCACGCTAAAGGTTAGAGGCTAAAAGCTGAAAGTTAAAATAATACTAAAAAAACAGTACCAGAAATCGGCGATATACTAGCGGGCGTAGCTTGACTTATATCAAAAAGCCTTGCCAGTTGTTGAAAGTGGGTTTAACACCGCCCTTGTAATCGTGTACAATGCGCCTTATTTAAAGTCTTTGTTTTATAGCCTTTGTAATTTTATCAGTCGTCATTATGCGGCAGAAGAGGACACCATGTTTACTTTTATACTAGCCCTGCATATTATCGTGGCTATCGCCATGATTGGCTTGATCTTGATACAGCATGGCAAAGGGGCTGATGCTGGAGCTTCTTTCGGTGCCGGCTCTTCTGGAACGGTTTTTGGCGCAGCAGGAACGGCTAACTTTTTGACCCGTGCTACGGCGGTGCTGACGGTAATATTTTTTATTACAAGTATGGTACTAGCTGTCCATGCGCGCGAACAAGCGGAAGATCAGTTTCGTTTAGATGCGCCAGTTTCAGCGCCACAAACCCCGCGTCCGTTAACGCAAAATCCTCAGCAGTAGTTATTTTTACGAGCACCCCTTGCTATTTGTAAGGGTTAGTTTTACAATGCTTGCCTGTTTTTATGATGTTTTATCTTAGTGGTGCTGACCTCAAGCATGGCGCTTATTATAAAATAAGCCGTAAGGTTAAAGCAGTAAACGATAACCGTTGATAATACCAGTAGACGGTTGGCGATAAGCGATTGTGGTGGAATTGGTAGACACGCCATCTTGAGGGGGTGGTGGCGCAAGCTGTGGGGGTTCAAGTCCCCCCAATCGCACCAATTGAATGAGCAGTTTGTAGTTTAATTTAGTTATAGCAGTGTCGTTATAGCAATTTTTAATTTAAAGTTTATTTTAGATAAAGATTGACAAGGTGATAAAACCTCCCTATAATATGCATTCTAAATTGTTGCGGGGTGGAGCAGTCTGGTAGCTCGTCGGGCTCATAACCCGAAGGTCGTTGGTTCAAATCCAGCCCCCGCTACCACTTTTTAATACTGATGTTTATACACTAATATTCTGTTGTATTGAGATATCAGTGTCGATTAGCCCACCATTATGTTTGTGGGTTTTTTTGTATCTGAGGCTCAGCATTATTAGCTCGGTACTATCAGTATAATATCAGTATCTACTATACGTTTTAGCTAAGAAGAATAGGGTTAACGCGATACTTTAATCCTACATGACAGCATAAAATATTTGCCATCATTTGCTACCGATCCCTGCTGATTGCTATGTTACGAGACTCGTAAGCAATACTATCTTTTGCTCTATTCTTTACTACGTTGTCCTTGAAGATAACAATTTAATCCCTAATATGGTTCACTAGGTACTAGCGGCATTGAGTATTATAATCAGCCTCTATGGTGATCAGCGTGTCGCTACTACAAACCATCGATAAGTGAACAGGAAAATATAAATAAATTATGAAGCTTTCGACCAAAGTTGCAGAATTGACTACGATTATTGCGCCTGCTGTAGCGGCTTGTGATGTCGCGCTCTGGGGTATTGAATTTACGCCACAAGGTAATCGCTCCTTATTGCGCATTTATATTGAAGCCTTGCCTGAAGAGCAAGCGCAGGATAAACACGTCACTATTGAGGACTGCGCAGCGGTCAATCATCAGGTGAGCGGTGTGCTGGAAGTGCATGATCCTATCGCTGGTGAGTTTGTTTTAGAAGTTTCGTCTCCAGGCTTTGATCGCGCCTTTTTTTCAGATGAGCAGATGCGTGATTACATAGGCCAAACGGTCAGTTTGCGTTTGATCTCTGCGATCGGGCAAGGTGATAAAAAGCGCCGCAAAGCCACCGGTAAACTCGATAGTATGAGCGAGACTACTTTGCAGCTGACCACGAGCGATGGTGAGCAATTTGAGATCGCACTGAGTAATATTGACAAAGCCAACTTAATTTATGAAGATGATTAATGCTTAACATTAGCAAACAGACAATAACATTTAAGCCAATTATAAGATGATAGGACAGGTATAGCATGAGTCGTGAAATTTTAACGGTAGTAGAAACCGTCAGTAATGAAAAGGGCTTAAATCCTGAAGATATCTTTGAAGCTATTGAAGATGCTTTAGTGGTCTCAACCAAAAAAAAGGTCTATACCGAGCAGCCTGAAGTAGCGGTTCGCGTAGCCATCGATCGTGATACTGGTGATTATGATACCTATCGCTATTGGACAGTGGTGGCTGATGAAGACCATGAGATGCCAGCTTGTCAACTTGCTATTACCGATCTTGATCAAGACGAATGGTCAATTGGCGATGTGAAAGAAGAGCAGATAGAGTCGATTGAGTTTGGTCGTATTGCAGCCACGCAAGCTAAGCAAGTCATCATTCAAAAAATTCGTGAAGCGGAACGTGCACTAGTAGCGGATGCTTTTGAGCCGCGTATTGGCGAGATGATGTATGGCGAAGTCAAAAAACAGACTCGTGATGGCTATATCGTTGATTTAGGCGATAACGCTGAAGGTTATTTATCACGCGATCAGATGTTGCCCCGTGAGCAGCTGCGCGTCAAGTCGCGTATCAATGCCATTCTTTATCATGTCAACCGTGATAATCGCGGCGCGCAGTTATTGTTGTCGCGCACCCATCCTGAGATGCTCTCAGCCTTGATGCAAAAAGAAGTGCCTGAGATTGCAGAAGAGATCATCGAGATTCGTAATGTCGCTCGTCTGCCGGGTACTCGTGCTAAAATAGCCGTGAAGACCAATGATAATCGTATCGATCCGGTCGGCGCTTGTATCGGTATGCGTGGTACTCGTATCCAAGCGGTGCAGCAAGAGCTCGACGGCGAGCGTATTGATGTAGTGGTCTGGTCAGATGATCCGGCACAATTCATCATCAGTGCCTTAGAGCCTGCGGATGTGAGTAGTATTATCCTTGATGAAGATACTAAGACCGCTGATATCATCTTTAGCACTAATGATCAGCTGGCCCGCGCTATTGGCTCACAAGGTCAAAACGTGCGCCTGGCTTCTGAATTAACGGGCTATAAGCTCAATATGATGCTAGAAGAAGAGTATCAGCAGCGTCAACAAGATGAGACCAAAGCCTTTATTGATCTCTTCTATGATCGTTTAGAGGTTGACCAGGATCTAGCGCAAGCCCTTGTTGATATTGGCTTTACTAGTATCGAAGAAGTGGCTTACGTGCCGGTGGAGACTTTCTACGATATCGAAGGGCTAGATGACGAAGCGATTGACATGATTCAAGAGCGCGCTAAAGAAGTCGTCATCGCAGAAGAGCTGGTCAAACAACAAAATATGAAAGAGCCTAGCCAAGAGCTGCAAGATCTAGAAGGGATGACCGTCAGCTGGGCCTATAAAATGGCACAAAAAGACATCATCACCGTCGATGATTTGGCAGAGCAGGCAGTATTTGATATCGAAGATATCGAAGGCTTAGACTCCGAGACCGCAGGTAAGCTTATCATGAAAGCTCGGGAATCTTGGTTCAATGAATAGGTATTAGGAGCATATCGCTGTCTTTTGGTGGTATGCTATCGATAACTAAAGGCTGGCTTGCGATATAACAATCAAAACCAACCTAAGCGCAATCATTTGTAGCCAACAACTGAATTGAATATATAGCAAATAATAGACAGTAGGTGATAATCAATGGCAGATAAGACCGTCAAAGAACTGGCAGACATGGTAGGCAAAACCGCTAGTGCTGTACAGCAGCAATTGCAGGATGCTGGGCTACCTGCTCGCGGGGAGGATGACTCAGTCACCGAACTTGAGCAAGAGAAGTTGGTGGCACATTTAAAACAAAGTCATGGCCAACAAGAAAAGCGTCGCATTAGTCTCAAATCTAAAACGACTAGTACCGCTCGCGTGACTGGCTCTTCAGGTAAATCTAAGAGCGTCAACGTAGAGGTGCGTAAAAAGAAAGTCTTCGATAAGCCCAATCCAGAAAAAATGGCTGAAGAATTAGCGGCGCGCGAAAAGGCAATGGCTGAAGCAAAACAGCGCGCTGAAAAAGAAGCAGAAGAGCGTAGCGCTGCTAAGAAAAAAGCAGAAGAGCGTCAAGCGGCAACTTTAGCTGCAATGCGTGCAAGCCTCGGCTCGAGTAAAAGCTCAGAAGATAAGAGCGATGATGTCGCCGCTTCTGTTGTGGTCAAAAAAGGTGGCAAAGCCGCTAACGATATAAAAGCGAAAGAAAAGAAAAAAGTTGCTGCTACTAAGCCAAAAGTTGAGACGGCAGCAGAGCGTAAAGAGCGCGAAACTCGTGAAAAAGAAGAAGCCCGCCTACGCAAAATTGAAGCAGAAACTCGCCAAGCACAGGCAGAAGAGGCGCAAAAGCGTACTCTCGAACAAATGCGTAAAATGGCCGGAAAATATACCGACCGTGAGCCAGTAGCGGAAGTCCGTAAGGACGAGCCATTGGCTAAAGGCTTAGTGGGTGATGCACTAGAAGAGTCGTTCGAAAAAGAACGTCGCGAGATCAAACGCGGTGCTAACAGTACTGGAGCTCGCGGTCGTCGCCGCAAAAACCAAGAAGAGCGCGAAATCAAAAACCGCAAAAACGGTTTGAGCTCTTCACAATCAGGTCAACACAAGTTTGAGAAACCTGTTGAAAAGATCGTGTACGATGTCGAGATTAGTGAGCAAATTACCGTTGCAGATCTTGCTCAGCGCATGGCAGTTAAAGCTCGTGAAGTGACCAAGTTGCTGATGAAAATGGGCGAGATGGCCACTGAGTCAGACACTATCGATCAAGCAACAGCCAGTCTTATCGTTGAGGAGATGGGTCATAACCCAGTTCCGGTCAGCGATACTAAAGTCGAAGACGATCTACATGAAGCAGTCGATGAGCGCAGTAGTAACGTGCAGACGCGTCCGCCGGTCGTGACTATTATGGGTCATGTTGACCATGGTAAAACCTCACTACTTGATAAAATACGCGAAACCAAAGTCGCTACTGGCGAAGCTGGTGGTATTACTCAGCATATCGGTGCCTACCACGTAGAGACTGATCGCGGCGTGATTACCTTCCTAGATACTCCAGGCCATGCTGCCTTTAGCGCTATGCGTTCACGCGGTGCGCAAGCAACGGATATTGTGGTATTAGTGGTTGCCGCTGATGATGGTATGATGCCACAAACCGCAGAAGCGATTGATCATGCTCGCGCTGCAGGTACGCCTTTGATTGTTGCTATTAACAAAATGGATAAGCCAAGCGCTGATCCAGATCGTGTCCTAAACGAGCTGACGACCAAAGAAGTGGTTTCAGAAGAGTGGGGCGGTGATACGCCTATGGCACGTATCTCAGCCAAAACGGGCGAAGGTATAGATGAGCTACTAGAGTTTATTAGCTTACAGGCCGAGCTTATGGAATTAGAAGCGCCAACTGATGGTGCCGCTCAAGGTGTGGTTATTGAGTCGAAGCTTGAAAAAGGCCGTGGCCCAGTAGTCAGTGTCCTAGTCAAGAAAGGCACGCTCAAACAGGGCGATCTAGTACTAGCCGGTGAATACTACGGTAAAGTCCGCGCTATCACTGATGAAAATGGTCAGCGTATCAAGTCAGCCGGTCCTTCTATACCAGTCGAGATCTTGGGCTTGCCAGATACGCCAGCGGCGGGTAGTGAGTTCTTAGTCGTTTCCGATGAGAAAAAAGCGCGCGAAGTCGCTGACTTTAGAAGCAATCGTGAGCGTGAACAGCAGCTTGAGCGTCAGAACAAAATGCGTCTTGAAAGCATGTTTGAGCAGATGGAACAAGGCGATGTATCGTTCTTAAATATCGTTCTCAAAACCGATGTTCGCGGTTCGCTTGAAGCACTACTAGCGGCATTGAACGAGCTATCGACTGATGAAGTCAAAGTCCGGGTGATTAGCTCAGGCGTTGGTCCTATCTCAGAGTCGGATGTGACCCTTGCTGAATCAAGCGAAGCGGTACTACTAGGTTTCAACGTTCGTGCCGATAGCACCGCTCGCCGTAAAGCAGATACAGCTAATATGGATATTCGTTATTATAGCGTTATCTACGGCTTGATCGATGACGTCAAAGCTGCTATGAGTGGCCTGCTTGCTCCTGAGCATCGTGAGAAAATCTTAGGTATCGCTGAGGTGCGTGAAGTCTTCCGCTCTAGTAAGTTCGGTGCGGCAGCAGGTTGTATGGTGGTCGAAGGTACGATCTATCGTAACAAGCCTATTCGCGTCCTACGTGATGATCAAGTTATCTTTACCGGTCAGCTGCAGTCATTGCGTCGCTACAAAGAAGATGTCAACGAAGTGCGTACTGGTATGGAATGCGGCCTAGCCGTTCGTGGCTACGATGTAGAAGCGGGCGATAAGATTGAAGTCTTTGAGATTCAAGAGTTCGAACGTACTATCTAAGCTTTTAGCTAACATATAGTCGTTAAGCAAAAGTAGCTAAGTATGCTATAGGCCTAACAGGTTCACCCTGCTAGGCCTTTTTTATCATAGGGTCATGCTTATATTACCCTATGATAAAACACCAAACTAGAATGAGTAATTATATAATCACCTTATACTACTATTAGAACAGCAAATTAGGATAATAATATGAATCAACGTTTACAGCGTTTATCAGATCAAATTCAGCGCGAGCTTGCGGTGCTCATTCGTGATGAAGTCAATGACCCTCGCTTGACCGGTTTTGTCACCATCTCTAGCGTCAAAGTCAGCTCTGATCTTGGCTATGCAGATGTCTATGTCACTATTATGGAGCCTGAGCTCAATGACACGATGACTAAGACCAATCATGAAGAGAGTGTCAAAGTGCTTAATAAAGCTGCCGGATTTTTACGTACTGAGCTTAGTCATACTCTCAAAACGCGTACCACACCGCGCCTGCGTTTCCATTATGATGAAGTGACTGCTCGTGGTAACTACATGATGGATCTCATCAATCAAGCAGTAACTAAAACTGAGCAAAATGAAGAAAACACCGATAGCATTGATAACGAAGATTAATAATCATGACTAGTCAAAAAACGATAGCTAAACAAAAAGTCTCCGGTGTTATCTTAATCGATAAGCCGCAGGGCATGACCTCACAGCAAGTAGTGTCAAAGGTGAAGTATTTATTTCAGTCGCCTGAGCACAATAGTAAAAAGGCGGGTCATACCGGTACGCTCGATCCAATGGCGACCGGTCTGCTACCCATTTGCCTCGGAGAGGCCACGAAGTTTAGCCATTATCAGCTCGATGCTGATAAATCGTATCAAGCCACGATACTGCTTGGTAGTCAAACCGATACTGGCGATGCTGATGGTCAAGTCATTGCGCAGGCAGAGATTCCAGAGCTGAATGCAGAGTTACTAAACAGGCTGGCTCAGCAATTTCTAGGCGCGCAGCAGCAAATACCGCCGATGTATTCAGCGCTCAAAAAAGACGGCAAAAAATTGTACGAGTATGCCCGTGCTGGTATAGAGATTGACCGTCCTGCGCGCGATATTGTCATAAAAGCGCTGACTTTGACTCAAATTGATGCTGAGAAAATCGATCTGGTAGCGACTTGTAGTAAAGGCACCTATGTCAGAGTCTTAGGGGAAGATATCGCCAAAGCACTAGGCACGTTAGGTCACCTGACAGCATTACGCCGTTTACAAGTAGGTAAGTTCGATAGTGGGCAGGCTATTGATATCCCAAGTTTAGAAGCTCTACCCCTATCTAATCGCTTCGGGCGGCTCTTGCCAGTAGATGCTTGCGTCGATATCGCTGCTAAGATATCGTTAGATGATGAGCAATGTCAGCGTCTACGTTTAGGTCAGCGTCTAAATGTCATAGAACAAATTGACGAGACGTTAAGAGGTTATATCTTACAAAAGTTATCTAAAGACAGTCAGGGAAAGTCAAAAGATGAGCCTGCTAGTCATAATAATGAGCAAACTCCTGAGTATGAGCTCCCTGTTGATATTAAGCTGATGGATGAACAAAGGCGCTTTATTGGACTGGGCACTATTAGCCTTAATGGACGGCTACAACCCAAAAAAATAATTCATCTTTGATGACGATATCAGTTACTAGTGAATTACATTAATCACATACTCATACATTTCATTGCAGGTTTCGTGTATAACGAAACCTGCTTTTTTTATACAGTAGTTAAGTCAGCTAGGGAAAGCTTGGCGTAAAAGATAAATAATAATAAAAGGTCAAAATAATAAAAGAACAATGACCTAAGAAGATAAGAACAAGGTAGATAATAAAAAGAAGTTAAATAATGACTATAACTCAAATTAAGGATGGGTTTGTCACAGACTACTATTGCAACCAAAAACGGTAAGGAGAGCTTAAGTCATAAAATTATAATAACTTTTTAATAAGATGACTCTAATCCACAATAATTAAAATAATAAGTCTATTAACAATAATTATAATATTAATAAGATAAACGAATATTACGAAAAAAGGGGTGCTCCATGAAGACTATTGCGTTTTTATTACATAATAACTTTGAACAAGCTGAGTACGAAGAGGTCAACAATAAGCTCAAAGACAAAGGCTACAAGACAATACTTATCACGACCAACGACGATAAGACAGTCCAAGCTATGAATCAAGATGTTAATAAAGGCGATACTTTTACTGCCGATATCTTTGCTAAAGAGGCGAATACCGATGAGTATGATGCTTTAGTATTGCCAGGCGGTACTGTTAACGCTGATACCATTCGAGGTAACGAGCAAGCTCATAGCATCATAAAAGCAATCAGTAATAGCGATAAAACCTTAGCTGTCATCTGTCATGCGCCTTGGGTACTTATTAATACCGGTATCGCTAAAGGTAAAACTTTAACCGCTTATCACTCATTACAAACAGATTTAGAGAACGCTGGAGCGACTTTCGTTGATAAGACCGTACAAGTCGATGGCAACTTAATCACCTCGCGTAACCCGGACGACATTGATAACTTTGTTGAAGCTATTGACAAGGCGCTTTCTAAATAAGCGAATTTCTAACTAGTATCACTATATTCTAGTGGCTACATAATTCAATAAAAAATCATTCTATAACGATAACTTAACTTAAAGAGGATACGACCATGACACAGCCTAACCCAAATGATACTAAGCTTGAGCAACAGCGTTCAGAGTCAGCAGAAGCCGCACTGAAAAGCCAAACTGAAGATAACCATACTACAGATAGCGAAGCAGCTGCAGATCGTATCGCTGATAACTTAGAAGAAGCTAAGAAAGACAAATAGCTAAAACTTTAGTGTTAATAGTTTAAATACCAACACGATAACTGTGATTAGGGAGATAGCATGGATCAGTCAGAGAAAAATATGGACAAAGAAGAAAAAAGAATTGAAGAGTTAGCCAATGATATCAATCCGAAAGAAGACAAAAGTCCTGATAGCTTAGCTGAAGCGACAACTGCTCCTTTAGATAACGATGCTTTAGGCGGTACGGCTAAAGAAGATGATTTAAACAAAAAGTAAATTATCTGATGCCGTGTCATCACGCTATAAACGGTTCAAACTACTGCGAATAATTGCTGCTAGTTGAGCCGTTTTTTGTTATACTAGCGCCTAGTTTTAGTAAGGGTTGAATTGTAGTCTTCAGAACTACAGACTTATTAATATTTTAAGTTTATCACTGTTATAGTTTATGACCTTGGTATTGATTACTCCTTATTTGAAGCTCAAACACTAAGCATGCTTTTCAGTAGGGTAACTCTAGTAATGCAGGGTTATCCTGAATGATAAGTAAGCTATTTTATTTACCTTATAGTTTGATAACGGTTCAAATTCGTTGAACAAGTTATTTAGCTTTTAGCATTGCTGGAGAATACTATGCTAACAAATACCGATCGCGAACAAATTATCGCCCAATACCAACGCGGCGAAAACGATACTGGCTCCCCAGAAGTACAAGTTGCTCTATTGAGTGCCCGTATCAACGATCTGCAAGACCATTTCAAAGAGCATAAAGGCGATCATCACAGCCGCCGTGGTCTTATCCGTATGGTTAACACTCGCCGTAAACTACTTGATTACCTAAAAGGTAAAGATCTAGGTCGTTATTCTACTTTGATCAGCCAATTAGGTCTGCGTCGTTAATTTAACCTCTACCTATAAGGTATGTGAGGTTAATAAAGTAAGACTTGAGCAGTATAAAGCGGTGTGGAATAGTTTCACACCGCTTTTTTTATGGCTGCACCTATAGTTATCTAGTTATCGTTATTTTGCGGTTCAGTAAAGGTGGCAACAGAGATACTGTGAAAGATAAGAGATAACAAGTCACTAACATAAAGAGTGCTTAGCTTTGCAATTAATTGGTCAAGGGCCACAAATCTCTGTAAAATAGGCGATGGTATAAAAGTGCTACTAGAACTATTGATACTATTAATGTTATCAAGTTAGCGTTATCAAGTTTATAAAGAAGTAAAATATAATATATGGATTTTTATTCAGTGCCAGTACTTGCACAGTAATCACTATAGGCGCGGTGGAGCTTGTTTAGCTTATCGATAATCACTAGACGCCAAAGCATTTATTTAAAAGTTTTAACGAGCGATAAGCGCACTGTCTATACAGGCGACTATCCTTTTCGTCATTTAACATTAGGAAAAAACTTATATGTCAAATCAGTCAATGTTTAATACTATTACCCGTGAATTTCAGTACGGTGATCAGCAAGTCGTTATTGAGACCGGCCGCGTTGCCCGTCAGGCCAACTCCATCATGGTACATATGGGCGGCGTGACAGTGTTGGTCGCAGCGGTAGTGAAGTCTGAAGCTAAAGAAGGACAAAACTTCTTTCCACTAACCGTAAACTATCAAGAAAAAATGTACGCGGCAGGTAAAATTCCGGGCGCTTATGGCAAGCGCGAAGGTCGTGCAAGCGAAAATGAAACCTTAACCTCACGTCTTATTGACCGTCCGATTCGTCCGCTATTCCCTGAAGGCTATGTCAATGAAATCCAAATCACAGCGACTGTAGTTTCGTCAGACAAGACTCAGTCTGCCGATATCGCTGCCCTTATTGGCGCTTCAGCGGCGTTAGCTATCTCTGATGCGCCATTTAATGGCCCAGTTGCAGCGGCGCGTGTTGGCTTTATGAATGGCGAATATGTCCTAAACCCAACGCTTGAGCAGCTCAAAGAAAGTGATCTTGATCTAGTCGTTGCTGGTACTAAGTCTGCGGTATTGATGGTTGAGTCTGAGGCCGCTGAGCTATCAGAAGATCAGATGTTAGGTGCAGTACTCTACGGTCATGAACAGCAGCAAATTGTTATCGATAACATCATCTCGCTAGCTGAAGAAGTCGGTACAGCCAAGCAGCAGTATGAAGCGCCAAAACATGACGAAGCCTTAGAAAAAGGTATGAAAGAGCAGTTTGGCGCGCAAGTAGCGGACGCTTACAGCATCAAAGATAAACAAGATCGCTACACCAAACTTGACGAAATCAAAGACGCTGCCATCGAAGTGCTGGCCGGTGACACCGAAGCTGAAGACTACAGTAGTAAAGTTGCTGAGCTAAAAGACATCTATAACGACCTTAAATATCGCACTGTTCGCGATAATATCTTATCCGGTAAGCCGCGTATCGATGGTCGTGATCTTGAGACAGTTCGTGCCCTAGATGTGCAAGTTGGTGTGCTTCCTTATACACATGGTTCAGCGCTATTTACTCGCGGCGAGACGCAAGCTTTGGTTACCACAACTTTGGGTAACAGCCGTGATGTCAACATGATTGACTCATTAGCCGGTACGATCCGTGACCATTTCATGCTGCATTATAACTTCCCGCATTTTTCAGTGGGTGAGACGGGCCGCGAAGGTATTCCAAAACGCCGTGAGATCGGCCATGGTCGCCTAGCGCGCCGCGGTGTACAAGCGATGCTACCGGACAGTGAACGCTTCCCGTACGTCATCCGCGTGGTATCAGAGATTACTGAATCGAACGGCTCTTCTTCTATGGCTTCTGTTTGCGGTGCAAGCTTAGCGTTAATGGATGCCGGCGTACCGATCAAAGCACCGGTTGCTGGTATCGCTATGGGTCTGGTCAAAGAAGGCGAGCGCTTTGCCGTCTTATCTGACATCTTAGGTGATGAAGATCATCTTGGCGATATGGACTTTAAAGTCGCAGGCTCAAAAGACGGTATCACTGCGCTACAGATGGATATCAAAATCGAAGGGATTACCCCGGACATCATGGAGCAAGCGCTAAAACAAGCTCATGCTGGTCGTATCCATATCTTAGACGCGATGAATAAAGTATTGCCAGAGAGCCGTACTGAAATCAATGCTCATGCGCCTAACTATGCGGTCATCGAGATCAATCCTGACAAAATCCGTGATGTCATCGGTAAAGGTGGCGCGATGATTCGTCAGCTTACTGAAGAGACAGGTGCAGTCATCGATATCGATGATGCGGGTACAATTCGTATCTTTGGTGAGAACAAAGCGGCGACTAAAGCCGCTATCAGTAAAATCGAAGCGCTAACGGCTGAAGTTGAAGTCGGTAAAACTTATGAAGGTACGGTTGCTCGTATCGTAGACTTCGGTGCCTTTGTAAACGTTCTGCCAAACACCGATGGCCTAGTACATATCTCACAAATCGCAGAAGAGCGCGTTGAGAATGTCTCTGATTATCTATCCGAGGGTCAAACGGTTAAAGTGCTAGTGCAAGACGTCGATAACCGTGGTCGCATCAAGTTGACTATGAAAGGCGTTGAGCAGGATGCTGCTGCTGAATAAGTCATTTTAGTGATTTAACTGAGTACCAATATAAGAGCCGCTTTGAGTTGTTAATAGCACTTAAGGCGGTTTTTTTTATGCTGCTTATTTACGACATAAAATAATCAAATCAGCTGTGTGTTGCAAAATGGGCTACAAATGCTACAGTAGGTCTAGAGAGTTGTATTCTTGACATGAATAACGTTGACAAAGTCTTTCATTCTGCACACAGGAGTTTAGATATCAATGAGTAAAGATCAGCAGGCATCTATTCATATTCGTTGTGATGAAAAACTAGCAAACGAGTTTAAGCAAGCCGTTGAACAGAATGGCTACACAAAATCGTTAGTTTTACGCGAGCTGATGCAGGAGTATATTGACAATCCTAAAAGACTGAACTTGGCAAGCGAGCAAAACACGATGCAACAGATTATGAAAAAAGAGGAGATAGAAAAAATAGAGCCTCTAAAGGATATGACATCCGACGATTTATTGAAGCTGGCTATAAGAATGGCGCAAAAGCATATATAACTGAATGAACAGAAAATCGAAGCACATCAAAAAAATGACTCACTGTCTTTTTTAATAGTATTTACGATTTACTTGTTATCGTTAATATATTGTCATAATGTCCTAAAATTTTTTGAGATCGGCTGTTGTTCGCTGTTCAATTTTGCATGCCCGAATTAAATCATGATTTCTCCGACTTCTTATCCTCTATTTAGTTAAACTCTCCCCCACTTAATAACCCAATAAAAATACGGCTACCCTTTTATGATGCAACAGATTTTAGATGACATTGCCGCCCAAATGGCGTTAGAAACTGAGCGCGGAAAAGTGGCAGATTATATTCCGCAGCTCGCGTATGTCGATCCCAATCAGTTTGGTATTGCTGTCGCGACGCCTGATGGGCAAATCTATTCTGCAGGAGATGCTGATACGCTATTTTCGATTCAAAGTATCTCTAAAGTCTTTACTTTGACCTTAGCCCTTAGCAAGTTGGGGAGTGCGCTTTGGAATCACGTGGGTCGTGAGCCTTCTGGTGACCCTTTTAATTCTATTACCATACTCGAATATGAATCGGGTCGGCCACGCAATCCTTTTATTAATGCAGGCGCCATTGCCGTGGTGGATGCTATAACGATGGGACGCGAGCCCGAGGAGATCTTAGATGAGATACTGCAGTTTGTACATTTTATAGCAGGCGATGAATCGATCTATTTTGATTATAAAGTAGCGACGTCTGAGATCGACCACGAAGATAGAAATGCCGCATTAGCGCATTTTATGAAATCTTTTGGTCACTTACAGCACGATGTCGATAAAATTCTCAATACTTACTTTCATCAATGCTCGATTGCCATGAGCTGTGAGCAATTAGCCCGTGCTGGTCTGTTTTTGGTATCTAATGGTATTAATCAACCCACAGGGGCAAAGGTGATTAGTCCGCAGCAATCCAAGCGGATCAATTCACTAATGATGATGTGTGGTCACTATGATGGCTCTGGAGAGTTTGCCTATCAGGTGGGTCTGCCAGGCAAAAGCGGCGTCGGCGGTGGTATTTTAACGATAGCGCCGGGTAAAGGCGCAATCGCAGTATGGTCGCCCGGTCTAAATCCGGTAGGTAACTCGAAACTTGGGACAAAAGCATTAGAGCTACTGGTAGAGAAGACCGGCTGGTCTGTTTTTTCAAAATAGCAGTAATGGCTTAACGATTTTTAAGTGAGTTTTTAAGTGAATGTAATCAGGCTATAAACTCTTAAGGATTATCAGCGATAAATTTGACTATTAGCTCAGCTATACTCTCACCTTGATCCTCTTGTAAAAAATGACCGGCATTAGCAATTGTGGTGTGATTTTGATCTTTAGTACCCGGGATAAGTTTTTGCATCACTCGATCGCCGCCTGCGGTAATGGGGTCAGAGTCGCTGAATAGGGTAATAAAAGGTTTAGTCCATTGGCTCAGTGTCGTCCAAGCTGCGCGGTTATCCTCAGCAGCAGGATCATCAGGTGTGGTTGGCACTAGTACAGGGAACTGCCGAGCGCCTTCTTTATAGGTCTCATCAGGGAAGGGCGCATTGTAGGCCTCAATGACCGACTGGGGTAGCTCAGTAGTTGTACCGCTTTTGATGATACCGCCGATATGAAACTCAGGTGTGTCTTGCGAGAACTGCTGCCACTGACGAAAGCTCTCACCAGGGTCATGATCGCCGGTAGGGAGCATGGTATTGCCAGCCGCAACCCGGGCAAAGCGCTCAGGGTTATCTGCGACCAAACGTAGTCCGATTAGACCGCCCCAATCTTGACAAAACAGAGTTATATTCTGCAACTCTAGCTGATCCAGTAGCGATTGCATCCAGCCGACATGGCGCTGATAAGTGTAGTCTGTACGTGAGGCAGGCTTGTCTGAGCGCCCAAACCCCGGCAAGTCTGGCGCGATAACACGGTGCCCGGCTGCGGTCAGAGTCGGTATCATCTTACGATACAGATAGCACCATGATGGCTCACCATGCAACAGTAATATAGGGTCAGCGTCTTTATTGCCTTCATCTAAATAATGCACGCGCAGCTCGCCTCTGTCGCCATCATCAACCATCAGATAATTTTGCGCAAAGTCAAAGTCGGGTAAATTATCAAAATGTGAATCGGGCGTTCTGAGGGTTTTCATAGACAGTCCTTTTGTCAGTTGAATCACAATACTGTAAATTACGACGCTTTAAATCAAGATGCTTTAAGTCGTGACACTCGTCGCAGCTTAGCAAAAGTCTCGCTCGTCGCTTTAGTCCTTAAGCAGTAAACACTATTTTTTAGCACATTTTGATTTTTCTTTACAAGGTATTTTACAAAATACGCTATAAACGCAAGTGATTAGATGACGCTGCAAAAGAAGCTGTTTTATGAAAAGCATGTATTACAGCGCAACACTCTTTGGAACATGCACTGCAATACGTAACTTAGGGAGCGGCTCTAGGTGCTGAGTAATTAAGGGCAGGACCACTGAGTGCCAGTCCAAAGGAATCAGTGTCTTTTCTGTTGACAAGCTAGCACTATTGTTTTCATTCATATTAGCAGAATTATGAGAGAAGAAAGGACGTGCCAATAAAGCCGCTTTACGCACGCCTTGATAGCGAATCAGTGGCCTTAGCTGCTGTTGCAGGTCTATAAGGGCTGACGTGAGCCAGCGGGTGCGAGCAGGATGATAAGGGTGATTAGAGATGACTAAATTGACAATGTAACTCGGCTGATTACTATTGTGCGAGGCGCTAAGACCGGCGAGCTCACGTTGGCGTTTGTGCAGTAAGCAGCTGCCAACCATTAGGCTGCCATCACGGCACGCACGATGATAGCGCTGATAGTTATCAGGATAAAGGGTTTTGCAGCGCGTTAAGATGGGATCTAAAAGAATGCCAGCGCTGTTGACTGGCAAAATAAGGACTTGCGCGTTACCGTTCAGAATAGGCGTATGGGTTTGCTCGATAGTAGCCATGACGATCTTCTTATTCCTAATAGCTTTGGCAAGTAAACGCTCACTGACTAGATCATTACTGAGCCGCTTGCTCGGCTTCTAACTCAGCGATTTGTTGTTCGAGTAATTCGATTTGCTGCGCTTTCATCTGCGTTAAACTTTTAGTCATTTCTACTTGCTCAGTGTCTATATCTTCTTGCTCTTTTAGGCGCTGACGCTCATCCGCTAAGCGATCAATCTCTTCTTTCGCTAGCGTATCAGTCTTTGGTATAGGCGCATTAATAATAGCTTTCGAACTCGGTATTGCTACCTTTGATTTCTTATCAGTGGTAGAAGCTCTATCAGCGCTCAAATTTCCATCAATAGAGCCCTCAATAGCATTATCACCGCTAGTATCCGACTCGATAATAGTATCTTCTGTACTAGGCTCAGCAGACCGAGCAGCATCTTTTTGCTGGGCTACTGTAGGCGGCGCTACCATAGGAGTGACGGTAGTATCAGAAGAAGGTTGTGACCAAAATAGATAGCCAATTATGAGTATAGGCAAAAGTAATATTGCCACTAGCCATTTTTTATGACGCGGTTTTGCAGACTGGGATTTTTTAACCTTGCTAAAGGTAGAACGCGGTTTTTTGGAGGTCATACGCTTGTCGGTGGCTACTAATAAGTCAGTTGGCTATACTATAACAAAAATATAGCAAACTGAAAGTAAAAAGCCTATCTATTGATAGGCTTTAAGAGTAAAGACAGAACTATAAAAACACTTGTCTCTTTGCTCAAGGTTTAAACTTGACCGTACCGCTAGTCCCTGTCGGCATAGCATCGCGTGCTAGCTGATCTTCAAGATGATTTTTGGCACTTATTTCATCAGAATCAGGGCGACGCTCGCTATGATCGCACTGGGTACACTCAATATATTCATCCGCCTCAGGTACGAAGATGTTGACTTGTACGATAGCATCTAATGCCTGGCATTTAGGACAGCGCACACCTGCTAAAAATCGACGTTTAGGGCGTTCAGACTGATAACGCATTAGCTGGCCTCGTTTGTGATCGGCGTATCCATATTGTCAAAACCGCTATGGCGCAGTAGGGCATCGATACTAGCGCTGCGACCACGGAAGTTCTCAAAATTGGTCTTAGCAGGCAAGCTTCCTCCTACTGATAGTACGGTATCGCGAAACGCCTTGCCAGTATTGGGGTTGAAAATGCCTTCTTCTTCAAATTTACTAAAGGCATCGGCGGATAAGAGCTCGGCCCATTTATAGGAATAATAACCCGCCGCATAGCCGCCTGCGAAGATATGGCTAAAGCCATTGGCAAAACGGTTATAATCAGGCGTATCCATAATAGCGATATCGGCGCGTACCGCATTTAACGTGGCTAAAATACCTTCATAATCGGGAGCAGGCGTCTGCGCGTGAATGAGCAAGTCAAACAAGGCAAACTCGACTTGACGCAACGTTTGCATACCGCTTTGGAAGTTTTTGGCTGCGAGTAGGGCATCGAGTTTATCTTGCGGTAAAGGCTCGCCAGTCTCGACGTGACTGCTGATAAGTGCTATACCCTCAGAATCCCAAGCCCAGTTCTCCATAAACTGGCTCGGTAGCTCGACGGCGTCCCATTCCACGCCGTTGACGCCGGCCACATCGCCGACGCTCACTTGTGTCAGTAGATGGTGCAGACCATGACCGAACTCATGAAACAGAGTCAATACTTCGTCATGAGTGAGTAAGCTAGGTTTGCCGGCGAGAGCTGGAGTAAAGTTACCGACCATAAAGCAAACGGGAAGCTGCTCATAACTCTCATCATTATAGCGATAGCGCGCTTGGAAACCGCTCATCCAAGCGCCGCCGCGCTTACCACTACGCGCAAATAAATCAAAGTAAAACCCACCAATCAAGCTGTCATCGCTATCGAACAGCTGATAGAAGCGCACGTCATTGTGCCAAAGCGAAGCGGACTCAGTAGTTTTATTATTGGCCTGATTTTGCTCAATAACCCTGATGCCATAAAGCCGCTTAACTATCGCAAATAATCCCTCAATGACTCTTGGTAAAGGAAAATAAGGGCGTATGGCTTCTTGCGATAGATTAAATTTATTTTGCCTTACTTTTTCGGCGATATAGGCGTTATCCCAGGGCTGCAAGTCCGTAATACCATAATCTTTAGCGCATGCTTGTAACTGTGCTAAATCTTGCTGTGCAACCGGCGTAGCCTTAGCGGCTAAGTTTCGTAAAAACGTCTCGACCTCGAGTACGTTATCCGCCATCTTAGTAGATAAGGACACTTCGGCATAGTTATCAAAGCCAAGCAGAGCCGCTTTTTGTTCCCGCAGCTGTAGGATCTCGCTCATGATATCGGCGTTGTTTAGCGACTCGCCTTTCGCATTGGTATGAGTATCAAACTCTGAGGCGCGCGTGACGTAAGCGTGATAAAGCGTCTCGCGTAGCTGACGATCATCAGCGTGTGTCATCACGGCTAAATAGACAGGAATATTGAGCGTCGCCACATAATAAGGCGTTGGCAAAGCATCGATCTCAGCTTGCGTCAGCTTATCGCTGGCCAGTTCGCGAGCTTTATACTGCTCGCCTGCATCAGCTAGTAGATCTAGGCCGCTATCCGTCAAGCCCGCCAATTGCTCAGATTGCAAAGGCAAAGCGTAAGCTTGGGTCGCATCCAAAATGTGATCGGAGAAAGTCGCGGACAAAGTCGATAGCTTGCTTTGAATAGCGGCAAACTGCTCCTGCTGCGCTTTAGGCAGCGCCACTCCTGAAAGCTCAAATCTTTGTAGCGCCAAAGCAATCGCCCGCGTGCGAGCAGGCTCAAGCTGAGAGTAGAGCTCTGCATCATTAATGATAGCTTGGTAGCGTTCAAAAAGCGGCTTGTGTTGTCCGACACGAGTACCATAAGCCGATAGCAGCGGTAGCAACCCATGATGCACATGGCGAATGTCGTCATCACTCATCACGCTATTTAGATGCGACAACACACCCCAACTACGATCTAATGCTAGGTTAATGTGATCGAACTGCATGACGTCGCTAAGCGCCTGTTCAGCACTTATCGGCGTAAAATCCTTATCTTGAAAGGCGCTAAGCTGATCCAAAAACGCATTGGCTGCATCGATAGCTGCTGTGACTTTTTGTTGCAAGTGATTAGGCGTCGCCGAAGGAAAATCAACAAGGCGCAAATGAGGAGCTAGGGCAGTCATAGGAATATCCAAAGTAAAGATTAAAGAATGTATAAGATAAAAGATGGGTATGTTTGACTTAGAATGCAAGCCGCAATCTTTTATAGCTATGAGAAATGAGAGCTAGTCTTTTTTTACTTATTGCACTATTGCAGTGATGACAGAGAGCTTAGGGTTCGCATTGGCCATCGCTTGATTACAAAGCCTTATCATTTGCTTGCAAAGCAACCATATAGCTTATAGAGTGAAATTGCTAGCATCATAGTATTCCTAATGAGAATTCCTAATACCAGTCACTTTATAAGTAACTATCTTGTAATGACTAGTAGCAATAAATGGAATAATTAGGAGGATTAACGAGTTATGAGTTTTCAATGTTACCACCACAATTACTAGAAAATAGAACTATTAAAAGACCAACGATAATAAAATAAGGAGCATGATTTATGAAAGCGACGCTTAAGAGTTTACGCGAAACCAAAGCTAACCCAGCGGTAAGCATTTTTGTCAAAACGCACCGTGAGCATCCTGCAAATGAACAAGATCCTATTGCCCTAAAAAATCAGCTAAAAGTCGCCGAAGATCGTCTCAATAAAGAATATGATAAACAGACTGCGACAACGATTTTAGAAGGTATTTATGCCAAAACCAATGAGCTAAACCATAACTATAATCTAGATACTTTAGCTATTTTTGCAAGTACTGATGATGTGCAGGTTATGCGTATGCCTCTTGACACGACAGAGCGTGTGGTCATCTCCGATAGCTTTGCCACGCGCGATTTAGTCCGTGATATGGCAAGCGCGGTACATTTCTATACAGTGGTTATTACTCGTGATATGGCGCGTTTGATTGAAGCGTCTAATGATCGAGTAGTAGCAGAATTTCATCCCGATGATGATAAGCAAAATAACATGGAAAACATTCCTTTTCCAATAGAGAATAATGGCCTGTATACCACTGGTGATGGCGGTTCTGATCGCTCATCAAATAACGAGAGTAGCTATCTCAAAGAGTTTTTTAATCAAGTTGATAAAAGCGTACAAGAGCTATGGGGCGAGCATAAAATGCCGCTAGTGATCGTCGGCGATGCAAAAAACATTGGATATTATAAAGAAGTCTGTGATCGTCCTGACAATATCATCGCCACAGTGTCTAATGTGACGCATCTAGATGATGGTAGCGCTCAGCACATTGTCGATAGCGTCCAAGAAGCGGTTGAAGAATATCGTAGCTCTTTACATCAAGAAGCTATGGGCGAGATTGACAAAGCGCGCGGCGCAGAGATGTTACGCACCGACTTACAAGAAGTGTATCGCGGCGCATTCCAAGGAGCTGGCGAGACATTATATGTGCGTCGTTGGTATATTCAACCGGCTAAGATTGACGAAAAAGCGCAATCTTTAACCATCGCTGAAGACGCTTCTGCAGAAGGTGTTACAGATGATGCAATTGGCGTTATTATCGAACACGTTATGCATAATGGCGGCGATGTTATCTTTTTACCGGAAGAGATTATGGGTGAAGATCAGCCGATTGCTCTGGTTACTCGCTACTAATGAGCGGTTATTAAGTCACGATTTGTTATTAGATTATGACTGTAAAGCATAAAGAGATCTTAACAGGGCATTGGTTCGCTACGGATCAATGCTTTTTTATCTTAACTGTATGGTTAAATGATGATTTTACTATCACTTTACGAAACTAAAACTTTTTCTTAGATCAAGAATATCAACTCTATGACTACACAATCTTTTATTTTAACCAGTTATAACATTCATAAAGGCATGTCGCCACTGAATCGGCAGGTCAAAATGCAAGGTATTGCCCAAGCACTAGAGTCCATCGGCTCTGATGTCTTGTGCTTGCAAGAAGTCCAAGGGCAGAATCTCAAACGCAATATGCAGTACAATGAGTATCCTGATCAGTCGCAGCATGAGTGGTTTGGCGAATATCTGCAACTACAAAACAGCTATGGCAAAAACTCAGAGTACGAAAACGGTCATCACGGTAATGCAGTATTAAGCCGGTTTCCATTAGACCCTAAGCACAATGTCAATATCACGGTGAATAAACTAGAGCAACGCGGGGTTTTGCATTGCGAGGTACAGCCCTTAGGATGGGATAAGCCGGTAGTTATCTTGTGTGCGCATTTGAATCTGTTTGAGCGTGATAGAGTCAAGCAATACGAAGCTATTAGTCAATATATGCGTAACGAGATTGCGGATGATCAGCCGCTTATTTTGGCGGGCGACTTCAATGATTGGAAGCGGATGTCTTGCGATAGATTGGCTTCTGATTTAGGTATGGTAGAAGCGTTTAGACGCTGTCATGGTAAGCTATCACCGACTTTTCCTGCCAAACTGCCAGTACTGAGTCTGGACCGGATCTATGTACGTAACCTAAAAGTCAAAGACGCTTGGGTGCATACTGGCAAGCCTTGGTCTACCTTATCTGACCACCTACCGATTAGCGCTGAGTTTACGGAATTGTAGCGCTCGTCCTAGGGAATGTTCTTATGATTTAATTGAGGACAAGCTCTAACTAAAAAAATACAGGGAGTATAAAAATGTCCGAACAATCTTTACCCACTAGCCAACACGCTGCTGTCATCCATGAATTCGGCGAACCTGAGGTCATGAAATACCAGAGCGGAGTAGAAGTGCCTGAGCCAAGCGCTGAACAAGTGCTTGTCAAAGTGGCTTATGCCGGTATCAATCCAGTAGATTATAAAACCCGCCAAGGCAAAGGTTGGGGTGCTGATAAAATCCAAAAAAATAAATTCGATCATAACCAGCCCGCTATTTTAGGGTTTGATGTGGCAGGAGAGGTGATCAAAAGTAATAGCGCTGAATTTGCCGTAGGCGATAAAGTTGCGGCGCTGAGCTTCGATGGCAGCTGTTATGCTGAGTACGTAGCCGTCGATGCCAAGCTACTAGCTAAAGTGCCAGGCAATATCAGCTTGGAGCAAGCAGGCGCTCTGCCTTGTGTCGGTCAAACCGCACTACAGTTTGTGCAGTTTGCTGATATAAAGGCGGGTGAGCAAGTGGTTATGAATGCGCCAGCCGGCGGTGTTGGTCAGCTAGTCGTTCAGCTACTAATGAAAAAAGTGGCGCAAGATAATATCAAGCTCACTGTGATTTGCTCGCCTGATAAGTATGACAAACTCGGTAGTTTGATTGATAAAAGCAAGCTAGCCGGCTGGATTGACTACACCAACCAAGAAGCGTTTCCTGAGCTACAAGCTGATGTATTACTCGATTTAGTCGGCGATGAAGCTGGGATAAAAGCTCTGAGCACCCTAAAATCTGATGCTCGCGTGTTTGTCCTGCCGACTATCTGGGTCGATAAACTCAAAGCCGCTGGCAGTCAGGCACTCACTATTGAAGGTTATGCTGTCAAACCTAATGGTGAAGATATGGCGCAAGTTTTGCAGCAAGTTGCTGAAGGCGCATTGAAGCTAAACATTCAACAGAGCTATCCTTTGTCAGAGGTGGTAGCGGCTCATACTGAGCTCCAAAAAGGCGATACTTTTGGCAAAATTGTCTTAAAAGTCTAAGATTAAATCAATCACTACAGTAGTCTGTATAAGTATCAAAAAGCTAGATAGAGGGAGCCTTTATCTAGCCTTTTTTGGTTGGCTTCTGTCATATCCTTACTAAAGCCCTACCTACTATCGAATTTACTTACAAAGAGCTTTTTCACAAGCTGCTATAGTGATAATCGTCCCAAATATAGCAGCGACTATTTTGCTCATGGGCTACAGGAGAGATAAATATGGATATTAATAACAACACTGACGAGAACTCAGTAGACGATGCGACTTATGCAGCTCAAGCGCGTAAAGAAATTGAAGACTGGAAAAATCCGGATAGTAATTTATTGAATAAGACATTAGCGACGCTTACAGTACCAATCGATAGAGCAGGTGATGCCTTGATGAATGCGCCGCAATTCGGTGATACTCTAAAGCAAGCGACTGAAAAAACGCTAACCACTTTGAGCGATGCCGCTAACTGGAGCTTAGATACTCAAGACGTTATCGAAGCCTATCGAAATGATGCAAACGAAGTAGAAGCATCGGTGAAGAAACTTGAGGATATCAAAGAGCTGCCGCTCGCGGCCGTTGATAAGCAAGTCAAATTATTCAAAAGCAAATATATCGCCTTGACGAGCGCTCAAGGGGTTGCCACAGGTCTAGCAGGCTGGGCAGGTATTCCCGCTGATATTGTCGGGCTACTCACTGCGAATCTACGCGCTATTAGCGAGTACGGCAGTTATTATGGTTTTGATATGAATGATAAGGGCGAGCAGCTATTTGCAATGTCGCTGCTAGGTATTGCCACCTCTACCTCAAGCAATGAGCGTCAATCGGCAGTAGCAGAGACGTTTGCGCTGGTTAAAGATCCTGAAACGATGGCTTTTAATCAAGTGAATGAAGAGCTGATGTCGCGCGTGTTAAGGCAGACTGCTACTAAAGTTGCTAGTAATTTGGTCAAAACCAAAGCGGCGCAAATTATCCCTGCAGTAGGAGCAGTGGTCGCTGGCGGCGTCAATGCTAATTATACTTCAAGCATATGTGAGGCCGCTTATCAGTGCTATCGTCAGCGTTTTTTAGATCGTCAACAGGGTTAAGATTGTCGCTATCGAAAGTCATGTTTTTAACTAATGAATAATAGCTGTTTTAGTCTGTTAGCTTTTATTGTTAAGGATCATACGCCGGAAAGTCAGACTGATTCGACCCTCACTTACTGTTTTCGTCTTAGTGATAGTATGCTTCCAGTGGCTTTGCGTCTCACCATGCATAACGATAAGCTGCCCGGACTCCAGATAAAGCTCGACTTTTACGGGCTTGTCTTTGTGTTTGATGGTTTTATGTTTAAAGACAAACTTACGGGTAGCACCAAGCGATAATGCCGCGATGATAGGCTGCTGACCTAACTCTTTTTCATCATCGGCGTGGTAGCCCATGCCCTCGCTACCTGTTGGATAGTAATTTAGCAAGCAAGAGTTAAAATCTACTTCAATACCAATACCAGCCAGCTGTTGTTCAACAAGCTGTTTCACGTGAAACACAGACTCTGTCCAAGGCAAAGCTTGCCGCGTATGCCCAGAATATTGATAGCTCAAGCCCACATCACCCATCCAAACGATTTGCCGCTTGGTGATATGCGTCTTACCAAATAAAGTGACGATATCGGCTTGCCAAGGCAGTTGGTGCAACAAGGTCTGATATAGCTTATCGCTATCTTTGACCGCCATACCTAAGTCATTAACCTTACCCTCGTAAGGCAATAAATTATCAGTAGGGTTGGGCGCGAAGAGATCAGTCATAAGCTAAAAATTTTAACGATTAAACTGTTGCACAATGACCTTGGCACATTGCTTCGGAGCTTCTATAGGTAATAGATGCCCGTTCTCGGGCATGATATGGAGCTGATTAGCAGGAACGAAATTTCTCCAAGTGCTGCGGACTTTATCATTGATAAAGATAGTCGGTTTGCCGATAATAAGCTGGTAGTAGACTTCTTTTTTTGCGAGTTTCTTAAGCGCACTATCAATATAAGGAATGCCGAAATAGTTGGCTATTTCTTGTTTGGGACTGAAGATAAAAGTATAACGACTATCCTCTTGCTGAATTAAGCTCTCTTTGGCAAATAAATAAAGGTGCTCATCAGAGATACGTCGATAAGCATTTTTCTCACGCAGATTATCATAGTACTCGTCGATACTTGCCCAAGTTGCCTTTTTGGTTAACGCACTTGTAAAGGGCTGACGCTTTAGCTTGACCCTGCGAGGTATCAGCTTATAAAGCAACGCTTGCGATTTGGTAAAAGTGACAGGCTCTATAAGGTACAGCTCAGAGAACAAATCAGGACGTTTAGCTGCAGCCATAGCCGTAGCGGTAGCGCCCTGTGAGTGCCCAATACCGATAACGGGACCGTCTTGAGTTTGCTCCAAAAATTTTATTAATAATTCAGCATCTTGCTCACGGGTTAACACTTTTGCTTTTGGCTTATCATACCAATAGCCGCGCATGGCGAGCGAGCTGAGATCAAAACTTGCAGCAAGCTCAGTTAATAATGGCTTGTAATTTCCTACCGTAAAGCCGTTACCGCCATAAAAATGGGCTGGGGGCTTAGCTTGATTATCAGCAGACTCGTTAAGCTTGCTCAAGTCATAATAGCGCGCTTGCTTATTATCAAGGGTAATACTTTTGGCAAATTCTTCCATGACGATCAGACTTCCTTATACTTTTAATTGTTTTAAACTGACTGTAAGATTTGGCTTTAACTCTCTTCACCCAAAAAGCCGCCGCTTTGACGCTGCCAGAGACCTGCATACACGCCTTCTAATTCTAGTAGCTCCTCATGACTGCCTTGTTCGATGATATGGCCTTGATCCATCACTACCAGCCTATCTAGCGCAGCGATGGTTGAGAGGCGATGGGCAATGGCGATAACGGTTTTACCTGTCATGATGTCGTTGAGACTCTCGGTAATGGCAAATTCAATCTCAGAGTCGAGCGCACTAGTGGCTTCATCTAACAAGAGTATAGGCGCATTTTTGAGCATGACGCGCGAGATAGCGATACGTTGACGTTGCCCGCCAGATAGCTTAACTCCGCGCTCACCGACTTGGGTGTCGAGGCCAGTATTGCCTTTATCATCATATAGATCTTTGATAAATTCCCAAGCTTGAGCTTGTTTGGTAGCAAAAATAATCTCTTCGTCAGAAGCGTCAGGGCGACCATAAGCGATATTTTCGCGTACCGTACGATGAAGCAGTGAAGTATCTTGGGTGACCATGCCGATCTGCTGACGCAAGGATTCTTGCGTGACTTGATCAATCGCTTGCCCATCGATACAGATTTGACCTTTATCGACATCAAAAAAGCGTAGGAGTAAATTAACTAGCGTCGATTTGCCTGCGCCTGAGCGGCCGACTAAACCGATCTTTTCGCCAGCTTTTATATCTAGATAAAAATTATCTAGCAGTTTTATCTCAGTCTTAGTCAAAGCCGTGGCTGCCGTGTTGACCTCATCAATGCGCTCGCCTTCGATATCTTCTTCCTCTTCACCTTCATAGCTAAAGTCGACATGATCAAAAACGATATGGCCGTCAGTGACCTTTAGTTCCGGGGCGTTTGGCACATCAACGATAGTTTGCGGCGCTGATAAGGTGCGCATGCCGTCTTGTACCGTGCCGATACTCTCGAACAGACTAGCCGTTTGCCACATAATCCAGCGCGTCAGACCATTTAGACGCAGCGCCATAGCAGTCGCAGCGGCAATAGCGCCAACCCCAACCGCGCCTTGCTGCCAGAGATACAAGCCAATACCTGCGGTACTGCTGACTAAAATCACACTGATTAAATGAGTAGAAACTTCAAGATAGCTGACCCAGCGCATCTGCGCATGCACGGTTCCCAAAAATTGCCCCATAGCGTTTTTGGCGTAGCCTAGCTCGCGGCGAGAGTGGCTAAATAATTTGACGGTCATAATATTGGCATAGGCATCAGTGATACGCCCAACCATCAAAGCGCGAGCGTCGGCTTGCACGACAGCGGTACGTTTGAGCCGCGGAATAAAATAGCGAATAGTCACAGCCACTAGCACTAACCAAATAGCAAAAGGAATCAGCAGCAAGCTATCTAAATTAAATAAAATAATACCGGTGGTCAAAAAATACACTGCCACATAAGTGAACATATCAGTGACGGTCAAGATAGTATCGCGTACCGCCAGCGCAGTTTGCATCACCTTGGCAGAGACACGTCCTGAGAATTCATCTTGATAAAACTGCATGGACTGACCCAGCATCCGCTGATGAAAACGCCAGCGCATCTGCATCGGAAACACCCCTTGCAGCGTTTGAAAGTGGATAAATGAGGATAATGCAATCCAGAAGGGGCTAATAATTAGCACCACCAGCATCAGTAGCAGCACATCGCCTTTTTCGCTCCATAATGTTTGCGGGGTGTAGATACCGAGCCAATCAACGATATTACCAATCCAAGCAAACAGCATCGCCTCATAAACGCCGATACCCGCTGACAAAAACATAAACAGCAATAGCCAGCCGCGCAGACCCTTACTACACGCCCACAAAAACTTTAACAGCCCATCACGAGGTGAGGGCAGCGGCATAGGGGTATCAGGAAAGGCGGATAGCCGGTTTTCAAAAAAGCGAAATAGTGCGTTCATAAGTAATAACAATACATAAGAGCAGTGTAGTAAAGGAAAGGGAAGCCTAAATTTACACGGTAGATGGGATGACTAAATTGGCCTCTATTTTAACAAAACTTAGCACTCCCTCCTGCTGCCTAATTGTAATTTGACCCTGATAGTTGTTGGCGATACGGCCAAGAAATAGATGGAGTCAAAATTAGCCATTGCTAGTTTAGAAATATATAGTTACATTTAACCCTTTGTCATAAAAGACTGCATAATTCTATCGCTGAATAACAAAAACTAAAGGGTAAGATTAATGATCTATTTAATGGTAGCGGTGCTGTGTAGCGTCGCTGTTTCTGTACTGCTAAAAGTACTTCGTCAAAAAGATATCGATATCCGCCAGACTATCGTCGCCGGTTACCCTGTGGCTTTTTTATTGACGTTAGTCCTGCTAAAACCTGAGCTTAGTGCTATCGAAACCTTAGGGTCGGCTTGGGGTATTATCATCGCACTAGGCATATTATTACCCTTGGTGTTTGTCATATTAGGCCGTGCTATCGCGGCTATCGGTATGGTAGCAACCGATGCCGCTCAGCGTTTGTCTTTGATTATTCCTATTATCGCCGCCTTTTTATTATTTGGTGAGGTGTTGACGAATACACGTATTTTTGGCTTAGCGCTTGGGTTTTTGGCCTTAGGCGCGTTGGTTTATCGCCCGCCGCAAAAGTCTAGTGTGAACACTGATATAAGCACCACTATGAAAACTGAGCATGACTCTACTGCCACTCTAGCTGCGAATAATAATCGTCAGAATACTTTATCCAAAACCCCTTTATGGTTATTTGGCGTCTGGGCGGGTTACGGTGTTATTGATATCTTATTTAAACAAGTGGCGAAGCAAGGAGCGGCTTTTCCATTGACATTATTTGTTAGCTTTGGCTTGGCAGGGTTATTGTTGTTTATTTATTTACTGATCACTCGCGTGCGCTGGCAGGGTAGTGCTTTGCTAGCAGGGCTGCTGCTTGGCGCATTGAATATGGGTAATATCTATGCTTATGTGCGTGCCCATCAGGTACTGTCTGAGTCGCCTAGTATTGTCTTTACTGGGATGAATGTCGGGGTCATCACCGTCGCCACCTTGATAGGGGTCAGCGTGTTTAAAGAGCAGCTGAATCGTATTAATATGCTAGGTATCGTATTAGCAATCAGCTGTGTGGCGGTATTATTTTTGGCATAAAATATTTTGAACATAGTCCAAATATTCTGATGTTTTCTTGCGCTCGTTTTACATTGCAATAATAGGCACGTCGCTTGTGCTATGGTAAGGTTATTTGTAGACTATTTGGCTTATTATCTGATACTTATAGCCGTTTATAGTGGCATGTACGATTGCTTAACCTTTATCTTTTTTGATCTTTATTCACAACCATAGGATACATTTGCAATGGACTATCAAAAACAACTAGAAAAAATAAAAAACGGCACAGGCTTTATTGCCGCTCTTGATCAAAGCGGCGGTAGTACGCCAAAAGCGCTAGAAAACTATGGCGTTACAAGCGCTGATTATAGCAATGATGAAGCCATGTTCGATCTCGTACACGAGATGCGCGCACGGATTATGACTTGTGACTGCTTCGATGATAAGCGCGTATTAGGCGCGATCTTGTTCGAGGACACTATGGAGCGTGAGGTCAATGGCAAACCAACGGCAAACTATCTGTGGGAAGATAAAAATATCGTGCCGTTTTTAAAAGTAGATAAGGGTTTAGCGGAGCAGATGAGCGGCGTACAGGTCATGCGCCCAATGCCAAACTTAGATTTGCTGCTTGATAAAGCAAAAAAATATCCGATCTTCGGTACCAAGATGCGTTCGGTCATCTATGAGCCCAACGTCGATGGTATCGAAAAAGTAGTGCAGCAGCAGTTTGATGTCGCTAAGCAAATTATCTCTAAAGGTTTGATGCCTATCGTTGAACCGGAAGTCAACATCGATAGCGCTGAAAAGCATGAGTGCGAATTGTTATTAAAAGCGGACATCTTGCGTAACCTTGATCGTCTAAATGACGATCATCAAGTAATGCTTAAGCTGACCCTGCCAGAAGAAGGCGGGTTTTATCAAGAGCTGATCGATCATCCCAAAGTGCTTAAAGTCGTGGCATTATCTGGCGGCTATAGTCGTAGCGCTGCTTGCGATAAACTTAAGCAAAACCCGGGCATGATTGCTAGCTTCTCGCGCGCCTTCACTGAAGGGCTTAGTAAGCAGCAGAGCGATAAAGAGTTTGCTGATACGATTAATACCTCGATTGAAGAGATTTATGAGGCGTCGCAGGTGTAATCGAGTCTTATGATAAGAAATTAAACATCAAAAAAAGCGCTACTGATTAGTAGCGCTTTTTTATGGGACAAAAGTTAATTCTGGCTATCACACCTCTTTATAAAGCTGACGACCCTCGCTATGATATTTTTCAGTCATCTCCGCCATACCTTGTTCAATTTCAGCTGCGCTCATAGCGTCTGCGGCTAGATTTTCCTTAGCGTCCAAGCCTTTGGCGTACTCGCGGACATTTTGGGTAATTTTCATAGAGCAAAACTTCGGGCCACACATCGAGCAAAAATGCGCTGATTTGTGCGCGTCTTTGGGCAGTGTTTCATCATGATATTCACGCGCGGTATCAGGATCGAGAGCTAGGTTGAACTGATCGTCCCAGCGGAACTCAAAACGGGCTTTGGACAAAGCATTGTCACGGGCTTGCGCGCCCGGATGACCTTTGGCCAGATCAGCGGCATGCGCGGCGATTTTATAAGTGATGATACCGTCTTTGACGTCCTTTTTATTCGGCAGTCCTAAATGCTCTTTTGGTGTTACGTAACAGAGCATCGCCGTACCAAACCAGCCGATCATTGCCGCACCAATGGCGCTAGTAATATGATCATAACCGGGTGCGATATCAGTGGTCAGCGGTCCTAAAGTATAGAAAGGCGCATCCGCGCACAGCTCAAGCTGTAAGTCCATATTTTCTTTAATACGGTTCATCGCCACGTGCCCAGGACCTTCGATCATCACCTGTACATCATGCTGCCAAGCGACTTGGGTGAGCTCGCCTAGGGTACGCAGCTCGCCAAACTGCGCTTCGTCATTGGCATCTTGTAAGCAGCCGGGGCGCAGACCATCGCCTAAGCTAAACGCCACATCGTACTGTTTCATAATCTCGCAAATCTCTTCAAAATGCGTGTATAAGAAGCTCTCTTTATGATGGGCAAGGCACCACTGCGCCATGATCGAACCACCGCGTGAGACGATACCCGTTAAGCGCTTAGCAGTCAGTGGCACATAACGCAGGAGCACGCCGGCATGTATAGTGAAGTAATCGACGCCTTGTTCGGCTTGCTCAATCAGCGTATCACGGAATATCTCCCAAGTGAGGTCTTCAGCGACGCCATCGACTTTCTCTAGCGCTTGGTAAATGGGCACGGTACCGATAGGGACAGGCGAGTTACGAATCAGCCATTCACGCGTCTCATGGATATGGTTGCCCGTTGACAGATCCATAATGGTATCGGCGCCCCAACGTGTCGCCCATGTCATCTTCGACACTTCTTCATCGATGGAGGAGCCGAGTGCTGAGTTGCCGATATTGGCGTTAATTTTGACCAAAAAGTTGCGTCCGATGATCATCGGCTCAGATTCAGGATGGTTAATATTATTGGGGATAATAGCGCGACCCGCGGCGACCTCAGAACGCACAAACTCAGGGGTGATAGTCTTAGGAGTATTGGCACCAAAGCTCTCGCCATCGTGCTGACGCATGTCGGTGAGCTCATGCTGCTTTTGCGTCTCGCGAATGGCGATGTATTCCATCTCAGGGGTGATGATACCGCGGCGCGCGTAGTACATTTGGGTGACATTTCCCACATGGCCCGCTTGACCATTAATTGTTTTGGCGCGGCGTGGTTTATCGATATGGGCAAATCTTAGATTAGCAGTAGTGATGTCGCGCGCTCGCGCTTGTCCGTATGAGCTAGATAGACCGCTTAGCTGTTCGGTATCACCTCGCTCCGCTATCCAGCCCTCGCGCAGCTTTGGTAGGCCTCGGGTCAAATCAATATGGGCATCGGGATCGGTATAGACGCCTGAGGTGTCATAAACATAAAAGGGTGGGTTTTGCTCCCAGTCGGACTCATCAACGCCTTGGATAGGGGTAGGATCAAGGGTGATCTCGCGCATGGGCACTTGTATGTCTGCTCTAGAGCCTTGGATATAGACTTTACGGGAGGCGGGTAAGATACGGTGCAGGTCGCGCGCATCTTCTTCAAAGCGGGTGTCCTTGGCACTACGATGCGCAGGGGTTTTTAGCGCGTCCGCTTTTTTGACAGAGGCGTTCTGCTGGGTTTTTGGTGTTACGGTTGAAGTCGTCATATGCTGTCCTAGCGTGTTGTTTTGAATAAAATCAACACCGCCAGTCGCTGCGGGGGTAGCATTTATCATCTAGCAAGTTTAGCTTATGAGCAGTAGCCAACGACTAAATAATCAAGTCATATAATCGCGGATAATTGTCATCAAGCGGCGGACGATACTTGATATCCATCTTTATTACTTAGCCGTGCATACATTAAGGCTAAAAGTAATAGGGATAAAAAAGGCATTTCTGCCCGTCCTTTGCCATAAATAATAAAATGCTGAAGACTTCCCTGCGTCGGTACTAACCGCATCAGGTTCGGCGGGTGATCTCTCAGCGAATGCACAAAAGCTGTTTAGCTCATTGTACAACGCACCCCGAGTCTGTCAGTGTTGTCATTTTTTATACTAGTAAGCTTTATACTAGCAGTTTTTATGTTAACAAATTTGGCTTATGATAAATAGCCATTTACTTAATTTGCTTACAGTAAAGGTTTACGTTTATTTCTCAGGCGTCCAGCCTTGCGCGCGCTCGTAATCTTCGTTATCTAAGAACTTCTCACGCTGTTCAGTTAAGAATTTCTTCGCTTCAGGGTCCATCATACTCAGATGATTTTCGTTAATCAGCATCGTTTGCTGCTCAAGCCACTCCTGCCAAGCTTTCTCAGAGACCGTGTCTTGTAGCTCTTGGCCTTTTTTGTTAGGAAAAGGCGGATGTGGCATTTTTGGCAGATCTTGCTGGTACTTACGGCAAAATACCGTATTGGCTTGCGGATTAAAAGTCTCAGTCATCTTGTTATCCTTATTATTGGTTTATTGAGTTAGTGAATGGAATAATAATATTAACCTATGATAACGGTCTTAGACGCTTTAGCCAAGGGTATCAGGTGTATGGAAGGTAACAATAAGGTGAATCCATCAGATCAAAAAAAACACCCGCAACAATGGCGGGTGTTCTCAGATAAATAGGTGTGAGGCGTAAAATTAAAAGCTAATAATTACGCAAAGGCCTTTAGACGCGCGCGACCGTTGATCACTGCTTGCTTGACCTGATTCGGTGCGGTACCTCCTAAATGATCACGGGCAGCCAGTGAGCCCTCAAGCGTTAGATAATCAAAGACGTCTGTACCGATAGCGTCACTAAATTGCTGCAATTGCGCTAAAGATAAATCGCTCAAATCAACGCCTTCTTTGATGCCTAGCGCGACGGCATTGCCGACTACCTCATGAGCATCACGGAACGCCACACCATTACGCACTAGATAATCCGCTAAGTCCGTAGCAGTAGCATAGCCTTTCATTGTTGCTTCACGCATAGCTTCAATATTAGGAGTGATATTGGGCAGCATATCGGCAAAGGCGAGTAGGGAGCCGGTTAAAGTATCGACGCAGTCAAACAAAGGCTCTTTGTCTTCTTGGTTGTCTTTATTGTACGCTAGGGGCTGACTTTTCATTAAGCTTAGTAGCGTCATCAACTGACCAAAGACCCGCGCCGCTTTACCGCGCACCAGCTCTGGCACGTCAGGGTTTTTCTTCTGTGGCATGATGGAGGAGCCGGTACAGAAGCGATCGGGTATCTGCACAAAGTTAAACTGCGCTGACATCCATAAGATAATCTCTTCGCTCATGCGTGACATATGCATCATCAAAATAGAAGCGGCTGAGGTAAACTCAATAGCAAAGTCTCGATCAGAGACCGCATCGAGTGAGTTTTGGCAAATACCTTCAAAGCCAAGCAGCTCGGCAGTAATTGTACGATCAATAGGGAAGGTGGTGCCAGCAAGCGCGGCGCTACCAAGAGGCAGCTGATTGATACGGCGGCGCGCATCGACTAGGCGCTCAGTATCGCGATAGAGCATCTCAAACCAAGCCATCACATGGTGACCGAAGCTTACCGGCTGAGCGGTCTGCAAATGAGTAAAGCCTGGCATAATAGTATCGGTATGCTGCTCAGCTAAGTTCAGTAAGCCGCTTTGTAGGCGTACTAACAGCTCAATAATATTATCGGTTTCTTCTCGTAACCACAGGCGAATGTCAGTGGCGACCTGATCGTTACGGCTACGCCCCGTATGCAGCTTTTTACCCACCGCACCGATGACATCGGTCAGGCGCGATTCGACGTTCATATGCACATCTTCAAGCGCAATCGACCAGTTGAAGTCTCCCGCTTCAATCTCGCGTAAGACTTGCTGGAGGCCTTCAATGATAGTTGCCACTTCTTCATCAGTCAAAATGTTGCACTGACCTAGCATAGTGGCATGAGCGATAGAACCTTCGATATCATGCCGAGCGAAACGTTGATCAAAGCCGACAGAAGCGGTAAAAGCAGCGACGAAGCTGTCTGTCGCTTCACTAAAGCGCCCACCCCACATCTGCTGAGCTTGTGCTTTTGAAGGAGCACTCTGATCGGGTGCATTTGTGCTAAAATCGGAGGCAGGAGTAGTGTTGCTTTGCATAGGATTACTAGGGTTTGAAGAATTGGCGTTCATATCGGTATAAGACAACTCATAAGAATAAGGGCTCAAGTATAGCAAAGGATGAGGTCGCCTTGCTAGCTGAGCGCTTAGAGTTTTTCGTGCCTAAAGTTATGGAGATGATGACGCTTTGGCAATGGCTACAGTATATCTTGGTCTGGGCGTTGTTCGTTACTATCGTTGGTCGGTATGAGCTGACGACAGGGACGGAGTTTTTAGTGGCTTATCTGACTAAATGTATTCATTATATTTTAGCTATTATACCAACTTTATATCTAGTAGATTATTTGCGCCCTATGTTCAAACGGAGCAATCCTATTAGAGTGAGCCTCTATATCGTTCTGATGTTCATGCTTGCTTCTACTTTATCTATGCTGTTAGTCGTTCTAGTATTAATTAATGCCGGCTGGCTAGCATACGATCGTCAGGGGCTGGCGCTAGAGCTACTGTTCAACATGGTGTTTGCCGGTGGCTTTACCTTAGTTTTCTTGCTTTATTTCATGCGTCGTCATCGTGAGCTGATAGCGCTGAAACAGTCCTTTGAGCACAAGCTTAGCGCCCAAAACGACTTAATAAAGGCTCGTTTGGCTCCGCATTTCTTTTTTAATACGATTAATAGTTTGCTGTCGCTTATAGAGTCTAACCCGCCACATGCGGCTAGGCTACTTGAGCATGTCTCAGCTCTATTTCGGGCTAGCTTCAACGGCGCGCGTGAGATTAGCTTTGAAGAGGAAGTAGCACTTTGTGAGCACTACGTAGCGATTGAATCTTATCGCCTTGCAGATAAGCTAGTCGTCAATTGGCAGCTGCCTGATGATGAGGTTATGGGCGATATGGTTATCACCGCGCTCACGTTGCAAAGCATTATCGAAAAAATGCTCATCAATGTGGTTGAGATGACCACGGAAACGATCTACATAGACATAGCTGTCGTCTGGCAAGATCACCGCGTCACTATTACTGTTAGCGTACAGCTCCCGAGTAAAACCTTGATGATCGTGCATGATTTACGTCAGCATGTTGATTTTCATGTGCAGGCTGAGCGCTTGCAGATCTATTTTGGTCCTAGCTCAACCATTAACAGTACGGTCACTAATACCCAGATTATGACGATTATTGATTACCCTTTGCAAGATGCAGGCATGTAACGCAAAATTGTTTATCCCTTTCCTTTACTGTCTTACTTATCCCTAACTTTCACAAAAATACAAGCAATATCTGTGACATGGCATATTTATTGCATAATGTTTATTGCAGAAGAGAGAGATATAACATAAGGAAAAAATTGTCATAGGCCTAAACTATCGATGTAGCGACTGTTTTAGAATGATTGTATAAGCAACCTCTGTGGAATGAGCAGCTATAGACATAAAAAGTATAAAATAGCGCTTATAGTACAAAAAACAGCAGGCGATAGCCAAAATGACGATTTTGAACCAACCGACTGAGTAAAGAGCAGAAGAGGTATTTTATGCGGATAGTAGTTTGTGACGATGAGCCACTCGCACGCGAGCGTTTGGTGAGAATTGTTAAAGAATCAGGCCATGAAGTCGTGGCGCAAGTGGGCACTGGAGCTGAAGCGGTTGATGCCGTAAAAGTCCATCAGCCTGAGCTTATACTACTCGATATACGTATGCCTGAGATGGATGGCGTGCGCTGCGCGCAAATACTCGATGAGCTTGAGCATCCGCCAGCGATTATCTTTGTCACCGCTTACGATCATTATGCTATTGCTGCTTTTAAGGCCAATGCTATTGGCTACTTATTAAAACCTGCCAATAAAGATGAGCTGATTGACGCATTAGGTAAGGCCAGCAATTTAAACGCCGCGCAGCTTGATGGGATTCGTAAGCTTGAAGACCCGATGTCGCGTCCGGTACGTGAGCACATCGCGGCTCGCACCCACCGAGGAGTTGAGCTGATTAAGATTAGTGATATCTACTATTTTACGGCAGATCAAAAGTATGTCAAAGTTCGTCACATTGATGGGATAGTACTGATTGATGAAACTTTAAAAGAGCTAGAAGAAGAGTTCGACGAGCGCTTATTTCGCGTGCATCGTAATGCCATTATCAATTTAGATTTTTTAGACTTCTTAGAAACGGTAGATAGCGGTCGTTATCAGGTGCGCTTTAAAGGAACGGATGAAACTCTAGCCGTGAGTCGCCGTCATCTGCCCGCGTTACGTGAAAAAATCCAGAGTATGTAGTCACTAATAAACCGACCATATCATCAAACCTCTATTTATGCTTAAATAGGGGTATTTTTTTGCGCTAAAGTCACTTTATCCTGATATATCTCTTTATATTTATCATTCCGAGGCTATCTATGAGCAATACTCAGTCATCTCCTTTGTCTACTTTGAACATCGCAACTCGTCAAAGCCCTTTGGCCTTATGGCAAGCTGAGCATATTCGCGATCGGTTATCGGCCCTATATCCTGATTTGACCATCAACCTGCTCAAAATTGTCACTAAGGGTGACAAAATTTTGGACACCCCTTTAGCAAAAATCGGCGGTAAAGGCTTATTTGTCAAAGAGCTTGAGCAGGCGCTTTATGAGAAGCAGGCAGATATTGCCGTACATTCGCTCAAAGACGTACCGATGCAGCTCCCTGAAGGTCTAACGCTTGGGGTATATTGTAAGCGCGCCTCACCGACCGATGCCTTTGTGTCTAATACTTATAATACTATCGATGAGCTACCACAAGGTGCTGTGGTGGGCACGGCAAGTCTACGCCGCCAGTGCCAAATTAAAGCTTACCGTCCAGACTTACAGATCAAAACTTTGCGCGGCAATGTAGGAACGCGGTTGGGTAAGCTCGACGCCGGGGACTATGATGCGATTATCCTTGCCACTAGTGGTCTGCAGCGTATTGAATTGGACGAGCGTATCCGCAGCGAGCTGGATATCGATACTTGCTTGCCTGCAGTGGGTCAAGGCGCCTTAGCGATCGAATGCCGTGAAGATGATCAAGAGGTAATGGCACTGCTAGCACCACTCAATGATGATATGGCTCGTATCCGCTTAATCGCTGAGCGGGCGCTGAATCGCCACCTGCAAGGCGGTTGTCAGGTACCGATTGCCGCCTATGCGATATTACACATGGCAGATGCTGCCGATATCAGTAGTAATCTTAATGATGACAATGGCGACACCTTATGGCTGCGCGGGCGTGTCGGTGAGGAAGACGGTAGTAAACTGTTAAAAGCGGAAAAGCGCATAACGCTAAGTGGCACGCAAGCGCAAAAAGAGCAGCAAGCCAATCAGCTAGGTATTGACGTTGCTGAGCAACTACTAGCAAAAGGTGCTGGCGCTATTTTAGACGCTATTTATAACCCTTAAGCATATAATTTAAGTCGCAATGATAAGTATAGGCAATGCCAACTGCGCATCATAACACTCGTGCTTTAACAATGATGCCGCTATTATATTGGCGATTGACCATCGCAGCATTTGTCTGTGTCACTTAATATATCATTCAAGGTTTAACTCGGTGCCCACCTCAATGTCTCGTAACCTCTCACCAGTAGTGATTAATACCCGTCCCATAGAACGCGCCGCTCCTTTGACAGAGCATTTGCAAGATATCGGCTTTGCAGTGGTCGATATGCCTATGCTAACGTTGCAGACGCGAGCGGTAGTAGATGCTGATATTGATATCATGCGGCGCTGGCTCGCAGGTCAATATCAAGCGTTAGTAGTGGTCAGTCCTACCGCCGCGCAGTCCGGACTAGCCATCTGGCAAGCCTTAGTAGCGCAGGAGCAAGCTCAGTCAACAGAGCAAATGGAAGTAAAAAGCGTCCATTATGATCCTCCAAGCTCTATCATTGCCGTTGGCGACGCGACTGCTGACGTCTTGCAAGCGGCTACTAAACCCGTATTACAACCGTTAATTGCTAATAATGAAGGCATGCTAGCGATGGCAGAGATTGCGCGGTTGCAAGCGGGTGATAAGCTGCTGGTATGGCGGGGGCTTGGTGGACGCAGACTTTTAGTCGACACGTTACAGGCGCGCGGCGTTGAGATCGAGAGCATTGCTTGGTATGAGCGTATGATGCCAGACTCCGCAGCTAGTGATTATGCAGCATGGTTAGCAAGCTATCTTAACCAACAAGAGCAGGCTAGCACATCGCAACCTAAGCCGATTGTGATAATCAGCAGTGGCACCGCGTTTGAGCATTGGGTCAGCGTCGTGCAGCAAGCGGGTAATAAAGGCGCTCTTAGGTTAGACGACTTTTGCTATGTGGTGCTCGGCGTGCGTTTGGCGGAGATGGTAGCCGCACAGCAGCTAGCGCATATTCAGGTAGAAGATTTATCTCCTGAAACGATTTCGACGGCAATCAATACGCCCTAATAATTATTCCCTTTTGAAGAATGGTGCTTGTTATGTCAACTGAACCCAAGCCGTCATCTGAGTCGCCTTTAGTCGTTCAGCAGCGCCGGCAAGCGAATATGTTATTACTGCGCTTGCAGTGGTTGTTTATCGTACTTTTAGCACTAGCGCTCGTTTGGCTTTACGTCAGTCAGCAGCGTTTTGAGAGCCAAATTAAAGAGCGCCTTCATAATAACGAACAAGTCGTGACTCGCCTTAATGAAATGGACGATCGTCTGTTCGCCATTAGTCAGCAGACGGCGCCAACTCCTAGAGCTCCGCTCACCAGTCAAGCGCAGAATCAGTTAGACTTGTTACGCATTCAGATGCAAGCGGCGGACAGGTTGCTAGCAGATAATAACTATAGCGCGGCGATTGACTTATTGACTGGATTACAGTGGCAACTCTCACAAGCAAATAATGAGATCGCTCCGGCGCTAAATATCGTCATTAAGCAAAGCCTCAGTGACGACATCGAGCGCTTGCAAGCGCGCAGTGCCCAGCCCAGTCAGTGGCAGTTGCAGAACATAGCTATCCAAGATATCCAAACCTTTTTGCATCGCTATGAGAGGTTGGTTGATGGCAGCTCGGTAACGAGAAGCGGTGAGCAGCCTACTAATATAAATAACACTCTAGCGCACAAAACCACCACTCTTACTAGACGCCAGCTGACTATTCACGAAGTACTTATGACGCTTAATTTAGCCATACAAGCGAGTAATATGCGTGAGCCTGACCAATTAACCCGCTACTTGAGCCAAGCGCGCACGCAGCTACAGCCCTTAGTCGCTTCAACTCAGTCTACTAAAGACAATAGCGTCTCAAAGAGTGAGTCATCAATAGAAAGTAAAACGGCCAATCTAAGCGGTGCTGGCTCTAGTAAAGCTCCTAATAATATCAGCGAGGTGATTGCCTGGTTGGATGAACTAATAGCCGACACTCCCGAGTCTCTGCCACTGTTGACAACCCAAGTGCTAAATCAACCTAAAAATAATAAATAACACAGAACAATGGATACTCTATGAGCCCTATTAGTCCAGAGCATACTAAAATCAATCAGCCGAATCAGCTGCATAGCAACAGACACTATGAAACGCCCACTGCTTTACAGCATTATCCTGTCATTTATTCTCAGGTAGTGCAATGGGGCGAGATGGATGCGTTAAATCATCTCAATAATGTCGTGTATTATCGTTATGCTGAGTCGGCACGCATTCATTATTTGCAGGCTTTAGATTTGTTTGAGGGCAGTGCTATCTTGCTAGCCCATTCTAGCTGTCAGTATCTGCGGCCAGTGACTTATCCTGATACGCTGCTCATAGGTCTACGTTGTCAGCATTTAGGTAATACCAGCCTGATTATAGAATATCGCTATTATAGCCAGCAGCAGCAACGGATTGTCGCAGAGGCAGAAGCGGTCATCGTGCGTTTGGATAGTCATAGTGAGCAAAAACTCCCTTGGACAGCGGAAGAACGCGCACGTCTATTGGCTTTAGAAGCGCAATTTGATCATATTCCAAAGCATTAAAGGTCCTAAAGACTATTAATGCTGCTGTGTCCTTATTCTTTTATCCTTAAAAACAAGGCACGCTAATTTAATTAGCGTGCCTTGTTTTTGCTTAAAGTATGAAAGGTAAAATCATTTGCGCATAGCGCTTTTAGTCTTTGCTTGGCGCATGAACAAAATCAACTACATTTAGATCAAAGCCTGATAGTGCGTAGAACTTCATCGGCGATGATAACAAACGCATATCACGTACGCCAAGATGGCGCAAGATTTGAGCGCCAACGCCGATGCTACGATACGGCTGCTGAGTGATCGTTGACAAGGACTCATTACTTGCCGCTTTATCCAACGCATCGCCAAGATCGATAGGCTGGTGACTACCAATCCAGACCATAACCCCGCGCTCTGAGGCGCTGATTTCCTCTAATGCCGATTGTATGCTCCAGCCGCTCCGGCCCGTAGTATCGTTTTTGGCGGCGAATAAATCTCGCAGCGGATGAAAGCCGTGCACTCGTACGGTACTGACGCCGGCACTGACATCGCCTTTGACTAAAGCTAAATGCGTCTCGTCAGCGCCAAACTCGCGAAAGCGGTGCAAGGTAAAGCTACCGTGCTCCGTCTCAAATGGATGCGACTCTATTTCTTCTACCGTTTGCTCATTAGCGATACGATAGTTAATAAGATCAGCTATCGTTCCCATCTTGATGCCATGCTCTTTGGCAAATATTTCTAAATCATCACGGCGTGCCATTGTCCCATCAGCATTGATAATCTCGACAATCACGGCAGCAGGTTCAAGCCCTGCTAGGCGTGCTAAGTCACAACCCGCTTCGGTATGGCCGGCGCGATGGAGCACCCCGCCATTTTGCGCCATGATGGGGAAGATGTGCCCAGGTTGGACGATATCTTCTGGTTTGGCTGCCGAAGATACAGCAGCTTGAATCGTACGCGCCCGGTCAGCTGCAGAAATACCTGTAGTTACTCCTTCAGCCGCTTCGATAGAGACGGTAAAGTTAGTACTGAACTTAGCCTCATTACGATCTGACATCAATGGTAGTGCCAACTGTTGGCAGCGCGCTTGTGATAGGGTAAGACAGACTAGGCCGCGAGCATGAGTGATCATAAAGTTGATATCTTCAGGGCGCACATGGGTAGCGGCCATAATGATATCGCCTTCATTTTCGCGATCTTCATCATCCATCAAGATGACCATTTTACCGGCGCGAATATCTTCAATTATTTCAGGAACGGTATTTAAACTCATAAGACTCTCTATATTTTTTATTGGATTAGGGATCAAAAATACTGTGCGTCATTGTAACAGTAGATAGCAAAAGGGTCTGTACTGACTAGTAAGCAGAATTGATAATTTAGAATAATCTTTAAAGATCAAGGTTTAATCATTACTAGCAGCTTGGCTCTTTAGCCAATCCATAAACTGCTTACTATGCTGCTCGCGCTGGTTATCGGCATATTCATAGAAGCTCGTGCCGATTAGAGTATCAGGCAAGTAGCTTTGCGCGTAGTAATGGTTGGGATAATTATGCGGATAAGTATAGCCGACGCCGTAGCCTTCATTTCGCATCAGCTTAGTCACACCATTACGCAGGTGCAGCGGTACAGGGGAGGCATCCTTTTGTGCTAAGCTCATTGCCGCATTGATCGCTTTATAAGTGCTGTTACTCTTCGCGCTAGTGGCTAAATAGACAACCACTTGTCCTAAGATAATTCGCGCTTCGGGCATACCGATAGACTGGACGCTACGCAAGGCTGCATCCGCGAGCAGTAGCGCATTTGGATTGGCATTACCGATATCTTCACTCGCCAAAATGACCAAACGCCGCGCGATAAAATCAGCAGGCTCACCGCCGACTAGCATTCTGGCCATCCAATACAGCGCCGCATCTGGATCCGAGCCGCGTACCGATTTGATCAGCGCTGAGACGATATCGTAATGCTGTTCGCCATCTCTGTCATAACGCACCAATGCTGTCTGTGCCACGCGCCCGACGATCTCATCATCGACGATAATAGGGGAGTGCTTAGGATTAGCAGTCTGTACCGCAAGCTCTAGTAAATTCAGCGCCTTTCTAGCATCACCATGTGCCAGCTCACTAATAAAGCCTTGTGCTTGTAGCTCGATATCCAGCGTTTTCAGTATTTGGTCTTGACTGATGGCTCGTTGCAATACGGCAGCGATTTGCTCGCTATCGAGCGGCTCTAAGCGGTAGACTTGGCAACGAGACAACAAAGCATTATTGACACTAAAAGAAGGATTTTCGGTGGTCGCGCCGATCAAGGTAATATCGCCCGCTTCTACTGCGCCAAGTAAGGCATCTTGCTGCGCTTTATTAAAACGATGAATCTCATCGATAAACACCACCGGCGACTCAAAGCTCAGTGAATCCTTGTTATCTAACACTTCACGCAGTTGCTTAACGCCAGTATTTAAAGCCGATAAGGCATGAAACGGTCGACCTACTGCTTCTGCTAATAGCATCGCGATAGTGGTTTTACCAATGCCTGCCTCCCCATGCAAAATCATAGAGGACAGATGGTTTTGTTCGACCAAACGCCGCAGTGGCGCATCATCGGCTAATAGATGCTCTTGGCCAATGATATCACCTAGAGTGGTAGGGCGCATACGCTGGGCTAAAGGTGTATCAGCGTGAAAAGCAGAGGGCATAAAACTCCTAACGCTTACTTATGGTATTGAATCATAAAAATCAGAAATGATGAGTCAAATAGTGGTTGTTGTATTAGATATTAGGGCATATTAACCATTCACAAGTGGATTGATTTTAATTTTTCTGTCCTAATATGAAAGCTAAGCTAGTAAAGTAGTTAATATAACTCAGCAAGCCAACATCTCTAAACTTGATTAAGGCCTTTTTATACTCATGTCTCGCTATCCTCAAAAAATGATATCTAAGTCGTTATCCAAATTAAAGCGCTCTTTACCACTTTTTGAGCAGCAGTCGCGAGCCTTAACGGCGGGTGAAAAAGAGCTAGCGCGTTCGGTGTTTGGTGCTAGCATTGAGTTGCAGGGCGTCCGACTGCAGACCGCTTGGTGGGTGCTAAGAAATTATGCGGTCAGTCCTAATGGCCATATCTACTTTCATCCCGACAATTGGCTAGCTGACTTTAGCAAGGCTTCGCTTAGTAAACAAAGTTGGCTGATTCATGAGCTCACTCACGTTTGGCAATGGCAACAAGGCCTAAAAGTAGTACGCGGCGCACTGATCAATCGACGTTATGCTTATGAGCTAAAAGCTGGCAAATCGTTTTTTAGATATGGTATTGAGCAGCAAGCGCGCATGGTGCAAGACTATTTTATCCGTCAACAGCTTAAGCAAGACTGCAGAGACTTAGAGGAGTGTATCCCTTTTTTGACAGTGTCGACTGAGCAAACAAAATCTAGCAGGAATACTGATAGCGACAGCTCGTTCACTATTTAACCTTCAGATTGTCAGCCATAATCGCTATGATTGAAGTTACTCGCTTTTTTTATAAAAAATAACCCCGCCCTAGGAGCAAGTGAGCAGAAGGTAGCAACTTATACTTTAATCTAGCTTTTATAGCGGCGCTCTTAACAAAGGATATGTTTTCTGATGCGTAATTTTCCGCTTTTTAGACCTGATACTGATGCTGGCGACCAACAAAATCGTCATAAACGATTTGCTGAGTCTGCTTGCCGTCAGTCGCCTCGGATGCTTATGACTATGGTATTAGCAGCATCGCTATTAGCGGGATGTCAGCCGCAGTCAACGGTCGATGACAGCACGGTTAATACTGGAGAGCAAACTGCTGCTGACCAGATGAAACCTGTACCCCAAAGTGATTCAGCCGCCGCTTATATTAAGCAGTTGCAGCCAGTATATGTTGCGCAAATGCAAAGCTTACAACGCCGGTTGCAAGCAGAGTATGAGTCTTTGCAGGCGGCGGATATGACTACCAGTGACGATGATCTATTACTAAATAATGCGACTAATGATGACAATGAAGCGACGGTGGATACCGCTGCTGGGTCAAACTCGGCTGCAGCAAACAACAATAGCACTACTGATGCCGAACTCGCAGCGGGTGACTCTGACGCCGTGACTGAGACCGATACCAATACTGATATCAGCACTGATCTGGAACCAAACAGCAGCACTGAGGTCGGTGAGCGCGATCTAACCGTATTAAGACGTATTAGCGCTGAGCCGCGAGAAACGACAATATTGACTGAAAAACAAATCATCGACAGCTATCAGCAAACCATCGATGCGCTTTATCAGCCGATATCACAGCCTCTGAGTAGCGCCGAGGTAAATACCTTAATCAATATTGCCGCCCTAATACCGCAGCTGTTTGAGCATACTGAGCTTGCCGACAGGCTCAATGCCAAAAGTCCAGCATTAGCGCGCCTCATTGTCCAGCATCAGATTTGGGAGCAGATAGAAGCTCGGCAAGCCAGCTATATGCAAGAGATGAAAGTCGCTCAGCAGCAAGAGTTTGAAGCGCTGATGACCAAATTTAATGAGACCATCAAAGACTATGATGAACAAATTGCAAAATATGAGCAGACCTTAAAAGAGTTTCAGTAACTGCTTATAAAAATTGATTATAAAACTGAGCATAAAAAATTAACCATAAAAAATCCCGCTCATCGGCGGGATTTTTTATGTTGGTAGATATGTTAATACAACAAATCGTTAACCCTTATTTGCGGTCTTCAACCTTGACAAGATCACGATGCGTCTGACCGGTATAGAGCTGACGCGGACGACCAATTTTGAACGGTGCGCTATGCATCTCAATCCAATGACTGATCCAACCTGAGGTACGCGCTAATGAGAAAATAACCGTAAACATAGACGTTGGGATACCGATAGCTTTTAGAATAATACCAGAATAGAAGTCAACGTTTGGATACAGATTACGCTCAATGAAGAACGGATCTTCTAAAGCGATTTTTTCTAGTTCCATAGCCAGCTCGAGCTTAGGATCATCGATACCTAGAGCTTCTAATACTTCATCACAAGCTTTTTTGAGTACTTGCGCGCGTGGGTCGAAGTTTTTGTAGACACGGTGACCAAAGCCCATCAGTTTCACTTCACGGCTCTTCACTTTTTCCATGAATTCTGGCACGTTTTCAACGCTACCGATCTCATCTAACATCTCAAGGACAGCTTCGTTAGCGCCGCCATGTGATGGACCCCATAAAGCGGCGATGCCCGCAGCGATACAAGCATAAGGGTTCGCGCCCGTAGAGCCGGCTAGGCGTACGGTAGACGTCGAAGCGTTTTGCTCATGATCGGCATGCAAGGTAAAGATTTTATCCATAGCATCGACGAGGATAGGATTGACTTTATAGTTAACATCAGCAGGAGTTGCAAACATCATGTACAAGAAGTTCTCTGCGTAGCTAAAGTCATTACGCGGATACATGAACGGCTCGCCCTGCGAGTATTTATAGCTCATAGCCGCTAGGGTCGGCATTTTTGCGATCAGACGGATGGCGGTGATTTCGCGATGATCTTCGTCGCTGATATCTAGCTTATCGTGATAAAACGCCGATAAAGCACCAACAACACCGACCATAATCGCCATAGGATGCGCGTCACGGCGGAAGCCTTCAAAGAACTTACGCAACTGATCATGGACGCCGGTATGCTGACGAATCTTCTCAAAGAAGTCGTCTTTTTGTTCTGCGTTTGGTAGATCGCCATGAATTAAAGCATAAGCAACTTCTAAGTATTCAGCGTGGTTTGCTAACTGATCGATAGGGTAGCCGCGGTATAACAGCTCACCTTTACCGCCATCAATAAAAGTAATCTTTGATTCAACAGGAGCTGTCACTTTAAAGCCAGGATCATAAGACCAAAAGCCTGAATCTTGCAAGGCAGCGATATCGATAACCGGACGACCTAAAGTACCTTGAATAATAGGAAGTTGGTATTCCTTACCCTCTGCGGTTAGTTTGGCTTCATTATTTGACTTAATGTTGTCAGCCATAATTTCCTCTCCATTGTTTTAGCGTATGAATGTAAAAGCGACGCTTGCTAGTGCGTCATACTGTGTAATCGTAACGGTTGGTCTCGTTACTGGTTAAGTCATTACTGAGGAGCGGTCACTTTGCACGCCGCTCACTTCATATGCAAGCTATATTAGCAGTAATTCAGGAAGAGGTGAAAAGACTTTTCTTAGCAAACACCAGATTCATAGGCTTTAAAGGCAGCTAAAAGGGTGATAAGTTGTATCAAAATATGTCTAATCTGTAATTTAGCGTTAATTTCGTCTGTTTTTAACACTTTTATAAGTTAAACGCTACTGATAAAGATAAGCTGAGAGTGATATATTTTAGGCCTATATAAATGCTAAAGCCGTGAACAAAAGGTACAAAGTAGCAAAACTATGCTGACAGACCACTCAATGTAAGAAAAGATGCAGCTGTGATATGCATTTATAAAGGATATGAGCTGATAAGTAGAGTCACATTCAAAAAGTTGAACCAACCATTACCGAAACTTAAGTTTTTGTAAAAATAACGACAAAAGTGACTATTTCAGGGATAAATTTGTAATTAGGCGCCAGTCATTTTATAATTGCGTTAATTTAACTGGCATACGCTTTGTCAATTTGATGCAAACCTATCAAAAGTTAACGGCTAATAAGGTTTTTTCTAATATCTTGTTACGATTGATAGGGTATTCTAGGGATTAAAAAGCGTTTAAGACTTGAATGTTATTGTTATTTATTCTATTTTTAGAATGATGATCATGTAGTTATTCTTAATAAAGATGAGCCGATGGCGTTATCTTTTTTTTGTGTTTATGGTGGTTAACAGACACTAGTGGGAATAATTCAGTCATCGCTCAGTAAATATGTCATATCACCATGATGGCGTAACGTGCATTTAGCAAAGTCAGCTAGCTCTTCCTTATTTTATTCATCTCGTATGTTGCTCAGTGCGTTTGGTAGATGATTGCCAGACCATAAGTAGAACTCGAGTATAACCGCTAAAAGGATGCCCGCTGTGAAAAGCAACCGACCTATTGATCTGCCCTTAAGCCAAGTGATTACCATAAACGCCAAATCACCGATTGCGATTGCCTCGATCATGCATCGTATCTCTGGCATTATTCTATTTTTACTTATTCCTGTCATGTTGTGGTTACTACAAACTTCTTTGGCTTCGCCTGAGAGCTTTGCGACTGTGTTCGACAATGTGCTAGTGCGTTTTGTCGCTTGGATATTTGTCGCGGCTATCTCATACCATTTTGTGATGGGCGTCAAGCATCTACTTGCTGATATAGGGATGAACGAAGAGCTAAAATCAGGTCGCACTGCGGCAGTGGTTAGCTTTGTGATTGCAGCGATATTGATTGTCGCGTCATTTGTATGGGTGATGTTCTAATGATAAAAAATAATTCAGGTGTCAAAAGTGCCACTGGTCTTACCGGTTCAGGCTCACGCGATTGGGTAGTGCAGCGCTTCGGTGCGCTAGTGCTAGCAATATATAGCCTTGTCTTATTAGGTTACTTTTTAACGCATAGCGGTGTAGGCTTCGTTGAGTGGAGCGCCTTTATTACTAGCTTGCCTATGCGTTTATTTAGTTTAGTCGCTATCATCGCGCTAGCAGGACATGCTTGGGTTGGGATTTGGACGGTGTTGACCGATTATGTTAAATCGAGCGGTCTGCGTTTACTGTTACAAGCTTTGATGGTTGCCGCTATTTTGGTTTACGTATTTTGGGGCATCATGATCTTTTGGGGCAATGGCTTTGGCGTTATCGCTGTATAACTTTTGAGCGCAGCGCTTTGATAGAGGATTAGGTAATTGGGTTAAAACCTTTGAATCGCAATGAGCGTTTTAAAGCTTGCCGATTAGTCGCTATATCACTGAATAACGATAGTAATGGTTATAACCAGCCAAACACTCACCCTTTATAAGCGTAAAGCACAGATCTAGATAGTAGATAGCCCTTGTAGTTACTTCGCTAGCACCCTGTATCAATAAAATAGGTGCCAGCACAAACAGGCATTAGGAAAATCACAATGGCAACAAGACAAGATAATACTATTAGCAACATTAAAACCCTTAATTACGATGCAGTCATCGTCGGCGGTGGTGGCTCAGGTATGCGTGCCTCGCTGCAATTGGCCGAATCGGGTATGAATGTCGCGGTCATTACTAAAGTATTTCCAACGCGTTCACACACCGTAGCCGCTCAAGGTGGTATCGGTGCAAGCCTTGGTAATATGAGCAATGACAACTGGCATTTTCACTTTTATGACACCGTCAAAGGCTCAGATTGGTTAGGCGATCAAGACGCTATCGAATATATGTGCCGCGAAGCCCCGAAAGTGGTTTACGAGCTTGAGCACATGGGTATGCCTTTTGACCGCAACGAAGATGGTACGATTTATCAGCGTCCGTTTGGTGGTCATACCTCAAACTACGGCGAAAAAGCGGTACAACGTGCTTGCGCGGCAGCTGATAGAACCGGTCACGCGCTCTTGCATACCTTGTATCAGAAAAATCTTGAACAAGGCACGCAGTTTTTTATCGAGTGGATTGCCCTTGATTTGATCAAGGACGAAGACGGCAACATCAACGGTGTCATCGCTCTGGAACAAGAGACGGGCACAGTGGCAGTATTCCAATCGCCAATTACCGTCTTAGCGACAGGTGGTGCCGGTCGTATTTTTGCCGCCTCTACTAACGCTTATATTAATACCGGCGACGGTATCGGCATGGCGGTTCGCGCTGGTGTGCCTCTACAAGACATGGAGTTTTGGCAGTTTCACCCAACGGGTGTGGCTGGAGCCGGTGTGCTATTGACAGAAGGGTGCCGCGGTGAAGGTGCTATCTTACGTAACAAAGATGGCGAAGCCTTTATGGAGCGTTACGCGCCAACGGTTAAAGATTTAGCACCGCGCGATCTTGTATCGCGCTCTATGGACCAAGAAATCAAAGAAGGCCGCGGCTGTGGACCGAATGCTGATTATATCGTGATGGATATGACCCATTTAGGTGTTGATACCATTATGAAGCGCTTGCCATCGGTGTTTGAGATTGGTAAAAACTTTGCTAACGTCGATATCACCAAAGAGCCTATTCCAGTGATTCCAACGATCCATTATATGATGGGTGGTATTCCAACCACTATTCATGGTCAGGTGATCACTCCGAATCTAGAAGCCGGCACCGATGATGAAGGTCTATATACCGAAGGCACGATTGTCAAAGGTCTATACGCTATTGGCGAATGCGCCTGCGTCAGTGTCCACGGCGCTAACCGTTTAGGCACCAACTCACTGCTTGATTTAGTCGTCTTTGGTCGTGCAGCGGGCAAGCATATCGTTGATGAATATCATCACAATGATCATAACTACAAGCCACTTGATACTCATGTGTTAGACTTCACTGTAGGCCGCTTAAATAAGCTACAGCAGTCAACCGAAGGCTACAATGCACAAGATGTCGCCGATGAGATTCGCGCTATTATGCAAAAGCATGCTAGTGTATTCCGTACTCAAGCGCTAATGGATGAAGGCGTAGAGAAGCTGTTGGCTCTAGGAGAAAAGATCGATCATATTCACTTAGCGGATAAGTCACAAGTATTTAACACCGCTCGTATCGAAGCTTTCGAAGTGATTAACTTATACGAAGTAGCCAAAGCGACGATGATCTCAGCGGCTAGCCGTCATGAGAGCCGCGGCGCACACAGTGTCGCTGATTATGACCGTCCTGAAGATGATGATTACGCGCCAAATGGTCGTAACGATCACGACTGGATGAAGCACACTATCTGGTACTCTGATGATAACCGTATCATTTATAAGCCTGTGCGCAAGATTCCATTAACAGTCGATTATATTGAACCAAAAGTTCGCGTTTATTAATTAATCGTTATTTGGATTGTTCGGAGCTAGCGCATACTGATGCGCTAGTACCAATAACATATTAAGATATTTTATTTTATGCAGCTTACTGCCAGCTACAAGTTACTCAACAGCACTTACGCTAAGAGAATAGAACCCTTGTATGCCAGCCATTACTAAGTGTGGAGTTTAGCAATATGAGCCGAGGTACTCGCACCATCGAAATTTATCGCTACGATCCTGATGTGGACGCAGCGCCGCGCATGCAAACCTATACGATTGAGTTATTAGAGTCAGATCGTATGTTGCTTGATTTATTATTACGCCTAAAGAAAGAAGATGAAACCATCACTTTCCGCCGCTCGTGCCGTGAAGGTATTTGTGGTTCTGACGGTATGAACATCAATGGTAAAAATGGCTTAGCATGTCTCATTAACATGAATACGCTACCTGAAAAAATTACTATTAGACCACTACCTGGACTGCCAGTCGTTCGTGACTTAGTCGTAGATATGAACCAGTTCTACGAGCAGTATGAAAAAGTGCATCCTTACTTGATCAACGATCAGCCAGCACCGCCGACGGAACGTTTGCAGTCTCCTGAGCAGCGTGAACAGTTGAATGGTCTTTATGAGTGTATTCTTTGTGCTTGCTGCTCAACCGCTTGCCCTTCATTTTGGTGGAATCCGGATAAGTTCTTGGGACCATCAGCATTACTACATGCTTATCGCTTCGTAGCCGATAGTCGTGATAGCGATGCGCAAGCTCGCCTAGCGCGCTTAGATGATCCGTTCAGTTTGTTCCGTTGCCGCGGTATTATGAACTGCGTTTCAGTCTGTCCAAAAGGCCTGAACCCAACCAAAGCTATTGGTCATCTGCGTAATTTGCTGATCGATCAAGCCGGTTAATATAACGACACACTGTTTATCAGGTACAAAAAAACACCGTCCTAAGGCGGTGTTTTTCTTTTGTTAATGTTTTGTGTTAAGTGCAACGATAATCACAAACTAGCCATAAAAACTTACGAGCGAAAATGTTATCATTAGCAGCATTAGCTTAATTGACGAATTTTATTGATTCTCAGCTAAATCTTATGTTTCTCGATAGTAAGATAGCTATTGTTAGCGTCTGCTATGATAGTGAATATTCATTACTTAAATACCTAGTATTGAACAAACAAACTATGGTTAGTTGGTAGGTCGTGCTACCCTAGGGAGCATTGTATAGCGAAAGCGAAAGGATACTAATAATTAGTAGACTCTATAAATAGTTATTATTAACAAAATGGTTATTAATAATAAGTCGCTATTATTAAATTATCCACAATTACTCTTGAATAATAGGGTAATGAGCCTATTACTGATTTATGACGGTCATAGTGAGTCTCTTAAAGCAAAAATTGAGCTATAGGCATAGTTATGGCTAGAGCTAGTATATATAAATTATTATTATCAAACGACTAAGATAATAAGACTGAGCGTTCACAAATAGTCGATTTAGCCCGAAATACTCTAATATTTACTAATAATTATAAGTACAACCCGCAATTCCCATTCATTTATCTATGAAATAGACGATTATTATGAATAGTACAACTCAAAGAAAAGCCGATGTAGGATACACAGAACTTGCTGCTGATAATGCTCATTATATCGAAGCTCTTTATGAGCAGTTCTTAACCGACCCTAACAGCGTCGATGAAGATTGGCAGCAGTACTTCAAACAATATCAATCGCCAAATGATGCGAAGCATAACGCCATTCAAGACCAATTCTTGCTACTGGCACGCAATCAGACGGCAAATAAAGCGGGAGCCTCGGCTGCTAGCAGTGATAGCAGCACCGCTCATTGTGCTGACCCTAAGCAAATGGGCGTGCAGCAGCTCATCTCCGCTTATCGTCGCCGTGGTCATCGCCGCGCGCAGCTGGATCCTTTAGATTTGCACCCACGCGATAAAGTCGAAGACTTGACGCTGGCCTATCACAATCTATCAGAAGCCGATTTAGATACCATCTTTCCAACCAACGATCTAAAAATTGGCAAGCCTGAAGCGTCGCTGCGTGAGATTATTGAGATCATGGAGCGCGTCTATTGCCGCTATATCGGTATCGAATATATGCATGTGACCACTAGCGTTGAGAAACGCTGGATGGAGCAGTATATGGAAAGCAATCTTGGCCATATAGAATTCGATAAAGAAAAACGCTTATCTATCCTTGAGCGCTTAACCGCTGCCGAAGGGTTGGAGAAATACTTAGCGCGTAAATATACTGGGGTAAAACGCTTCGGCTTAGAAGGCGGTGAGAGCTTTATTCCTGCCGTTAACGAAATTATCCAACGTGCTGGTGGCTATGGTACCAAAGAGATGGTTATCGGCATGGCTCACCGTGGACGTCTAAACTTACTGGTCAATATCTTAGGTAAAAACCCAGCGGATTTATTCGATGAGTTCGATGGTAAAGTGCAGCCAGAAAAAGGCTCAGGCGACGTTAAATATCACAATGGCTACTCCTCAAACGTGATGACGCCTGGTGGAGAGGCGCATTTGGCCTTAGCCTTTAACCCCTCACATCTTGAGATTGTGGCGCCCGTACTACAAGGCTCAGTACGCGCACGGCAAGTCCGCCGTAACGACCAGCCAAAAGACCATGGTAAAGATGGCAACTCGGTATTACCGATTGTCGTGCATGGCGATGCCGCTTTTGCTGCGCAGGGCGTCGTACAAGAGACCTTCCAGATGTCACAAACCCGCGCTTATACCACTGGCGGTACTGTACATATCGTTATTAATAACCAAGTTGGCTTTACTACTAGCCGTCAAGAAGATGCACGCTCGACAGAGTACTGTACCGATATTGCAAAAATGGTGCATGCGCCTATTCTCCATGTCAATGGCGACGATCCTGAATCGGTAGTTTTTGCCGCGCAATTGGCGCTAGATTATCGCCATGAGTTTGATAAAGACATCGTTATCGATCTCTTCTGCTATCGCCGTAATGGTCACAACGAAGCGGATGAACCTTCAGCTACGCAGCCGCTGATGTATTCAGTGATCAAAAAACTACCTACGACACGTACTATTTATACCAATAAGCTTATTGAAGCGGGTGTCATTAGTAAAGACGAAGCGGCTAAATATGAAGATGAATACCGCGAATCACTAGATCGCGGCGAGTATGTGGCTAACTCGCTAGTGAGCGAGCCTGATGAAGCATTGTTTGTCGATTGGACACCGTACTTAGGTCATGAGCTAGAGGATGACTGGGAGACTGGCGTCGATATCGAGCTACTAAAAGACTATGGTAAGCGCATGGCGGTGATGCCTGAAGGCTACAAGCTACAGCGTCAAGTACAAAAAGTAGTCGAGCAGCGCTTAGCGATGCAAACTGGCGAAGAGCCACTGAACTGGGGCGCGGCTGAAACACTCGCTTATGCCAGTTTAGTTGAGCACGATAAAACCTTAGTGCGTATCACTGGGGAAGATGTCGGCCGTGGTACTTTCTCGCATCGTCATAGCGAGATATACAATATGACTGATGGCAGTATGTACGTGCCACTAGCGCATATGAGTAAAGATCAAGCGCGATTTGCGACTTATAACTCGTTACTCTCGGAAGAAGCGGTGCTAGCCTTTGAATATGGTTATGCGACTACCGTGCCAAATGCATTGGTGGTTTGGGAAGCACAGTTTGGCGACTTTGTTAATGGCGCGCAAATGGTCATCGACCAGTTTATCGCTAGTGGTGAGACGAAGTGGCAGCGCGTTTGCGGCTTGACCATGTTGTTACCACATGGCTATGAAGGTCAGGGTCCTGAGCATTCATCAGCCCGTCTTGAGCGCTTCTTGCAGCTCTGCGCTGAAGATAATATGCAAGTGATTACTCCAACCACGCCAGCGCAGATATTCCACGCGTTACGTCGTCAAGCGGTACGTCCGATTCGTAAGCCTTTGATCGTTATGTCGCCGAAGAGCTTACTACGTCATAAGCTTGCTACCTCAGAGCTAGAAGATCTATCTAGTGGTCATAAGTTTGAGACGGTGCTCCCTGAGATCGATAAGCAAGACGCGGATAAGATTACTCGCTTAGTACTCTGTGGCGGTAAGGTCTATTATGACTTACTTGAGCAGCGCCGCGAGCTGGGCTTAGATCATGTGGCTATCGTGCGTATTGAGCAGCTGTACCCGCTACCAGAAGAGCGCTTAATCGCTGAATTTGAGAAATACAGCAATCTAAAAGAGATCGTTTGGACGCAAGAAGAGCCTTTGAACCAAGGGGCTTGGTATTACCTAGCGCCGCATATGTTCCGCATTGTGGTACCGCATCCAACCAAAGCGAAAGTGATGGAGCCTGTTGCGCGTCCGCCAAGTGCAGCACCAGCTACTGGATCGCCAAAATTGCATGCCAGCCAGCAGCAAGACTTAATCGCAGGTGGCTTAGGTGTAGAAGTCTCACAACTTACAAAATAGTTTTGTAAAAGCATTAGCTTGAAAAAGATCGAATAAGCAGGTGGTAGCAGTCAGTGTATTATGAATTTAAGAGAAGTATTGAAACAAAGTACTTAAATAAATAATGCTAATCAAATCACTTGGCTGCTTACCGCAATTTCATAATAAATAGTATTTATCCCAATCTAAGGAGTATATCGATGGCTGAGATTAAAGCCCCTGTGTTTCCAGAATCGGTAGCTGATGGCACAATCGTTGAGTGGCACGTTACTGAAGGTCAACAAGTCAACCGTGATGATATTTTAGCGGAGATCGAAACGGACAAAGTCGTATTAGAAGTGGTTGCCCCTGATGATGGCGTCGTCACCAAAATCATTAAGCAAGTTGATGATACGGTTGAGTCAGACGATCTGATCGCTGAGTTTGAAGCTGGCGCTAGCGGCAGTACCGATAGTGGTAGTGATGATAGCGGCAATCAGGATGCGGAAGCTCCAGCCGTCGATCCAAACCAACCTGCTGCCCCCGTACAGAAAAAACAAGCAGCCGATGGCGGTGAGCCAGTACAAGCGACGGATAAGAAAGAAGACGATCATAAAGATCAAAGCCCAGCGGTGCGTAAAGCGGCTAAAGAGTCTGGCGTTGATCCGAAGAATGTTGAAGGCAGTGGTCGTGATGGTCGCGTTACCAAATCTGATATGGCTAGTCCTAAACTCAAAGCCGACAGCAGCATCAAAAACGATAAAGGCACGCCAGTCGCTGAATCTACTGGTGAGCGTAGCGAAAAACGCGTGCCGATGACGCGTCTGCGTAAGCGTGTCGCTGAACGTCTACTCTCTGCAACGCAAGAAACAGCAATGCTGACCACGTTTAACGAAGTCAACATGAAGCCGCTGATGGATATGCGTACAAAGTACAAAGATCAATTTGAGAAGCGTCATGGTGTGCGTCTAGGCTTTATGTCGTTATTCGTTAAAGCAGCGACTGAAGCATTGAAACGCTTTCCAGCGGTTAACGCCTCACTTGATGGCGATGATATCGTTTATCATGGTTTTTATGATATCGGTGTTGCCGTATCGTCAGATCGCGGCTTAGTGGTACCAGTACTACGTGATACCGATCAGATGAGCATGGCGGATGTCGAGAGTAAAATCCGTGAGCTCGGCGGTAAAGCGCAAGACGGTAAACTCGGTCTTGATGAAATGACAGGCGGTACTTTCACTATCTCTAACGGTGGTGTCTTTGGCTCGCTGATGTCAACGCCTATTTTGAACCCACCACAAACCGCTATCTTAGGAATGCATGCGATCAACGATCGCCCTATGGCTGTTGATGGTAAAGTTGAGATTTTACCGATGATGTACTTAGCGCTATCTTATGATCACCGCATGATCGATGGTAAAGAAGCGGTACAGTTCTTGGTTACGCTCAAGGATCTCGTCGAAGACCCAACCATGCTGTTATTAGACCTATAAGCTTCTAAGCTTGTATTGGCAATCGCTAATACAAGCTTTTTACCTTTATGCCAATAAGCGTTCTGTCTTGTCTACTGTTTAAAACAATAAACTTCACCTTAAAACTCTCGCTATTCATTTTAGATGAACCATCCTGCCAAGATAGTGTATTAACGATATATCTTGAGTTTGATGCATTATGAATCCATTAAAATAAGTAGCGCTGCAAGCGAGAATAGCGTCAACAGCATAGAGCCAAACTAAATTTTATGATAAGAATATTAGGAAACTACTATGAAAGATAATTATGATCTAGTCGTTATCGGCGGCGGACCTGGTGGTTACGAAGCGGCTATTCGTGCCGGACAATTGGGTATGAGCGTGGCTTGTATCGAAAAGCGCGTCTATAAAGGCGAGCCGGCGCTCGGCGGTACTTGCTTAAACGTCGGCTGTATCCCTTCAAAAGCTCTGCTCGATACCTCACACCGTTATGAAGCCACTAAGCATGACCTTGACGAGCATGGTATCAGCACCGGCGATATCGGCATCAATGTCGAGAAGATGATTGAGCGTAAAGAAGGTATCGTCAAGCAATTAACCGGCGGTGTTGCAGCACTACTCAAAGGCAATGGTGTCGACTGGCTACAAGGCTGGGGCACGCTAGTCGACGGTAAAGGCGCTGACAAGCAAGTTAAATTCGTTGCCTTAGAAGATGAAGCGGAAAGCACCATTACCGCGAAGAACGTCATCTTGGCCTCAGGTTCTGTCCCTATCGATATCCCTGTTGCTAAAGTAGATCATGAGCATATCGTTGACTCGACTGGCGCACTTGATTTCACTGAAACGCCGAAGCGTTTGGGTGTCATTGGCGCAGGCGTTATCGGTCTTGAGCTGGGTTCAGTATGGCGTCGTCTTGGCGCAGAAGTTGTGGTCTATGAAGCGCTGCCTGAATTTTTGGCGGCTGCTGATAAAGATATCGCCAAAGAAGCGCGTAAGATGTTTAAAAAACAAGGCTTAGATATCCGCGTCGATACTAAAGTCACTAATGCTGAAGTCAAAGATGGTCAAGTCGTCGTCACTAGCGAAAACAAAGGCGAAGCCTCAGATGAAAGCTTCGATAAATTAATCGTGTGTGTTGGTCGCCGCGCTTATGCTGAGAAGCTACTTGGCGATGACAGCGGTGTGCAATTGACCGAGCGCGGTCTTATCGATGTCGATGATCAGTGCAAAACCAATCTCGATGGCGTCTACGCTATCGGCGATCTAGTCCGTGGCCCTATGCTGGCGCATAAGGCGATGGAAGAGGGCATGATGGCGGTTGAGCGTATCCATGGCGAAAAAGCGCAAGTCAATTATGACACTATCATCAATGTCATCTATACCCATCCAGAAATTGCTTGGGTCGGTATGACTGAACAAGAAGCTACTGAGGCAGGCTACGAGGTCAAAACTGGCTCATTCAATCTAGCCGCTAACGGCCGTGCTCTTGCGCAAAGCGAAGCGCAAGGCTCGATCAAAGTGGTTGCCGATGCCAAGACTGACCGTTTACTCGGTATGCATGCTATCTCTGCTGGCGCTGGCGACATCGTCCATCAAGGCATGATCGCGATGGAGTTTGTCTCTAGTATCGAGGACTTGCAGCTGATGACCTTTGCGCATCCGACTATCTCAGAAGCGGTACATGAAGCTGCCTTATCTGCTGACGGCCGTGCTATTCACGCCATTCAGCGCAAAAAACGTAAATAGTGTCAGTGCAGCTTTGTCTTTAGTTGGTCATCACTTAATGCTAGAGAAGATGGCAACTAAAGCGCCAATAGCTGCCAAACTGTCAGGCTAATGCGCTGTTACGCGGACAATCCTAAGCGTATAATTCACTATTTTTGGCGATAGTGGTATCTATCACTATCGCTAATGTTAAACGTCCTAGCTACATTTAGCGCGTTTGTTTGACTATTTATTATCACTTTTTCAATTGAAAAAAATAAAGGATACAATCAATGAATTTACATGAGTATCAAGCCAAAGAACTTCTAAAAAGTTACGGCCTACCGATCCAAGAAGGTATCGTCGCTCATAGCGGTGACGAAGCCGCGGCGGCCTTTGATAAAACCCCAACCGATATTGCGGTTATCAAAGCGCAGGTTCATGCCGGCGGCCGTGGTAAAGCTGGCGGGGTAAAACTCGTTAAGACACGTGAAGAAGCCAAGCAAGTGGCTGAAGAGCTTATCGGCACCAACTTAGTGACGTTTCAGACTGACGCCGATGGCCAACCGGTCAACTTCGTACTAGTCGCCGAAGACATGTACCCGGTACAAACGGAGCTCTATCTAGGCGCAGTCGTCGATCGCTCTACTCGCCGCGTGACCTTTATGGCTTCAACCGAAGGCGGCGTGGATATCGAAGAAGTGGCTAATGAGACTCCTGAGAAAATATTCAAAGTCACTGTTGATCCGTTAGTTGGTTTAATGCCGTATCAAGCGCGTGAAGTAGCGTTTCAGCTAGGTCTAGAAGGCAAACAGATCAATCAGTTTGTGAAGATTATGACTGGCGCTTATCATGCTTTTGTTGATAATGACTTTGCGCTATTAGAAGTGAACCCATTAGCGGTTCGCGAAAACGGCGAGATCGTCTGCGTCGATGGCAAAATCGGTATTGATTCAAACGCGCTGTTCCGCCTGCCAAAGATCGCCGCACTACAAGACAAAACGCAAGAGAACGAGCGTGAGCTAAAAGCCGCTGAGTTCGATCTCAACTATGTCGCCCTAGAAGGTAACATCGGTTGTATGGTCAACGGTGCCGGTCTTGCGATGGCGACGATGGATATCATCAAGCTCTATGGCGGCAAGCCTGCTAACTTCTTAGACGTGGGCGGCGGCGCGACCAAAGATCGCGTGGTTGAAGCGTTCAAAATCATTCTAGAAGACAGCAGCGTTGAGGGTGTACTAATCAATATCTTCGGCGGTATCGTGCGCTGTGACATGATCGCCGAAGCAATTATCGCCGCGGTCAAAGAAGTCGATGTACAAGTACCTGTTGTCGTACGCCTAGAGGGTAACAACGCTGAGAAAGGTATCGAGCTTCTAGAGCAATCTGATGTCAAAATCATCTCCGCTCAAGGCCTTGCAGGCGCTGCGCAAAAAATCGTCGATGCGGTCAAAGCCTAAACCTTAAGCTAAGATTAAATCATTAGGCGTTAATTACAGGCTATATACAGTAGCGTTCACCCGTAATAGCTGCCGCTAGCTTACTTATTTAAGTCAGCCCGCCGCTATTACAACCCGCTATTAGACAACCGAATACAAGGATAAAATAATGAGTGTATTAATTGATAAAGATACCAAAGTATTGGTACAGGGTTTCACCGGAAAAAACGGTACCTTCCACTCTGAGCAAGCGATCGAATACGGCACCAAAGTCGTCGGCGGTGTGACGCCAGGTAAAGGCGGACAAACGCATTTAGGCTTGCCAGTGTTTAACACTATGGCAGAGGCGATGGAAGCTACGCAAGCTGATGCTTCGGTCATCTATGTACCTGCGCCATTCGTACTAGATTCTATCGTCGAGGCAGTCGATGCAGGCGTCAAGCTGATCATCGTTATCACTGAAGGCGTACCGACTATCGATATGCTAAAAGCCAAGCGCTATATCGAAGAAGCCGGCGATGTACGTATGGTCGGTCCGAACTGCCCAGGGGTCATCACCCCAGGCGAGTGCAAGATCGGTATCATGCCAGGTCACATCCATCTACCAGGCAAAGTGGGCATCATCTCGCGCTCTGGTACGCTCACCTATGAAGCGGTCGCGCAAACGACGAAGCTTGGCTTCGGTCAGTCAACGTGTATCGGTATCGGCGGCGATCCAATTCCAGGGATGAATCAGATCGATGCGCTAAAACTATTCCAAGACGATCCACAAACCGAAGCGATTGTCTTGATCGGTGAGATCGGTGGTACCGCTGAGGAAGAAGCAGCCGCTTATATTAAAGACAATGTCACCAAACCTGTCGTTGGTTATATCGCTGGTGTCACCGCTCCTGCCGGTAAGCGTATGGGTCACGCGGGTGCGATCATCTCAGGTGGTCAAGGTACGGCTGAGGAGAAGTTCAAAGCCTTTGAAGATGCGGGCATCGCCTATACTCGCGATCCGTCAAAAATCGGCGATAAGCTGAAGGAAGTGACGGGTTGGTAGTCGAGGTATTCCCAAAAGTAAATAAAGGTTTAAGAATCAACTACTAAAGACATGTTGAGAAATTAGAGAGACACCCCTATAATGGGGTGTTTTTTTATGTTAAAAAATTGCTATGAGAAACGAGGTGCTGGTCATTGGTTGAGATACGTATAAGGCTTTTCAATTTGCAGTACTAAAAAGCTTCTAAAGCATCAATTTTTTGATAAGTCATTTTCGCTGATAATCGTATAACACGGGAATATTCTTAAAACTAATATATGCCAGAATATTTATGATTGGCAAAGCAGTAATCTTTAGGGTTATCAAGTCGCACTATAATTCACTTTTAAAGAACAAGGTTTACATCAACAAGAGATCTCTATGATAAAAGTACTAAGTATATTTGGCACTCGTCCAGAAGCCATCAAAATGGCGCCAGTCGTCAAAGCGTTAGAAGCTAATCCTAATATTAAGTCATTAGTTTGCGCCACCGCCCAGCACCGTGAAATGCTTGATCAAGTACTATCCCTGTTCGAGATTAACCCTGATTATGATTTAGATATTATGAAATCAGGTCAGAGTTTGACTCAAGCCAGCTCAAGAATGCTAATGGCTCTTGAGCCTATTCTTGCAGAATCTCAGCCAGATTTAGTGCTAGTACATGGCGATACTTCGACCACGCTCTGCGGAGCGCAAGCGGCATTTTATCAGCAGATTCCTATTGGCCATGTAGAGTCAGGACTCCGTACTTATGATATCTACTCTCCTTGGCCAGAAGAGGCTAATAGACAGCTAACCAGTATTATCACTAAGCTGCACTTTTCACCGACTAAAAGAGCGGCTCAGAACTTATATGATGAGCATAACAATCCTGAATTTATCTATGTCACTGGCAACACCGTTGTCGATGCACTGTTAAATGTGAAAAATAAGCTAGAAAATAACGAGCAATTACGAAGTGAGCTGCAGCAGCAGTTTTCTGAATTAGACTTTACTAAGCGTCGTGTACTCATTACAGGTCATCGCCGAGAAAACTTTGGTAATGGCTTTGAGTCGATTTGCCAAGCCATTCAAGATCTTGCAAAAAAATACCCTGATTATGAGTTTGTTTATCCTGTACACCTCAACCCTAATGTCAAAGAACCGGTAGAACGTTTATTACACGGTTTGGATAACGTCAAGCTTATCGAACCACAGGATTACTTACCCTTTGTTTATTTAATGAGTACCAGTCATATTATTCTAACTGACTCAGGCGGTATCCAAGAAGAAGCACCATCGCTCGGTATTCCTGTACTTGTTATGCGTAGTACGACTGAGCGTCAAGAAGCTGTTGAAGCAGGGACTGTCAAACTAGTGGGCACACATCACGCTACTATCGTGGCTGAAGTTAGTAATCTAATTGAAAATGAAGCTATTTATGCAAAAATGAGTGAGGCACATAACCCATACGGTGATGGTCAAGCTTCACAACGCATAACAGAGACTATTGTTAATTTTTTCGAACAGAAAAAAGCTTCAGAGACAATTTAACCAACTATATATAGAGTAATTGAGATAAAAATGAAAAATATTTGTGTGTTCGGCCTAGGTTATATTGGTTTACCAACAGCAGCGATGTTTGCCCATCATGGTGCTAACGTCGTTGGCGTCGATGTCAATCAGCACGCGGTTGATACCATCAATCAAGGCAAAATTCATATCGTTGAGCCTGGCCTTGAAGCGATCGTCAAACAAGCAGTAGATAACGGCAAACTGAAAGCTAGTCTCACTCCTGAGCATTCGGACGCTTATCTCATTGCGGTACCAACCCCATTTAAAGGTGATGACCATACGCCTGACTTATCTTATATTCAGGCCGTTAGTGAAGCTTTAGCACCGCTGTTAGAAAAAGGTGATGTAGTGATCCTAGAATCAACCTCGCCAGTAGGGGCTACCGAAAAAATGGTGGCTTGGCTTTCCGCTGCGCGCCCTGATTTAACTTTTCCTAAGTATCATGAGCCAGATAATGAAGCCGATATCTATGTCGCTTATTGCCCCGAGCGCGTGTTACCGGGCAAGGTAGTCGAAGAGCTTATCTCCAATGACCGTATCATTGGTGGTATGACCAAAGAATCGACCAAAAAAGCACAAGAAGTCTATCGTGTCTTTGTCGAAGGGGAGCTACTAGCAACCAACTCGCGTACGGCTGAGATGGCAAAACTGACTGAAAACGCCTCTCGTGATGTGAGTATTGCCTTTGCCAATGAGTTGTCTGTCATTTCTGATAAGCTCGATATCAATGTCTGGGAGCTGATTGAGCTGGCCAATCACCATCCGCGCGTCAATATCTTGCAGCCTGGTGCTGGTGTCGGTGGGCACTGCATCGCTGTCGATCCTTGGTTTATCGTGAATCAGAACCCAGATGAGGCAAAGATCATCCGTGCGGCCCGTGAGATCAATGACAATAAGCCAAAATGGGTGATTGAAAAAATCAATGCTGAGGTTGATAAGTTAAAAGAGCAAGGTGTTGAGAAGCCTACAGTTGCGTTACTAGGTTTGGCTTTTAAACCTAATATCGATGATTTACGTGAGAGTCCAGCCGTACATATTGCCAGAGAAATGTTAGATATTGATTCAGCAGAAGTTCTACTGGTGGAGCCGAATATTACTGAATTGCCTAAGAGTTTGACAGTCGGAAACTTAGTTGAGTTGGATTCAGCTTTAGAGCAAGCAGATGTCATTGCGGTTTTAGTTGGTCATGATGATTTTGATCAGTTAAACGCTACTAATAAGAGTGTAATGAACTTTGTATCCAATAGTTAAATTTACTATTACTACATAGCTAAAAAGGCATTAAATAGCTTTTTGTCAGATTGTTTAGTGCCTACTCTCCATCTTACGATATCCACTTTAGTTATTATGAGGATCTATGAAAAACAAAATACGTAAAATTTTATCTAAACATAATAACGAGCTCAGTTCAGATGAACTAAAATCACTTAACCAATTGGTTGAGCAATACGGTGGTTCTATAGATGAGCTAAAACAGTATATTCGTGCTATTGAATTAGAGAATGAAAGAAACCGCATTAACAAAGCTGTAGAAAAAAATACTATATCTTATCAACTGGGTAAATCATTAATTGATGCTGCTAAAAGAAAAACTACTATAAAAGTTTTTAGTAAAGAGCTATTTGCTATTTATGGAGATGCGCTAAGTAGAAAGAACAGTGACTTAAGAAATACCAAATTATTACATAAAATAATAATCCTGCTCCATGAACAGAATAAGAATGAGATCAACGAATTAAAAGCAATTAAAAATATCGAGCCAAGCAAATTAGTGGCTAGTAAAGCTTTGTCCGAACCTAAAGTAGTTAAGAAGAAAAGAGCTATAGTCACGCCAAGGAAGAAATATTTAGATAATACTTCTGTAGATAAGGCTGTCTTACAGAATTCATTTTTGGATAAAGGTATAAAAATTGCTGCCATTATGGATGAGTTTACCTCATTATGTTTCGAACCTGAGGCAGATATATACCATATTACACCATCGAATTGGCGGGATGAAATATTAGAGTTTGAGCCGGATATACTATTTATCGAATCAGCATGGCAAGGCAAAAATGGTCTATGGAATACGAAAGTTAGCCAGCAAGCAGTAGAATTAGTAGATGTAATAAAATTTTGTGAAGATAAAAATATTAGAACCATCTTTTGGAGTAAAGAGGATCCTGTACACTTTGGAACCTTTTTGGGAGTAGCAGAGTTAGTCGATGTTGTATTTACTACAGACATTGACTGTATTCAAAAGTATAAAGAGCTTCTCGGTCATGACAGAGTCTATTTGTTATACTTTGCTGCCCAGCCAAAAATACATAACCCTATAGAGGTTTATGATAGACAAGAGAGATTTAGTTTCGCTGGATCTTACTATTTGAAATATCCCAAAAGACAAAAAGACTTCTCTGTGTTAGCCGAAGTGGCTCAGAATTACAGGGGACTGGACATATATGATCGCAATTTCAATAAACCTCATCCTCATTATGAGTTTCCTGAAAGCTATCAGCCGATGATACTAGGTACTCTAAGCCCTTCAGAAATTGATAAAGCCTATAAAGGCTATATTTACGGTATCAACATAAACACTATAAAACAGTCACAAACTATGTTCGCTAGACGTGTATTTGAGATGTTGGCTTCGAATACCATAGTCATTAGTAACTATTCGCGCGGAGTCAGATTACTATTCGGTGATCTAGTCATATGTTCAGATGAAGCGGCGGAGCTTACTAGACAATTAGAAAAATTTACTGAAAACGTTATAACGCAGAAAAAATATAGACTTCAAGGTTTGAGAAAGGTCCTAAAACACCATACTTATCAAAATCGTTTAAAATACGTTTTAGAAAAAGCTTTTGAGACGACTTTAAACATGACGAATGGTCATGTTGTGATTGTGGCTAGTATTCATGATCAAGACGAGTTAAAAAGAGTAATAGAGTCTTTTAATAATCAAGAGTACGCAGAGAAAGAACTATTAGTACATAGCGCTATAGAGGGTTTGAGTGACTTTGCTGACGATAACATCACTATCTGTACGGATACATCAGTATTGGCTCAAACTCTTAAACAGCTCGAAAAAAATACTTATGTAGCGGTATTTAACTCTATCGATAGTTACGGAAGTTACTATTTGACGGATTTAGTACAGAGTCAAGTCTACCTTGAACAAGACGCTGCCCAGCCTATAGTAGCGATTACCAAAGATAGTTATTTTGAAAATGTAAATGGAAAAACTTCGCTAGTACAAAACAGTGAGTATCAACAAGTAAGCAAATTTAAATTCTCTAGAAGTATAGTAACCGTAGATACGTTTATAAAAGAAGTTTTAGACAATGATCGCTTTGCAATGATAAACAATCTGGAGGTGGAAGCCAAGTCTTTTGCTATTGATTGCTTTAGTTATATTGCAAATGGAGCTAGCCTAGATGTAGAAGAGACTTATGAAGCACATAATCAACTGATTTTGGATGAGGGAGTCGATTTTGAAAACAGATTATTACCAGTCTCAGAAGCAATTAGTGTTAATTACGACGAAGTAGATGATTTGGCAATATATGAAGATGTAGATACTTTCATCTTTTCAGCCAATGACATCGACACACAGCTCATTAGACCACAAAGTAAACAGATAATTATCAAAAGAGAAGGTGAAAGTGTGGAGATCACATCGACACTTCCTGATGATAAGTTCGCTTATGTCTACTTCAAGACTATATATAGTAGGACTGATGTTAACTTGAAGCTGAATAGTCAGTTTATAGCTAATGCAACTACAAATATGGATATACGTTCAGTATTCATATTCTTGGATGAGAACAAGAATAAAATTTCACATCATATTGCACCAGTTGCTCACAATCATACTATGCCTATACCTGTAGATTGCGAATATATACAAGTTGGTTTTAAACTTACTGGTAGCGGTCAGTCTCTGATAAAGTCTATAAAAATTGGTGAGAAGAGAGAAGTAGTGAACGACCTGATTGCCAAAAGTGATACTTTAGTGCTAGCCAAGCAGTACCCTTCATATGATGATCTGTATAAGTATGGCTTCTTACATAGCCGAGTAAGAGCATATAAGAAACACGATCGTATAGTAGATGTGTTTAAAATTACTGACAGCAATACTGATATAGGTTTTAGAGAGTTTGAGTCTATTGATGTGTTTAGTGGACACAATCATAGTCTAAAAAATGTTCTTGAATCAGGTCAGATTAAGCACATATTTATACATCTTATGGACAATAAGATGTGGGATATAGTTAAAGACTATCGAGATAAAATAAAAATTACCATATGGTTGCATGGAGCTGAAGTTCAAAGCTGGAAGCGCCGAGAGTTTGATCTTGTAGGTCTGAGAACATCCGAGATAGAACGAAAAGAAAAGCTATCTGACAATAGATTAAAGTTCTGGAAAAAGCTGATTAACGAAGAGCTAAATAGTAATATCACTTTAGTTTTTGTTTCTAATACTTTTCTTCGCGAAGTGGAAGAAGACTTAGAACTGACTATACCTAGTGACAATAAATTGGTAATACATAATTATGTAGATAATGAAATATTCAATTATAGTGAGAAACAGCCTGAAGATAGATTGAAGCTGTTGTCCATAAGGCCTTATTCTGGTCCTAAGTATGGTAATGATATGACAGTAACGGCTCTACTGGAATTGTCTAAGTATGATTTCTTCAAAGATTTAGAAGTTAATATATACGGTGATGGCTTAGAGTTTGATGAAATTAACGAACCATTACGTCAGTTTGAAAATATTCATCTGCATAAACGGTTTTTAAATCATCACGAGATAGCAGCAGCTCATAAGGAACATGGTGTTTTCTTAAACCCTACGAGATGGGACTCTCAAGGTGTCTCTAGAGACGAAGCCATGTCCTCAGGGTTAGTAGTGGTAACCAATAAAGTTGCCGCAGTGCCAGAGTTTATTTCTGACGAAGAAGGAGCCTTATTTGAAGCTGAAAATGTACAAGAAATGGTGGAGAAAATTATAGAGATCGTTCAAGATTCTTCTTTATTTTTGAACAAGTCAGAATATGCAACAGAACGTGCTAGTTCACAATGTAGTTTTGAGAATACTATTGAACAAGAAATTCATTTAATAGAAGAAAAAGCCAAAATTTAATTGATAATACTGTAGATAAATTTATAAGCTACGAATCATGCATAAATAAAACTATGATTTAGTTATAAAATTTTACTTATAGTTCTAAGTTCAGAAGTTTTTTATATTTATAATAAATTTTGTAAGAATAGAGTTCAGTATGAATAATGAATCTACATATTTACTGTCTAGCTTTAAGAGCAATCCCGAAAGATTGTTTCAAGGTTACTGTTTTGATAAAGAAGATTTTATTTTTGGTCAAGAGGGCGCTGAGAAGTATCGTGAGCAAACTGGAAAAGAGGTCTCTTATGGAGAGGATGGGTGTTATGTATTAGCAAAAAGAGTTGAAAAAGGGTTCTTAATAGGGTCGGATTTTTCAGGGTTTAAGAAAGTATTGTACTTTCGAGATGATGCTTCTGGTGCTTGGGCTGTTTCAAACTCACTTAATTTATTAATTGAACATCTAAAAGAACACTCAATTATTATCACACCTAATATACCGTTGCTACTCCTGTCAGCACAACGTTTGTCTTTTACCCAACAACCTATTACCTTCGATACTATTGCCAATGAAATAAAAATATTACCTATCAATACTTTGCTCACTATCGGAACTAGCACTCTGAATATAGAAAAAATCTCTAATGTTGAAGACAATATTACAAATTATGAAGATATTTTACTAAATTTTATTAATATTTGGGCTTCACGATTCTCTACATTACTATCCAATAAAGAACTCTTTATTCGTCAAGGTTTAACAGGGGGTTTAGACTCTCGTGCTGTTTTTTCATTATCAAATCTTGCCTATTGTAATGGCACAAAAAATATTGCTGAATATCGCTTAGCCTGTCATTTGATTAAAGGATCTGATAAAGATATAAAGGTAGCTGAGAAAATAACTCAGCATTTTGGATATGAACTAAATACTAGAAGTAGGTTTACAAATGCTATTTATCATTTAGACGCTGAAGAAAAGTATTTGACGTGGAAAAATATGTGTTTAGGAATTTATCAACCTATATATTTCCCAAGCACGAAAGTTGATTATAGAAAAATATCGATAGGTGGTGGTGGTGGTGAAAATCACAGACCATTTTATGGGAATAATACTAAAACCACTACCTATAATGATTCAATTAAATATTTATGTAGCAAGCTTGATAATCCTGAGCAAATGGTTGATTTAGCTATTAATCTATATGAGACTTTGTTAACTATGCAAAAAGTGGATAATTGTGGAGATAATATTGATCCTTTACTTCTACATTATAGGCATTTTAGGAATAGATTTCATACTGGACTATTCCCTCAATATCAGATTTCTTTCACACCTTTAAGTTCGCGATATTTAGCTAATATAGCCACTAAAAATAACTTTGAAAAAGTAAAAAGCTCACAAGTTCTTTACGATCTTATAAATCTTACCGATGATTTAATTCATCTCCCTTATGATAATATAGCAAAAGCGCCTTCTGATACTATTTTGCGCCAACTAACTAAACTGAATGAAGGTTTGTCAATTAGTACAGGAAATATATATATTGAATACACGATAAATGAGCAAGTTACTTCACCAGAGCCTATAAAGAAAACCCTTGAATATTTAAAAAAAGATTTCGATAAAGCCTGTAATTCTAAGTTGGTTAAAAGCCTATGGAATAGTAGTTTTATAAACAAAGCCTCTCAAGATATAGATAAAGCTATCAAACAAGGAAAGTTCAATCATGCTTCTGATGGCAGTCGTATTACAGCAATAATTTCAGCTGGTCTTTTCTAAAAATACTGATTCTTTAATTTGCTTGCTGTCTAAAGTTATTTCCTACACTCTTACTTATACAATATATAGAAGTGTATTTTTAAGTTTTAGCGATGTTATAATTCACGTGAAGCGCTAATAACATTTATTTACAGAGTGATTTTAAAATGTTTGATTTGGATAATACTAAGGGTTTTAGAAGGAAAGTTGTCAATAGTAAGGGGTTTATAAGCTTAGAAACAGAATTTGAAGAAGATTTAGAGTATGCGTTTTATTTGACCCATTCTAAAGGTACTGAAAAGAAAATGTATACTAGTGAACCTAAAGTTCGCTTTGATACACCTTTTGAAGAAGGTAGCTTTAAAGCTATATTTTACTACAAATACAATGGAAAAAAGATAGCCCATAAACTATATTTTAATATTGATAAAAATGGGATTGTTGATTTATCAGAGTTAGTAGTTAGTAATATTATTGAAAAGAATGGATATAAAATAGATTTTTATGATGTAGGTGCTTCGAAAACCTTTATTGTTTTCAATGGAGCTGGAACTTTAAAGACTGAAACGCCGTTCGCTTTGAATTATCTGAACAAAAATGGTTTTAACGTAGTAGCTTGTCTGCAAAACGACAATCAATATCAGAAGTTATCGTTTGAAGATGTTGAGAAATATGTGTATCCCATCGTCCGTGATCATGAAGTGTTCTTATATGGTAGCTCACTAGGTGGTTATTGTGCAATCTACTATGCTGGAGCAGTAAATGGTACCGTAATAGCTTCTGCGCCTAGGAACTCAGCTCATCCCATTTTAGTGGATTCCTCAGAAAAAGAGTCTAAGTTTGATGGAAAGAATTTCAAACATGTGAAGTTTGATGATAATAAAAAAACAGATAAAGATATTTTTATTTTCTATGATCCTTATGTCAAAGAAGATAGCTTTTTTATAGAAAGTTTAATCAAAGATACTTTTGATAAGCTACATTTGATCCGTTGTGATTTTGCGGGACATGAAGTCCTATACCATCTAAATCATACGAAACAATTGAGTCGTATAATAAAATCAATAACTGAAGGTCACACACCTGTTATTAAAGAAATGGATAGTAGTTATATCTATATGGGACAAGCACGACAAGCTTATTTGTCGAATAATTTTAAAAAAGCAGTGGCTTTGTCAGAAAAAGCACTTGAAGATAAGTCATTAAAAGAGGTAACTAGAAAGAAGTTTAAGAGATTTAATAGTACTGCATTTGCAGCGCTGCATAAGTCTTAACCTTTTAATATCATAATTTAGGGAATATCTAATGAAAATCAAAGTATATGGAGGCTGCGTCTCACGAGATATCTTAAATTTTGATGATACTGATACCATGCAGCTAGCTGGTTATCACGCTAGATCCTCTTTAGCGACACTTGGATCAAAGAATGTAGTAAAGACAATTTCGAAGAAATACTATGACGCTCTTTCTAATATAGACTCCAAGTTTCAGCGCCGTATGGTGGTCTCTGACTTTGATAATGAAGTTATAAAGTCTGTAGCTGTGAATGACTATGAGTTTTTGTTAATCGACTTTCTTGTTGATAGATTGCACTTGGCTGAGATAGACGGCAAGTTGGTGACTCGTTCAGTGGAGTTCTTACGCTCTGGCATTAAACCTGATAAAGTTATAAACACCTTTTCAGATCAGTATTTTGAGCTATGGAAGAAAGGTGTAGATAATCTATTTACTATGGTTAGTAATACAGTAGGTTTAGAGGCTGTAAAAATTAACAAGGTTTATTGGACAGATAAGGCGACTGATGCTCAAGATACTATCAAATTGGGTGAGAAGTGGGACATTGAAAAAAACAATGAAAAATTAAATATGATGTACAAGCATGTAGAAAGCATTTTGCCACAGTCTAGCATAATTGAATTTAGTAAAGATTTACTTATAGCTGACTCAAATCACAAATGGGGCTTATCGCCCTTTCACTATACAGACGATTACTATAAAAGAATGCTAGAGATCATCAACGCTTGATAGCTATTTACTAATCATTATAAAAGCCGCTTTTTAAACACTCTTATACTGTCGAGAAATCTTAAATGAAATTAGAAAAGATATCAGCAAACCCTCTTCTTAAAAAGAAAACCCAAAATCAAGTAGATAAGAGGCTTAAAACGCTAAAATTTCAACTTATCGAAAAGTTAGAGTTGCCCTTAGAGGATCCAATCTGGTACCCAACTGCCGTCAAACCGGGTCAGAGAGTAAGCATTAAAGCGATAGTAGAGTATCTGAACATCAGCTCTGCTAATAATCGTAAAGCTGTATTATTAATCAGGGCTTATGACGAAACTGGTAATGAAGTCGATGTGTCTTTAGATAGTATGTTTGGATCAGACGCTTTTGATGCAAACTTTAAGTATATCGCTCCTACTAATGATGTAGTAGAAGAGCTATATACGTTTATAGTGCCGAAAGGCATATCTATTATACACTTTGGTTTCAGTAAGTTTTTATGTTCTGAGGATGAGCGAGTAGTATTAAGTGATCTCACGATATTTCCTGAGTTAGAGGATGAAATCATTGACTCAACCAAGAAGCTGCAAACACCAGATAACCATTTCGTAGAAAAAATAGCACTACCGTTAGAAGAGCCAGTCTGGTATCCAATGGCTGTAAAGTCGGGTCAAAGTATCAGCATTAAGGCGATGGTCGAATATCTAAACATTGCTCCTGCAATTGACCGTAAAGCCGTCTTGCTAATCCGAGCTTACGATGAGACTGGAGAAGAAGTTAATGTGCCTTTGGAGAAGATGTTTAGATCAGATACCTTTGAGGCACAGTTTAAGTATCTTGCTTCTACACAAGGAGCGGTAGAGGAGCTATATAGGTTCATTGTACCTGAAGGAATAACGACTATTCATTTTGGGTTTAATAGATTCTTATGTTCAGAGAATGAGCAGGTAGTACTAAATGATCTAAATATCGATATCGGTAATCAAAACATTGATATGGATTCTTTATCAATAAATAACCAACTTATTGATAAAGAGTATTATTTAGAAATTCTTGATTCTAAGAATGTTTATTCAATGTTAGTAGAGTTTGATAAAAACAACTCTTTTTTAAGTGATAATGATAAAGCTTATAAGCTAATAATGTTAAGTAAAGCTGTAGATTCAGAGCCTAGGCTCATAATAGCAGCTGTAGCAGCTAATTTGAATCAAGATGCTTATACTCTTATAGGATATGCTTGGGCTTGTATACATAGTAAAAACTATTATAAGGTTATAAGTATTTTAGATTACTTACAAAAAAATAAGTTAGGTAACGAAGAACAAGTTAATAGTTTAGAAAAAGCTTTATGCTCAAGATTATCAGATAACAGTATTCAGAAAGCTTTCGAGTATTTTAGTAATAGTATGTTTACTGAAAGTAGTATAGAAGTTAATAATACTAATGTAGCTCAAAAAAATGAATACCAAAAACTTTATGAGAATAGAAATTATGATGCTATAGCTAATATGCTATTTGATGATTTTAAAGGAAGAAATGTAGAAGATGTAATCAAATTCATAAATATAAAGCTAAAGACTAAGTACAAATTTTCTAATAATGCAATCGTCCTAATAATGATTAAGACAGGTAAGAAATTTGGTGAATTTGGCAGTAGAAACTCTGAAATTAAGTTGGTTGAGAGTGCTATTGATATTAATAAAAGCACAACAAGTGTTAGGGCCGGTTTCTGGGCTTATTATAGACAAGGATCTATTACGAAAAGTAGAGATTGTCTTAATTGGCTTGAAGATTATGCGAAAAATAATAATGACAAAAAACAGCTAGACTTTGTTAATTCAAAAAAGAATTTATATTTATTCATTGAGAAGGCTAGTTTATTAGAGCTTATAAACAATGCTATAGAAAATCCTATAGAAAATTTTAGTCCAATCTCAAATAATATTGCTTATGTCTTGCACAACACCTTGCCTTATGCTTCTGGTGGTTATGCAACTAGAGGCCATGGTTTAGCTAATGCTATTCAAAGTACAGGAACAAAAATCGAAGTAGTTGGAAGACCTGGTTTTCCTTTAGATATTAGAAAAGAATTAACATCAGAAGATGTAGAACAAAGCCAGATTATCGAAGAAGTTAAGTATGAATTTATTTTAGCTCCAAGAAGAGATGGAACGGCTACGCTTGAGTACATAGTGCAATCATCAGAAGAGCTAGTAAAAAAACTCTTAAAAATAAAACCTTCTTTGATAATAGCAGCTTCTAACCATTTAACAGCTTTGCCAGCCCTTATTGCAGCACGTAAGCTAGGTATTCCTTTTATATACGAAGTAAGAGGCTTTTGGGAAGTTACCCGTATTTCACGTGAACCTGAATTCGAATCAACTGAGTTTTATAAAGTCTTATGTGATTTGGAGGCCCTAGCAGCAATGCAGGCTGATTATGTATTTACTCTTACTACGCCAATGGCTGAAGAATTAGTAAGACGTGGAGTTTCTAAAGATCAAATAACTATACTACCTAACTCATGTGATCCAGAGCGCTTTGAACCCGTTAAAAGAGATCCGGCACTAGCAAAAAAATTAAATATACCAAATTCCGTACCGGTTATTGGTTATATTGGTACATTTGTACAATATGAAGGTCTAGATCATTTAGCTGAGGCTTGCGGTAGACTGAAAAAACGTGGAGTAGAGTTTAGGTTATTAATAGTGGGTAATGAAAATACAGCGGGAGACGATAAAGGTCCAATTACTCAGGCAATTACGAATATAGCCGTTGAGTATGACTTTGAGGATTGGCTTATTATGCCTGGACGTATTCCACATGAAGAGGTAGAGTCATATTATTCATTGGTTGATATTGCCCCATTTCCTCGTAAGCCTCAACCAGTTACTGAAATGGTATCTCCAATGAAACCATTGGAAGCAGCTGCAATGAAAAAAGCTATCGTAGTTTCCAGTGTTCGAGCATTGACTGATATGATTACTGATAGCGTTAATGGTTTAGTATTTGAAAAAGGTAATATAGAAAGTTTATCCGAAAAATTATATCAGTTAATAATTGATGATAACCTTAGATTGAAGTTAGGTGAAAATGCTAGAAAGTGGGTTGAAACTGATAGAACTTGGGAAAAAACAGTCAGCAAACTTTTAGAAGTTACTAGTAGAATAGTGTCTTAATTTTTTGCTAAAGTAAATAAAAATAAAACTATATTTAATATTATGACTAGAAAGTTTCAATCAATTAATTAGTGCTTGGTTGTCTAATTTTACAGATAGAACGTTATAGTCATCCTGTAGAGTTCATGTTTATCTTATCCTAAGAAATATAAAATCTTTTAGATTCTTTATCTTTTAGACCCTTTATGAAGAATACTACTGAACTAGAAAGTGAATGATATGGAAGTATGTATATATGAAGAATATAGATTCGATTATTGATTCAGCCGAAGTAATATCAAACTATGATGGTTTTAGAATATGTGTAGAAGTAAAGTCTAACTTCTCAATCATCGAGTGTGCTTGCTATTTTTATTCATCAGGTACTGTTGTTCATAAAAGTGGATACAAAAAGGGCAAACATATATATTTCTTTAATAAAGATAACGCTACAAATCTCAAAGTTAAGATTTTCTTTAGATATATTGATCAGCCTTTAGTCAAGAAATCGAAAGTATTTAGTGTTTCTAATAAAAACAAACTAAATTATAGCTTTTCTAATAAAATTTTAAGTAAGATTGATTTTAACAACTATGAGATTTTAGGCAATAAACTGCAAACTGTAGAAAATTATGAAGAGTCAGGTTTTAGGCCTAGAAAAGATGTTATTCCATACAAACTAAGTATCCCAATAAAATGGCTAGAAAACCCTTATAAAGATAGTAATTGGATGTTTCAACTTCATGCGTGGAGAATGTTAGATTGTTATTTAATCAGAGGAAAAATTAACGATTTCAATCAAGTTGCTGAAATAATTAATGATTGGGTAAACTTTGAAAAAACTAATAATAAACTTGAAGATAAATGGTTATGGTATGACATGTCAACAGGTCTAAGGGCTTTGAAGATAAGTTACTATATAAAAATATGCTTCGAGAAAAATATTGATCATAAGATTGAAGACATTGACTACCTTATTAATAAACATTTAGAATATTTAAGCGATGTTAATGAACTTAATCATGGTAATCATGGCTTGTTTCAACTGAATGGACTTAAAAGCTTAATATATATACTTCAGAATTACGATTCTGAGAGCTTTAATTTGAAAACATTAAATAGTTACTCAGTAGAAAAAATGAACAAACTTATTACTTCACAACTTGGTAGTTATGGAGTGCACACTGAAAATTCACCAGCTTACCATTTTTTTACACATAAGAAAATTTTAAATATAATAAATTCTCCATGGTGGTCAGATATTTCTAAAGATACACTAGATATTTTAGAGTTAGGTGAGCGCGTAAAGCCTTGGTTAGTATTTCCAAATAATAAATGTGTTCCAATTGGCGATTCAGAAACTGGAAAAGAGTTTAAAAACCTAAGGAGCCTAAACGAATGGCCCCATATTAAACATGAAAATTATATAGGATCTCAAGTTGACGGATATTCGGTTGTAAGATCTAATACGTCTATACCGAATGAAAGTTCATCATTTCTATTTTTTCAAGCATCCTTTTATAGCCAAGTGCATAAACATCGTGATGATTTATCTTTTATTTTACAAGAAAATGGAGTCGATATATTAATAGACTCTGGTAAGTATGGATATAAGCCAGGTAAGTATCGCCAGTATTTTCTAAGCACACGTGCTCACAATACAATTGAAGTAGATAATACAAATACTAGTAGAGTAAATAAAAATGCATATGGAAGCGCAGTTGTACATGTGCCAAAGTATTTAAAAGGTTTCTGGATATTGAGAGGTAAAGTAAACCAATCTATAAATAAATACAGTCACGAACGAGTTATTTTGTATAAGCCAGGTAAAGAAGTGTATGTCATTGATAAAATAATTAATAATGATAATAGTACAAAAAGAGATATAAATCAGTGGTGGCATTTTGATAGTTGTTCAAAACTCAGTGTTGAAGATAAAAAAGCTACACTAAAGATAAATAATGATATGAATATAATCATTACCTCAGAGACATCTGGGGGTGGCCCTGTTAAATTTACTTCATTTAGAGGTTACGATTCAGGAAAGTCACTTATTGGTTGGGTTTCTAAAAGTTATCTTCAATATGAACCTACTTCTACTTTAAGGTTATCTTCAGTTCTAAATAACACCTTGACTATTTTGACTAAGTTTGAAATTAATAATACAGTAGCTGCTGAAAACACTATATCTCTCCAGGGAGACATTATTAATACTATTGACGAAGATCTTTACAAATATTTAAATAGTGGATATCTTTAAATTTATTCAAAGTTTAGTCAAATATTCAGATGTAATAAAAACTACTAAGGGTTGAATGTGAAAAAATTAACTTATGTATTAATTAGATTTAGTGTATTAATTGAGGGTACAGGCTCTTGGAATATAGCTGATAAAAATATAGAGACTTATAAGAAAAAATTGTTTAACCCAATAAGACTTGAACAACATTTAAATTTATTTAAAAAAATTACTATTCCCAGCTTATTAAATCAAACTAAATCCCTTGATTCTGAGTGGCTAAAAGTTGTAATTATAACCTCTGAAAGTTTGCCAGTATGGTGTAAAGAGCAGCTTGAAAAGTTGGTAGAGGAGTATGATTGGCTTTATATAGATTATATTCCAGAAAAGGGGAGGTCTCTAGTACAGTTTGTTTATGATGATTTAAAAGACAGTAAAGAAAATATTTTAGTATCTACGATTAGACTAGATGATGATGATGCACTCTCAAATAACTTCTTTGAAGAAATGGATTTATATTTTAAAAAAGAAAATGTAGGGTTTTGTTTAAGTTTTGGAAGTGGTTATGCTGGATTTTATGACTTCAAATCTGATAATTATGAAAAATTGGTAGAATACTATTATCCAAAATTAGCTTTAGGCTTAAGTTACTTCAATATTTACTCTGCAAAAAAGAATAGTTTTGTAATTAGTAAAATAAAAACTGTATATAATACCTATAGACATACACAAGTAGATTTAAAGTCACCTACAATTATAGACTCACGTAAAAATATGTTTATAAGAACTATGTATGATACATCAGACTCTGCTAATAATTTGAAACGTGAAAAATTATTGAGAAGCAAGCAATTAATAGAAAATAGAAAAATATACAATAACTTTCCTTTCTTAGAAAAAAGTTTATATGATAATAAAGAATTTATTGAAGGTATAAATATAGATTATATCGACAACCAAAATAGGTTCAGTTATTTTGCTAATGGTTTTAATTCTCGAGATAGCGATAGTATTTTAATAACTTTTAATGCAGCTATTGCTAATCGAAACTCTAAAGAACCTCCCTTTTTTTCAGGTAAAGGGATTTCTAATGATCTTGGAGTCGCAATTTTGGCATTCTCGGATCCTCTAGTAGATGACAATAGTAATTTGAATTTAGCTTGGTATCTAGGTGACTCTAAATACCAAGGGCTAAATTTTGCTATAAAAGATATAATAAAGTTAGCTTGCTTAAAAACTAATAAAAGACCGTTACTATTTGGGTGTTCAGGTGGTGGGTTTGCAGCATTAGTTCAGTCAGTTTATTTAAGCTCTATAGGTATTCATCATGACATATTGATATGCAACCCTCAAACTAATATTTTAAATTATAAAAAAGATGCTGTAGATCGTTATTTTAATTTAGCAGAAAGTGATAATATATCATCCTCTACAGAAAAAAGAAAAGAATACTTGACGAGTATTGGTAGTATTTATGAGATAAATCTATCAGATATAAAGACTGAGTTTGCTAAAATATATTATATACAAAATATAAATGATAGTTTTCATGTCGAAAACCACTTAAATCCTTTTTTAGAGAATGACTTTTCTAATATAAATTATTTGTCAAAATCAGGCTATTATAATAAAGATAATTTTCATCTTATAATTAGTGATTTTGGTTCTGGCCATTCTGCGCCAAGTAGAGCAGATTTTGTAAGTATTATTAATAAATATATTCTATCTAAAAAAGATATGAATGCTATTGTTATGGAGAGAACTGTAGTTTTCAAAAATAAAATTGATAAAAAGGACTATAGAATAAAGTTTGTATTTTATATGAATAAAATTTTATTAAACTTAGAGGATGTTAGTGACGAATTAAATCTAGATATACATTTGATAGTTGGTAAAAAAATGTCAGGGTTAGTAGCTAATCTAAATGCACTGAATAAAACTGATTTTTTTAATCATATCTGGTATGGACATGATGTATCTGTTTCAATATTTCATAATTATGGAAATGAAAGATATTCTCGAAGATATGATGTCGTAAAAAACTAGATTTGATATTATATAGTTTACTTACTTTTATGTATAAGGTGCTAATGGGTACTAAAAAATTTGATATTGCTTTAATTAGCGACGAACTGACTGCAACATCCTTAAATGAAGCCTCCTCTAAGATTTTTAAGGTAACTAATAAGAATTGGCTATGGCTTTTCAAAGTAAATAAGCCTGACTTTATCCTAGTAGAGTCAGCATGGCGCGGTCACAAAGACAAGTGGCGCTATAAGATAGCCAATTACCCTGGTTATCCTGAACGTAGTAATGTCGAGCTACGTAAGCTCTTAGAGCTTGCTGATAAGCATAACATTCCAGCCGTATTCTGGAATAAAGAAGACGGCGCGCATTTTAACCGTTTTATTGACTCTGCTAGCTTGTTTAAATATATTCTTACCGTTGATGAAAACTGTGTTCAGCGATATCGCTCTATATTAGGCAAGAGCGTAAAAGTAGGGGTGCTACCCTTTGCCGTACAGCCTAAGTTTCATCATCCCACCGATTTACCACCTCGTTATAATGAAAGCCTATTTGTCGGTAGCTATAGCCATCATATTCATAGTGTACGCCAGCAATGGCAGGACATGGCATTTACCGCCGCCTCTCCTTATGGCTTGACCATCGTCGACCGCAACTCTGATCGTAAATCTGACGTTTATCGCTATCCTGATTTGCCTAACATGACCATTAAGCCTGCCGTGCCTTACGATCAGACAGGTGAGCTGTTTAGGCAGTATTCGCACTGTCTTAACGTCAATACCGTCACTGACTCTACTAGCATGTTCTCCCGTCGTCTGATTGAGATTATGGCTTGTGGGCGTTTAGCCGTCACCAATCCCAGCCTAGCGGTTAGTACTCGCTTTGAAGGGATGTGTGAAGTTATTGATAATAAAGAGCAAGCGGATGAATTATTTGCACAATTATCCAAAGGCTATACTAAACAGCAAGTTGAGATGATGCGCTATGCCAGTGATCATGTACTACAAAATTACAATTATGATAAATGGTTACAACGCATTATTGAGTTTATTGATTTATAGTTCTCTAATAGCATTTTATAATTTCTATTTTCTTCTTATTAATATAACCAAACCTTTATGAAAAAAATAACCCACGCCGTCATCCCCGTCGCAGGCTTCGGCACTCGTATGCTGCCACTCTCCAAGTCCGTACCCAAAGAGCTTTTGCCATTAGGCAATCGTCCCGCCATTCATTACGTGGTCGCAGAAGCCATCGCCGCCGGTATCAAGCATATCGTCCTCGTTGGCCATGCCCAAAAGAGCGCGATTGAAAACTACTTCGATATCAATGCCGAGCTGGATACGCAATTACGCAGTAAAGGCAAAGATGAGCTTGCCGATAGTCTCAATTGGCTACCCGATGACGTCAGCGTCTCAGTGATCCGCCAAGGCAAAGCTTTGGGCTTAGGTCATGCGGTATTGGCAGCGCGTCCTATCATCGGCGAGCATGATTTTGCCGTATTGCTACCCGATGTCGTATTAGATCCTTTTACTACCGATATGCAGCGTGATAACTTAGCCTTTATGCTCAATGCTTTTGCTGATGATGGTCACTCGCAGATACTGGTTGAGCAAGTCGCTGATAGCGAAGTGCATAAATATGGCATAGCGAAGCTTATCGATAGCGCGACTGACATTGGCGGTAATACAGATGTCAATGCTAGCTTTGGCGTAGCAGGGTTTGTGGAAAAGCCCAACTTAGCAGATGCGCCTTCTCGCTTAGCGGTCGTCGGGCGTTATGTATTTAGCAACCAAATCTTTGACTATTTAGCGCAGACTACCGCCTCGGTCGGTGGTGAGATTCAGCTGACCGATGCTATCGATGCGCTAATTAGTGAGTCTGGCGTCAATGTCACTACCATGTGCGGTGAGAGCTATGATGCTGGTGATATGCGCTCATATATGCAGGCGTTTATTTATTTTGCTGAGCAGCAGCTCGCGGATGAAGAGTAGTCGATGAACGCTATCAACGATCATAAAACTTATAGCAGTGCTCGCGACTCAGAGTATTGGTCGCAGTTGCAGCAGCTCGCCGAGCAGAGCTGGTCGATAGCTGAGCTGTTTGCACAGGATGACAGCCGAGCCCAACGTTTTCAGGCGCAGGCAGGTAGCCTGTATATGGACTACAGCAAGCAGTGTATCGATGAGTCGGTACTAGAGCGCTTACTGAGTTTGGCTGAGAGCTGTGAGCTATCCACGCGTATCACCGATTTGCTGCAAGGCGCTATGGTCAATACTAGCGAGCAGCGGGCGGCGCTGCATACGGCGCTACGATTGCCTAAGAGCGCTGAGTTAGTCGTCGATGAGCAGGACGTTGTCCGTGATGTGCATCATAGCTTGCAGCAAGTTGAGCGGTTATCGGCGCGCATCCGTAATGGTACTTGGCGCGGGTTCTCTGGCAAAGCCATTACCGATGTGGTCAATATCGGCGTTGGCGGTTCAGATCTTGGGCCTTTGATGGCTACTGCCGCGCTCGATGAGTGGGCCGATACCGATATTATCGTGCATTTCGTCTCCAACATGGATGGCTCGCAGCTCGATAACCTACTTAAGCGCTTGGATGCTGAGACTACGCTATTTATCATCTCCTCCAAATCTTTTGGCACCGTCGATACCTTATCTAATGCTCAGACCGCGCTGTCTTGGTTACTAGCGACGGCGATGCTCAATTCAGGCTCGCCAGATAGTGTGCTGCGTCGCCACTTCATCGGCATCTCGGCCAATGAGGCGAGGATGACGGCATGGGGCATTCATCCCGAGCATCAGTTGCAGCTTTGGGAGTGGGTGGGTGGGCGCTTCTCCTTATGGTCGGCGATTGGCCTAGCTATCGCTATTCGTATCGGTATGCCGCAGTTTCGCGCACTGCTCGCCGGCGCGCATAGCATGGATCAGCACTTTGCTAGCGCTGACTTTAAGGATAATTTGCCAGTACTGCTAGGCTTGCTAGCGGTTTGGAATAGTACCTTTTTGCAGATACATGCGCATACAGTGTTGCCTTATGATGGACGACTTGAGTATTTGCCAAGCTATTTGACTCAGCTAGAGATGGAGAGTAATGGTAAGTCAGTGACGCATCAAGGTCGCCATATTGATTATGATACTTGTCCCATTCTTTGGGGCGAGATTGGCTCCAATGCTCAGCACGCTTTTTATCAATTACTGCATCAAGGCACTCAGCACGTTTCTTGCGACTTTATCGCCTGCGTGCGTCACTATAGCGATAAGGCACAAAACACCTCGCTGCAGCATCAGCATGAGCTGTCCTTATCTAATTGTTTGGCACAGAGCCGAGTACTAGCGTTCGGTAATGCCGCTATTGCAAAGGTCGACGCCGATAGCTCTGCAGCTGACATTAGTGCGACGGATAAATATAAGCACTATCGGGGCAATCAGCCTTCTACCACCTTACTACTCGATGAGCTGACCCCGCATAGCTTAGGCGAGCTGATCGCCTTATATGAGCATAAAGTCTACGTTATGGCGAGCATATGGGATGTTAATCCTTTTGATCAATGGGGGGTGGAGATGGGTAAGCAGATGGCCGAAACCGTCTATCAGGCTATGCAGCAAGATAGCGCTGCCGCTTTTGATAGCTCCACCAATCAGCTACTTAAGCATATCAAGCAGTTATTTACATAATGAGAGCAAGCAAAGAACAGCTCACTAGCTTTGCTGTTGAGATAATGATAATGAAGAGAGTGTTATGAGTCCTAAATCTGCTGTTGACGCGACTAATAACAATGCGTTGAAAACCGAATCATCTGCGGTCTGCGTGATCATCGGTCATAGTATTGAGGCCATCACTAGCGCGGTGGTGTTAGCGAGTCTTGATCATACGGTGCACCTCTATGCAGATCTGAGAGTCTTAGAGCAGCAAGTAGAGCTGTATGGCTTTGAGCGCCATTTGCAAGCATTGTGGCAGTTATATGGACAGCAGCAGCAAATCGTTAAATGTGCATTACCAACTAGCGCGGATGAACTTATTCGAAGTTATGAAAGCGCGGATAGTCAGAGTCAAGAGCAAACAAAGCCTCTGCAAGTGAACTGCTATTGGTTATTTTTGGAGAGTATCAAAAGCGTTTGGACAGATAATAATTGGGTAATGGCCTTTAATCATAGTCATCAACAGACCATTCCCATTATTACGAGTGGCATCGAAAAGCTCGGTCATATCGCTAAGGTAGCGGAGCGCTTGCAGCGCGCTTGGGTCTATTACGTGCCGTTTGTGTTTTTGCAAGATGGCGAGGCTTATAGCTCAATGCTAACGCCGTCATTGTGGCTATTGGGCGAAAAAACGCCTGACAGTAGTCATCAGCTAACCGTGCTGCAGCCGCTATTACAACATGCCCGCGCCTATCATCACGCCGATATCGCCACTATCGAGTTTGCGCGTAGTAGTATTATGGCGATGCTCGCGACAAGGGTCAGCTTTATGAATGAGCTATCACGCTTGGCAGACAGTCAGCAAGTCGATATCGGACAAGTCAGCGCTATTATGGGGCTTGACGCGCGGGTAGGCAGTAGCTATCTGCAGGCCGGTTGGGGCTTTGGCGGTCACACGCTACCCACTGAGCTTGACAAGCTACAGCAATCGGCACAAGAAAACAGTGTCACTATGCCGTTATTGCAGTCAGTGCTGCATATCAATGATGATCAAAAAGAGCTGATCTTTCGTAAGTTTTGGCAGCATTTTGATGGCTTTATCGATAATAAAACGGTGATGATTTGGGGCGGCAGCTATAAGTCCGGCTCAGGGCGCACTACAGGCTCAGCCATTCATCCGCTACTTGCACTGCTATGGTCTTATAATATTAAGACCTTAGTCTATAGTGATAAAGCCAAAAGCTCGCTTGCTAAGCACTACGGACAGCAGCCCCTACTGCAACTGCTTGATAGTCCTTATCAGCAGCTAGAGGCAGCACAGGCGATCTTTATTATCAGCCTCTCGCCGCAGCACCAACTAGACATAGCGCAGCTCAACCAATTAGCTATGCCGATATTTGATGCGCAAAACGCTTTATCACGCGCTCAAATTGATAAGTTAGTCGGCGCTTATGTGGGTATTGGGCGCGCTAAGTGAGTCTTTAAGCCGGCACCGCGCCTTGGCTAGCAAGCCAGTCTTTAATCTCTGCGGTTTTACTCTCCAATAACGCTTCATCACCGCGACTCTCTATATTGAGTCGAATTAACGGTTCAGTATTTGAAGCCCGCAGATTAAAGCGCCACTGACCGAAGTCGAGACTAAGCCCATCAAGGGTGGATTTGCTCGGTTGTTCGTCAGCAAATTTACTTTCTATATCATTAATGATCGCCTGCGCATCATGAGTCGTTAAGCGAAAATTCAGCTCGCCTGAGCTTGGATAAGCGCTGATATAACCATTGACGAGTTCTGATAAGCTCTTGCCAGTGATCGATAATAATTCAATGGTGAGTAACCACGGTATCATACCGCTATCGCAATAAAAGAAATCGCGGAAATAATGATGGGCGGACATCTCGCCGCCATACACCGCCTCTGACTCACGCATCACTTGCTTGATAAAAGAGTGTCCTGATTTACTAATGACCGCTTTGCCACCGTGCTGTTTAATCACCGCTTCGGTGTTATAAATGACGCGCGGATCATAAACAATCGATTCGTTTGGATATTTATTAAGAAACGCTTGCGCGAGCATACCCACCACGTAACTGCCATCGACAAACTCGCCAGTCTCATCGAATAAAAAACAGCGATCAAAATCGCCATCAAAGGCAATGCCGAGATTGGCTTGATTGTCGAGCACCGCCTGCCGTGTTGATGCTCTATTCGCTAGTATCATCGGATTAGGAATACCATTAGGAAAGCTACCATCAGGTTGGTGATGCAGTTTGATGACCTCAATAGGAGCATCCGCTTGCGCTAGTTTATCGATTAGTAAATCCACCACCGGACCGGCGCTACCATTGCCGGAGTTAATAACGATTTTTAGCGGAGTTAGCTTTTTTGTATCGATAAAATCGATGATATGTTCGATATAAGCGCTCTTATCAGCTAGTACTTTAAGAGCGCCTTTTTGTTTAGGATTAGCAAACTCTCCTGATTCCGCGAGCGCTTGAATCTCAGCTAAGCCATCGTCGCTACTGATAGGCTTTGAGTGCTCTTTGACTAGCTTTAGACCATTATAGTTGATCGGATTATGGCTAGCGGTGACCTCGATACCGCCCAAAGTCTGATAATGGCTAGTGGCAAAATACACCTCTTCGGTACCAGTCATGCCCAAATCGATAACATCAACGCCAGCATCGATAATACCAGCGATAGCCGCTTGTTTGAGCTGCTCGCTTGAATGGCGGATATCACTGCCGATAGCAATAGCAGGCTTGAGATCGGTCAAATCGCTACAGTCAGCAGCGGCGTGGTATCTCTTATAAAGAATCTCAGCAAAGGCGCGACCAATTCGGTAAGCTATGTCTTCATCGAGAGTCACGCCAAGCTCACCGCGTATATCGTAGGCTTTAAAGGAGTTTATAGTGATAGGCATAAAGGTAGACGTAGGCTGATAGCTTGCAGTATTGGCAGTAGACATAAAATAGATATTCCTAAGCTTAAAGTTAAAAACGTTGTTATTTTTTAATTAGTATTCAATGATACACTAACTTATAAACCGCTATAAACTATTAGCGTCAAACGATAGAAATAAGAGTGATTGTGTTAATGACTACTAAAGATAATAATGCAACTGTTGTAAATGCAGACCAAACTAAAACCCTACCTCCGCAGCCAGTCGTAGGCACACCTAAAGCCACTGGCGAGATAAGTGATTTGTTAGCGTTAATGGCGCGACTGCGAGTGGATTGCCCTTGGGATAAAAAACAGAGCAATCATAGCCTAATTCCTTATGCTATTGAGGAGGCGTATGAGCTAGCGGAAGCAGTGCAGACCGATGACGATGAGGATATTAAAGGCGAGCTTGGCGATGTGTTATTGCAAGTGATTTTTCATTGTCAGCTCTACGCTGAGCAAGGACGTTTTGATCTGAGCGATGTGATAACCACTTTGCAACAAAAACTGATTCGCCGGCATCCGCATGTGTTTGAGACAGAGAGCCTCAAAGATGAGGCGGCGGTCAAAGCGCGTTGGGATGAGATCAAGCTTGAGGAGCGTCAAGCCGATGAGGCTCGCGGCAAACCGCGTCGTCGTTTGGATGCGACTAAGGCGGGCAGTGCGCTGATGCAAGCACAATCGGTACAAAGCCAAGCGTCAAAGTTAGGCTTTGATTGGGAAGGAGTGACAGGTGCTTTTGAGAAATTAGAAGAAGAGATTGAGGAGTTAAAGGCGGAAATTAGCGATAAGTCTAAGGCTGAGATAAAAGCGAGTATTAGCGATATCGAAAAAGAGCTTGGCGATTGTGTGTTTGCCTTAGTCAATGTCGCGCGTAAGCTCAATCTAGATGCAGAAGCGGCAACGTTGACTTGCGTGCATAAGTTTAAGTCGCGTTTTGGTTATATCGAAGATCAGTTAGCGCAGTTAGGCAAAAGCTTGGAGGATAGCGATATCGACGAGATGGACGCGCTTTGGGAGTCTGCCAAACAGCATGAACGCGCTTTATAGCCTTGTCAATAATCTAGAGTTGCTAAAGTATGTCAAGCGCTCAGACCTTTTATTGAGAACGTTATCATGCCTTTTAACCCTATGTTTTATGATGACAAAGGTACAAGCGGCTGTTTGTTATGCGGATCCAAAGCAAGCTTATGAGTATCTGTTAGCGCAAGAGAAGTATGAGACCCAAGCGCGCGATCAGTCAGTCGTCAATATAAATAGTGCTAGCGAGGGCGAGCTAGTAACGCTTGACGGTATCGGCAGTAGCAAAGCGCAAGAGATTATTCTCTACCGTGAAATGTTTGGCGCGTTTAAAAGCGTTGATGAGCTAGAAAAAGTAAAAGGCATCGGGGCCAAAACTATTGAGAACAATCGAGCACGAATGCGCGTGCAGAATTAGTTTTTCGTTCTCTAAAATATAGAGTGACTATTTATTTAACTTTTATTATCCATCTCTAGCAAATTGGCTGTAAGTAAATGTCATAATGCAGCAATCAAGCCTAAAATTTGTTAAACTAGCCGATATGTTTGCCTGATAAGCGCTGTGTTTATTAGGAACGACAGAATACCGGCGAGGAGTAGATGCATGGCCGAGCGTGCCGCCAAGCAGTTAGAACTAAATAAATCTGAATTACCCAATTCCATTACTGAAGTGATTGCTACGTTGTCCCGAGCTGGGTTTGATGCCTATATCGTCGGTGGCGGCGTGCGCGACACCTTATTGGGACTGCAGCCCAAAGATTTCGATGCGGTCACCGATGCCAAGCCACATGAGATAAAAGACGTGTTTGGCAAGCGTTGCCGCATTATCGGGCGCCGCTTTCAGTTGGCGCATGTCTACTCAGGCCGCGAGCTCATTGAAGTGGCGACTTTTCGTGGGCCGCCTAATAATAATGCGAGTACCAATCAAGACGGTATGATTTTGCGTGACAATGTCTGGGGCGATATCAAACAAGACTTTGCCCGTCGCGACTTCTCTATTAATGCGCTATATTATCAGCCGCTCAAAGGCGTGGTGCATGATTTTTGCGGGGCGCTTGAGGATATTGATAATCAAGTCATTCGCTTGTTAGGTCATGCGCCGGTACGTATCGAAGAAGATCCAGTACGCTTGCTACGTGCGCTACGTTTTAAGGCCAAGCTAGGCTTTGAGTTTGATAAGGAGCTATCCGAGCAGTTTCACGATAGCAATTGGGCTCTGCTTGAGCAGATTTCGCCGCATCGCCTCTATGATGAGACGCAAAAGATGTTTACCGGCGGCTATCTGGTGCCTTTATTGCCGCTTTTATTTGAATATGGCGCTATCGATAGTCTCATTATCTATCCGCCCTCTGAGCCAAGTCCATTAGTGCAGCAAGTCGCTATCAATACCGATAAGCGCATCGCGGCCGGTAAGAGTATCAACCCGGCTTTCTTCTACGCGGCGCTACTGTGGGAGAACTATCTACATCAGCTAGAAAAGGCCAAAAATCGCAATATGCCTTTTGCTGAAGCGCAAATGCATGCCGCGGGTAAAGTGATTGACCGTCAACGCATCAAGACTGCTATTCCGAAGTTTGCCGAGCAGTTTATCCGCGATATCTGGATTTTGCAGCCCAAGCTTGCCGCGCCGCGTAATAAACAAATCGAACAATTGGCTGAGCATCCGCGCTTTCGCGCCGGTTTTGACTTTTTACTGCTGCGTGAACAATGCGGTGATGCCGATCATCCGTTATCTGAATCTACTAATGGCATGGGTGAGTGGTGGCAGACTTATCAAACGCTCTCTGAAAAAGACAAGCAGCAAGCGATAGCTGACTTTGATGAAAGTATTCGCCGTGGCGCTTATAAAAAGGGACAACGTGGACGCGGGCGTAATCGTCAAAAACAAAACGACACTGCTCAAGCTAATGCACACAGCAATCCTGACCAAGTTAAAGTCAATCAGAGCCATACTCATCAAGCCGCAAATGACACTGCGAATGTACCCTCGCGTCGCCGCCGCCGCAACAGTGACAAAGTAGCTACTCAGAACAGTAATCTGCAAGCTGCTAGCCCTGAGCAACTGAAACAAGATAGCCAAGAGCTTGAGCAATTGCAGCAGTTGTCACTAGCAGCAACGAAGCAATCGCACAAAAAACCTGCCGCGCCAAAGCCATTGTTTGTGATTGAACACGAAAGAGTAGTGCCACCGCTCAAAATACAGGTGGATGGCGAGAATAATAGCAACAGTGTTAATGGCAATGATAAAGCTAGCCCTAGCAAAATGACTAAGTCTAGCGGCCGCAAAGTCTCTGCTAAAAATAAAGCCGCTGTTGCAAACCAAGAAAACGCTAGCTTGCTAGTGGAGAGTAAAGCGGAGGCCAAATCAGCTAAATCATCGGCAGCTGCTAAGGCACAAGCTCAGCCATTAAAAGCTAAGTACTCAGAAGCTTCAGTAACCATGGCAGTACCGCAAACACCCAAATCAGTGGCGAGTACTAAAAGTAGCGAACCCATCCCTAGCAAGCGTCGCCGTAAGCCATTAAATTTATCTGAACCTGCAGTCAATAAGAGCGCAGATAAAGAGTTAGCAGCTAGCAAGCAAGATAACCAAGCTTTGCAAGATGGTAATGTTTCTAAAGGCGGCAATTCTTCTAAAAAAGATAATGCTTCCAAAGATGATAAAGCTGCCAAGTCCTCGTCAGCTAAAGCTGAAAAGAAAACTTCGACTGCTAAATCCGTTGGCAAGGCTAACGCTACTGAAGCAAAAACAGCTGCCAATAAAGGCGCGATACCTGCCAAACGCCGCCGCCGTCAGCCTAGTACTGATAATGCTTGATAGTAATAATTGGGTCACTTGTTATTTAGGCTTAGGCAGTAACTTAAGCAATGAGCTAGGCTCGCCCATTGAGCATTTGCAGCAAGCGCTTGTCAGCTTAGAGCAGCACACTGCTGTGCGTCAGCTACGAGTGTCTTCTAACTATGCGTCAGCGCCGATGGGCCCGCAAGATCAGCCCGATTTTATCAATGCGGTGGTGGAAGTAGAAACAACTTTAACGCCCTTAGAGCTGCTAGCTTTTTGTCAGCAATTAGAGGCGCAAGCACAGCGTGAACGTTTACGGCGCTGGGGCGAGCGTAGTCTCGACGTTGATATTTTGCTTTATGGTCAGCAGCAAATCGATGAGCCGACGCTGATAGTGCCGCATGCTGGACTTCATGAGCGCAACTTTATGTTGGTACCGCTACGAGAGCTAGCGCCTGAGCTGATGATTAAGGATCAGCCTGTCTCAGCCTATCCACTGAGCGCAGACTGGAGCGGGCTTAAGCTTATCAAGTGATTGCTAAGCTAACTACTGAAGTTTTTCTTTATCATTAGCCACTTAAAAATACTTTTATCAAGTCATTGAGGGTCATATGACGACTTTATCTACGCTCAAAAAGTTTAAAAAAGACGGCACCAAATTCACTTGTCTCACCTGCTATGATGCGATGTTTGCACGGATGATGGAAAAGGCGCAAATCGATACCATCTTGATCGGCGATAGCTTAGGTATGGTGGTGCAAGGTTATGACTCGACTTTACCGGTAACTGTCACTGATATGGCATACCATACGGCGAATATCGCGCGTAGTAATAAGCAGGCTCTGATCTTGGCGGATTTGCCTTTTATGAGTTATGCACTTGAAGCTGAAGCCATTGCTAATAGTCGGCAGCTGATGCAAGCAGGCGCTCATGTCATCAAGATAGAAGGCGGGCGTGAACTTAGTCGTTTGGTCGCCACTTTAGCGCAAGCGGGTACGCCAACTTGTGTGCATTTAGGCTTAACGCCGCAGTCGGTCAATGTCTTTGGTGGCTATAGGATTCAGGGCCGTAGCGATGAAGCGGCGGATAAATTATTAGCTGATGCCAAAGCAGTGGTAGAAGCGGGCGCGGCGCTGTTAGTCTTAGAATGCGTCCCTGCAGATTTAGCTAAGACGGTGACTGAAGCGGTCGCGGTACCGGTCATTGGCATCGGTGCCGGAGCAGATACCGACGGTCAAGTGTTAGTCATGCATGACATGCTAGGCATGGTTCATGGCCGGGCGCCAAGATTTATTCATGATTTCTTGACCGATGAGCGTAATAGGGAGCGTAGCATCGAAGGCGCGTTTGCGCTGTACCAGCAGTCGGTACGCGAGGGTAGCTTTCCACAGGCGCAGCATCAGTTTGATTAGCTAGAAATATTTTGGGTTAGTAGTTAGCAGGGTGCGTTTCACGCACCATTAAACAGATATATCAATCACATCTCATCCGATACCAAGATAAGAAGACTTTTTGATGCCTATCATTCATCATCATATCGCTAGTTTGCAAGACACCTTAAAACCTCTGCGTAGTCAGCAGCGTATTGCTTTAGTACCAACGATGGGTAACTTGCATGCTGGACACCTACAGCTGGTCAAAATGGCTAAACAGCAGGCTGATATTGTGGTAGTCAGTATCTTTGTTAATCCAACCCAGTTTGGTATTGGTGAGGATTTTGAGAGTTATCCACGCACTCTTGAGGCCGATGTTGCTAAGCTAGCAAGCGTCGATACCGATTACGTGTTTGCGCCTAGTATTGATGAGATGTATCCGCTGTTGCCACCGCCTACTAAGGTTATGGCTGGCGCGATAGCTATGCAATTATGTGGTCAATCGCGCCCGACGCATTTTGATGGCGTCGGTATCGTCGTCGCTAAACTGTTTAATATTGTGCAGCCTGATGTGGCCTTTTTTGGGCAAAAAGACTATCAGCAATTAGCGATTATCAAGCAATTAGTCAGGGATTTAAGTTATCAGGTAGAGATTATTGGTGCGCCTATTGTGCGAGCGGAGGACGGCTTAGCTTTATCTTCTCGCAACCAGTATTTAACCGATACTGAGCGCAAAACCGCACCCGTTTTACATCAAGTATTAGTAAATTTCGCTGATCAATTAGCGCAAAAAATAGCAGAAGATAGCTTTGATAACTCAGTATTGCAATCGTTATTAACACGAGCGGCTCAGCGTATTACTGCAGCGGGTTTTGCTATAGACTATCTAGAAGTAAAAACTACCGATTTGCAGCCTATTACTTTTGAAGCGTCCTATCTTAAAGAAAATCAGCAAGATTTGATTATTCTAGTCGCCGCAAAACTAGGGCAGGCAAGACTGCTGGATAATCAATTGGTACGACTAGACAACCCATGGGTTAAATAATCTTATTAGCGCTAAATAAATAGCGTAGGATAGAGACAGTTCGTTCGGTCGTTTAGAACGCAGTAAGCGTATTTATTAATCAGCTTATGGATTAGGGTAATAGCATGGAAGTGGACAAGCTCGGCGCAAATACTCAAACGCCATCACTTAGCGATGATAAGTTAAGCGTACTTATTGTCTCTGGGCGCTCAGGCTCAGGTAAGACCTCAGTGCTCAATACTTTAGAAGATTTGGGCTATTATTCTATTGATAATTTGCCGTTATCGCTAGTTCCTGAAGCGGCGCATAAACTCGTTAATGAGAGTAATATCAAGCGTGTGGCTTTAGGCGTTGATATTCGCTCACCGCGTGCTGACTTGTCTAACTTTGCAGCGATTCAAAAGCAGCTACATCAGCGCTATGGCGAGTTAAAAGTACAAGTGATCTATGTCACTGCGCAAGAGGATATCTTAGTTGCGCGCTTCAATGCGACTCGCCGTGTGCACCCGCTAATGGCGCAAGATGCTGACGGTGTTGAAAACACCAAATACAATCTGCCAGCTGCGATAAAAAGAGAAGTCGAATTATTGCAGCCCATCGCCAGCTGCGCCGATATTACTATCGATACTAGTAAACTGAATATTCATCAGCTCAAAGAGCGTCTGCGCGATCAAGTCGGGGCGGATAACAAGATTATCGTTAATCTGCTATCGTTCGGTTTCAAATATGGGACGCCTATCGATGCTGATTTTGTCTTTGATGTTAGGATTTTGCCTAACCCGCATTGGAACACTGCTCTACGCAGTGCGACTGGCCTAGATAGCGAAGTTGCAGCGTTCTTTGCTGATTATCCTGAGGTCAGCGAGATGAGCGATGATATTGCTACCTTTCTCACGCGCTGGCTGCCCAATTTTTTGCATAATAACCGCCATACGGTAACCGTAGCTATCGGCTGCACTGGCGGCAAGCATCGTTCGGTTTTTATTACTGAAAAGCTACAACGCCATTTGACTCAGCATCTACCAAAGGCGTTAACTATAGTCGCTAAGCACCGCGAAAAAAATCGCTGGTAGTCGTTGGTTTTTTATATAGTCGATACACTTTAAAAATGGTATAGCGCTACTGGTATAAATTTTACTTGTGTGCTGTATTCACAGAGGCTGCGTTAAATTCATCCCAGTAGCGCGCTTAAACATATCACAGGTTTAATTTCAACTGACTAGAGTGACTTTACTTGCAGTCGTTATTTTTTATCCTTTATTTCCATTATTCTTAGAGAGCTTTTATGATTGATTGGTCAGAACAAGACATGCGCGTTTCGCGTACCGAACTCAAAAAATCCCATGAGCGGCTGCAAGCGTTGTCGATACCTTTGGCTAACTTATCGAAAAAGCAGTTAAAAACCTTGCCTGCCAGTGATTATTTTATGGCAGAATTGATGGCTTTAGCCGATATTACTAGCGCTAATGCGCGTAATCGGCAGACTAAGCGTGTCGGCAAGTTGATCAGTGAAGAGAATCGTCACGAGCTCATCAAAGCGCTCTTTGAGGCGTTTTTCCCTAATGAGCAAGTTGCCAAGATAGAAAGCTGGCGCGGTAGGCTTAATATCAATGATGAAAGCACGCTTAAGCAATTCATCAAGCAGTATACTGCTTCCGAGCGTAATAGCTTGTATCAATTACTGTTATGGATTGAATATGCCAAACACACCCAAGACGATGAGCTCATGATGGAGTCCGAACAGGATTTAGCGAGCTACATCCGTGAAGTTGCTATCTTATCGCAGCTCAAATAGTCTTGCTAAGGTAAGAAATCGTTGGTAGCGATAAAAAGGTCAGCTTAATGCTGGCTTTTTTGCATTTGCATTTTGCTAAATAATTTTTAGATAGGACGAATGTTAAAGATGGGCAGTAAAGCTGCTAATAGCTTGATAAGGTTGTTGTTTTCCATCTTGTAATCTAGTAGGCAGCTCCCCATAAATAATAGTAATTCAAAACCTTTGAGAGTTTTAGCGGTTATGGTTAAAGTTTCAGAATCGAATGCTGACGACAACATAAGTAATGATGTCAACAATGGCTCTAGCAGAAATGCTAGTGCAGACGATAATAAAGATGCTGTTGAAATCGAGAGTAAAGACGACAGAAAAGCTCGTCTTAAGCACCTGATTAAGCGTCTGCCTAATTTGCCAGGCGTTTACAAAATGCTAGGTAAAAATGGCGATATTCTCTACGTTGGTAAAGCCAAATCGCTAAAAAGCCGCGTCAATAGCTACTTTGCCAAGACCATCGATCACCCAAAAACTCGGGCTTTAGTCGCGCGTATTCATAATATAGAAACCATTATTACGCGTAGTGAGACCGAAGCGCTGCTGCTCGAACAAAACCTAATCAAAGAATACCGGCCGCCTTATAACGTGCTACTGCGTGACGATAAGTCCTATCTTTATGTATTTATCTCCGCTGATAAACCTTATCCGCGTTTGGCTTATGGCCGCGGTAAAGGCAACCATCAAAAAGGCCGCTTCTTTGGACCCTTTCCCTCAGCGCATGCCGCCAAAGAGACGCTAGTGCTGATGCAAAAAATGTTTCAGATGCGCCAATGCACTAATACATTTTTTAAACAACGCAAACGCCCTTGCTTGGAGTATCAGATCAAGCGCTGCCGTGCGCCCTGCGTGGGGCTCGTGTCGCCAGAAGAGTATGCTGAAGATGTCAATAATACGATTCGCTTCTTAAAAGGCGACTCTAGTGATATTCATAGTGCTTTGATCGAAAAAATGGAAGGCGCCGCCGAAGCGCTAGATTTCGAAAAAGCGGTGTTTTATCGTGACCAGCTATCGATGCTGCGCGAAGTACAAGCGCGACAAGCGGTCTATACCGTACAAGGCGAGGCTGATGTTATCGCCATCTCTAGCCAAGCTGGCATGACGACAGTGAATGTGCTGACCGTGCGCGGCGGCCGCGTGCTTGGTGGTAAGAACTATTTCCCCGATGTCGATAGCAGCGAGCCTATCGCTGATAACTTATCCGCCTTTATTACCTCGTTTTATTTTCAGGTGACCGATGACTTGCCAAGCGAGATTATCTTAAGTCATAAGCTACCAGATCAGCAAGCCATCAGCGAGGCGCTAGCGACTCACTTTGGCAGTAAAGTCACTATCAAGACTAACGTACGTGAACACCGAGCTGAATGGTTAGATTTAGCCAGTCTCAACGCTAGTAATGCGCTAAAGACTAAGCTTGGCGATTATCTTGAGCTGCACGCGCGCTTTAATGCCTTAAAAGATGTGCTTGCTGACGTCACTGATAGAGCCATCGACCGGATTGAGTGTTTCGATATCTCGCATACTATGGGTGAGGCGACCATCGGGAGCTGCGTAGTTTTTGATCAGGGCGGTTCGCGCCGACGCGACTATCGTCAGTATGCCATTCATGATATTCAAGGTGGTGATGACTATGCCGCGATGAAGCAAGTGCTGACACGACGTTATAAAAAACAGCCTTTGCCGGATTTATTACTGATTGACGGTGGTAAAGGGCAGCTTGGTATCGCCAAAGAAGTGCTAACAGAGTTGGGTATCCTTAATGATACGCTGCTGATTAGTGTGGCAAAAGGCGAGGGGCGCAAAGCTGGGCTTGAGGTATTACACTTTATCGATCATGAGCCGCTTGATTTACCGATGGATAGTAAGGCGCTACATTTATTGATGCATATTCGAGATGAAGCGCACCGTTTTGCGATTACCGCGCACCGTAAAAAACGCGATAAGCGCCGCTCGTCCTCGGTGCTAGAAGTGATTCCGGGATTGGGTGAAAAGCGTCGCCGTGATTTGCTCAATCATTTTGGCGGCTTGCAGCAATTGCTAGGTGCATCGCAGCAGGAGTTGGCTGGCGTCACAGGTATCGGACCCGTGCTTGCCAAGACGATTTATAAGGTTTTACATGAGTAAAGTTTTCGACCACTAGTTATTTTTATACTCATGTAAAAGTTCAAATGTCGTTGATTCAAGCTAGGCTATTCAAAGCCTGGCTTTTTTATAAGCTAGAGATTAACTTTCTTTTCTTCTATAACTCACAAACTGAAAGTCTAAACCACTTTTTTCATCATGCTGAGAGTCAGACTTTTCTGCCGCGACAAAGTCGCTTGGAAGCTCCGGAAAAAACGCATCGCCGTCATTGATCTTTGTATCGACATGGGTCAGCTCGATACGATCGGTGTACATCATGGCATCTTTAAACACCTTTTCGCCGCCGATAACCCAGATTGTATCTAAATGCGCGCCATGAGCGAGGCTTGCCGCTTGCGTCAAGGCATCGTCTAAATTATGCACGACATAAGCATCATCACGGTCGGTTAGGTTTTTTTGCTCAGCGTAATCAAGCTGAGTGCTGATGATAAAGCTGACACGTTTTGGGAGCGGCTTACTGCCCATCGACTCAAACGTTTTGCGTCCCATAACAACGATGCCTTGAATACTATCTGTATCCCCATCGTTTTGCTTAGTGGTCATAGCCTTAAAATGCTGTAGATCAGCCGAGATATGCCACGGCAATTCATTGTCTTTACCGATGCAGCGATTGCTACTAATCGCGGCGATTTGGGCAACTTCGGTATGCGCATAACTCATAACTTATCCCTTTTATTATTCATTAATTTTCTAGTTTTACAGTTTTCTTAATTCCACAGTTCAGTCGCTTAAACCGCCACTTTCGCTTTAATAGCCGGATGCGATTCATAACCGTCAACGCTGATGTCCTCGAAAGTAAAAGCAAAAATATTTTTCACTTCTTTATTTAATGCCAGTGTCGGCAGCTGATAAAGCTCGCGAGTGAGCTGTAACTCTACTTGCTCTCTATGATTTTGGTAAATATGACAATCACCGCCGGTCCAGATAAATTCTCCCACTTCCAGCTCGCAAACTTGCGCGATCATATGCGTTAATAGGGCGTAACTGGCAATATTAAAAGGCACGCCTAGGAATTTTACAACCCCTAATTTATGCACAAGCCGTTTTATTTACTAATGTAGAGCGTCACATTCTGACTGTGCATTTTTAATTCTGCACAATACGGTCTGTGTAAACGGTCAGTTGTCCTTACCAGCAACATCAACATTATTCGATTTACCGAGTAGAGTGTCTTGATAAGAGATATTATATCTTATCAAGACATATAAAACACTTAGCCCAATACTAAAACTCACCCTAAAGCTTGATCAACCAACGCATCAGTAAGCTGAATTTGCGTCTCTTGAGACTGCTGTAGCCTCTCTTTTAGCTGATCGCAAATAGTCATTAATTCATCGACTTTGGCAACGATTTGGCTTTGCTCTTCTAAGGTTGGTAAAGGAACTGGAACGGATTCGACAGTTTTCTGATTTATTTTTGGCATAGTACCAGAAGTCCCTACCATTCGCTCCCACATAAACCTCCTCGAAGTAGGTGACGATAGAGCTATAGATAAGTATTTTGGGTTTATACAGCTATCTGCTTGAATTTTCATCATCAAATCTGGATAGATGAAACCAGGAATATCTTCATGTATCAGTAAATTACTGCCAACGTATTCAGCTGAATTTCCACGCTGTATTAAAATATCATCTTTAGTTAACCATAAATGGGAATCAGCAGCTATTTCTTTATCAAAGCTTTTGCTTTTTTCGAGTAATAAACTTCCTGTTGATGTAGCCCCTAAAGATAAAACTTTTGCTTCGCTAGGATAATCAACCTCTCTTGGTGAATACCCATTTTTCGGTCCAAATGATAATACTTTTTTAAGTGGTACAACTTTGATATCCAAAGTGTCTGTAAGCAACCCTTTAATTGCCATATCAAGAATTGCTTTAGCAAGCTCTTCGATGCTTTGCTCAGTAGTAAATAAAATCTCGAAACATTCTGCAATTCTCTTCCAATTTTTCTTCAATTCATCAGAATTAATACTTTCTGTTAATGTGGCTAACAGTACTTCTATAAGGGTGGCATGAGTATCGACACTGTCTTCAGTTTGCTGCTCTAGCTGATCGCATAGAAGCATCAGTTCATTGACTTTGGCAACAATACGCTGTTGTTCTTCTTTGGGAGGAATGGCAATTACAAGATGTGAGAATTTTGCCATTGAAATACCACCAATTATTCCTGTCATCGAATCCGAAAACTGGCTAAAAAAAGTTGGAGACAGAAAGCTCATTAGTATAAATTCTGATTTTAGGTCTTTATGAAATACTTGATTAGCATAAAGCTTATTGCCAAAACATATATCTCTATTTGTTATTCCACATTTTTTACCTGCACTTCCACCCTCAGCACATATTAAAACTGAACCTGCCTTGGCTACTTTGAACTTGGGTTCTTCATAAGGAATACTTATTCCATTGTCATAATTTAAAATCTCAAAGCCATAGCCCACATCTTTTGTACCAATATAAGGCAATCCATTAGTTACATTGCTATACTTACTTTCTTTAAGTCTGGCATTGATGCTATTGCCATTGAAAATATTTAGAACCTCGTTTAATCTCACCCACTGCCAGCCTTGGGGCAGTTCGAAGGCTTTCTCATTATTACTAATAAGGGGTGATGGCTTAGTCTTCTTGATTACCTTTTCTTTAATCAACTGAGCCTTTTCAACTGCTATTTTATCTAACAAAGCAGATGCAGGCTCATCATCAGCATCTTGTGGAACTAGTTTGCCACGTACCGCTAACTCCAAGATCAGCTCACGTAATTTAGTAATACCATACAGCTCATACTTTTTACTGCTGCCACGTCCACTAGTCGACTTAGCTAGTATAGCACTGGTCCAGATATCGATATGCTCAGTGATTAACTGCTCTGGCTTGCTTATGTCTTCATTCATCTCTAAGCTCGTTTTTAGATTCATAGCTAGTTGCTCTCTGTCGTGTTAGCAGACAGTGCAGCGCTCAGCACATCTTTTAATTGGCTGCGTAACGTATCGATGCTTTGTTGCTGTTCGGCATAGTCAGCCAGTAGCTTATTAGGATCATAATCAATGACTTCACCTTGGTAGGGGTTGGAGATATCGAGGTTATAGTTACGCTCGATGACCTCTTCAATACTGACCTTCCAAGCGTGATCGTTTTCGACACGACTGGCAAAGCCGTCAGACTCATCACCCCACCAATCAATCTCGGTTTGAAACTCTTCAAACTTCATTGGTTTGGTTTTGCTGTAGTTTTTGACGCCTTCAGGGTAAGGATGCTCATAAAACCAAATATCTTTGGTTGGCTGGCCTTTGGTAAAAAAGAGAATATTGGTTTTAATGCCCGTATAAGGGTTAAACACACCGTTTGGTAAGCGTACGATGGTATGCAGATTACATTCTTCTGTCAGCATCTTCTTTAGCTTGGTTTTTACCCCTTCACCAAACAAGGTTCCATCAGGCAATACGACAGCAGCGCGACCTTTATCTTTCAAGACCTCAATGATTAACTGCAAAAACAAATCTGCCGTTTCACGTGTTTGGAACTCAGCAGGGAAGTTCTTTTCGATACCGTGCTCTTCAGTGCCACCAAAAGGCGGGTTGGTTACGATGACATCAATATCACTATCCCAGCTAGACAGCGGCTTATTTAGGGTATTATCGTGGCGTATCTGTACGGGAACTTCGATACCATGCAGCATCATATTGGTCGTACAGAGCAAATGCGGCAGTTGTTTCTTTTCAAACCCTAAAATTTGTTTTTGTAGTATCTGATGATCTTCAGCAGTTTCGACATAATTGTTTTTGATATGATCAAATGAGCAGGCCAAAAACCCACCTGTACCACAAGCTGGATCCATGACGCGCTCACCGAGCTTTGGATCTACACGGTCAACGATGAAGCGTGTCACGGCACGAGGGGTATAAAACTCACCTGCATTGCCCGCACTTTGTAAATCACGTAGCAGTTGCTCATAAATATCACCAAATAGATGACGTTCGTCCGAACGATTGAAGTCCACTTCGTTGAGTTTATTAATCACTTGGCGTAGTAGTGTGCCGTTTTTCATGTAGTTGTAGGCATCGCTCAAACCTTGACGCACGACAAAGCCACGTGGGTTGGTATCTACTGGTGCCGTTAGGTTCTTTAAATCAGCAAATAGCTCGTCGTTTATAAACTCTAGTAGCTCATCACCAGTGATGCCTTCGGAATCAGCTGCCCAGTTACGCCAAAGGTATTTCTCAGGGATGGGGGTCTTATAGTTTTCTTGTTCGAACTCAAGCGCTTCTTCTTGCGCATCAAATATCTTGAGAAACAATAACCATGACAACTGGCTTAGACGCTGAGCATCGCCATCGACACCAGCATCTTGACGCATGATATCTTGAATAGACTTAATAACTGAACTGATTGACATGTTGTTTCTCTTTTCAATAAACGATAGATTTTCATAAATAGTACGAATAAAACAAGCCTCAATAAGAGGCTTAGATATATGGATTGTAGCTAATTTTTTCTAGTTGCTTAAGCTTGTTTGGGTGGCGGTGCCCAATAGATTTCACTTTCAAGATCACTAATGGCTTGCTGATAATCTTGTTTACTACCGAAGCCTTCTCTGACAATTTCCATCGGACTACCTAATTGATCAAGTGGTTTTACTTTAAGCACGTTTAGGCTTTCGATCTCTTCTACACCCGCATCAGCATACTTATCGAGCAAGGCATTTAGTACTTTTTGAGCAGTGTCTGAATACTTGGTAAAGTAATTGCGCTTCTTAACTTCATTCGCACGTTCACGACGCGTCAAGGGTGGCTGGTCATATACCACATGGCAAATTAGGTCGAAGGGGTCCATGTCTGAACCGACCTCTTCCTGTAGTGCTTCCCAAATAATACCAGCATTTGCCAGCTCATCAATGATGGTTTGTTTGCGCTCAGTATCGTTCCAACGCTTGGTAAACTCGTCCAAACTAGCGAACTGCTTAGTGAAAGTTTTGCGAGTATAGTCCTGAAAAGACTCGGTGACTAGCTTACCATCAGTATCATAATACTGGATACGCTGTGCCGTTACTTTTACAGCTACACCTTTCACATAGTATTTTTTCGCTGGCTCACTGCCGCCAAGGTCGTCACCTGTATCAACGTCACTGCCGCCCATATGGGAGTCATTGTCACCTTCGTTGTTGTGAGACGTTTTAGTATCATAAGTCTCCTCTAATTCGGCCCCTGATTCACCATCTACCATCTCATCTAGCTCATCACTGCCTCCATTGACCTGTGATGGTGTCATTTTCATAACACGCTCAGGAGTACCATCGAAGCGCTCATCGGCAAATAGCTCAGTTGCTTTTTTGAAGTCGAGAATCGTAAACCATAGTTTGCCATATTTATCATTGATACGAGTCCCACGGCCAATAATTTGCTTAAACTTGGTCATCGATTTGATGTTTTGATCTAAGACGATTAGCTTACAAGTTTGGGCATCGACACCAGTCGTCATCAGCTCCGACGTTGTCGCTATCACTGGATAAGGTTTCTTTGGATTGATGAAGTTATCAAGCTGCGCTTTGCCTAACTCATCATCACCCGTGATTTTCATGACATACTTTTCGTTCTTTTTGACCTGCTCTGGATTGCAGTTAATCAAAGCACGGCGCATGCGCTCTGCATGATCAATGTCATTACAGAATACAATGGTCTTGGCCATTGGGTCAGTACGCTGAAGGTAGCTAGTGATGGTCTGAGCCACCAATTCAGTACGCTCATCAATCACTAAAGTGCGATCAAAATCTTTTTGGTTATAGATACGATCTTCAATCAACTCATTACGCTTATCTGTCTGTCCTTTGGTTGGACGCCAACCATGTAGATCGACATCGATATCAATTCGAATTACTTTATAGGGCGCTAAAAATCCATCTTCAATGCCTTGTTTTAAGGTATAAGTATAAAGAGGATCCCCAAAATAATAAGAGTTAGAGACTTCTTTAGTCTCTTTAGGGGTCGCTGTTAAGCCTACTTGTGTCGCGCTATGAAAGTATTCCAATATCTCACGCCAAGCACTGTCTTCAGCAGCGCTACCTCGGTGGCACTCGTCAATGACAATCAGGTCAAAGAAGTCTGGTGCAACCTGTTTAAAGGCTTTCTGATGCTCTTCTGGACCTGTTAACGCCTGATATAAGCCAAGATGAATCTCGAAGGCTGGATCAACCGTACGGCCTTCTATTTTGGTCATCGCAGTGCCAAAAGGCTGAAAGTCATTAACCCGAGTTTGATCGACCAAAATATTACGATCTGCTAAAAACAAGATACGTTTCTTTTCTCTAGCCTTCCACAGACGCCAGATGATTTGAAATGCAGTGTAAGTTTTACCCGTCCCTGTTGCCATTACGAGCAGGATGCGATCCTGTCCACGAGAGACTGCTTCTATGGTCTTATTGATGGCTTGTAACTGATAGTAGCGTGGTGACTTACCACTGCCATCATCGTGATAGTCTTGAGTGATAATAGGCAGTTGAGCTTGCATATAACCTTTCCACTGACAGTACTTATCCCATAGCTCAGCTGGCGTCGGGAAGTCTGCTAGTGAAACTTCTGTTTCAAGGGTAGTGGTATTGGTTTTATCATGAAAAATAAAGCCATCACCATTAGATGAAAATATAAACGGCACTTCGAGTAGCCCAGCATAATCAAGTGCTTGCTGCATTCCTTTACCAATAGAGTGTTTGTTCGCTTTGGCCTCAATAACAGCAAGCGGCAGATTAGGCTTGTGATACAGAACAATATCAGCAGACTTGACTGTTTTACGCACTGCCATCTGACCACGTACGATAACTTTACCATCACGAAGCTTCACTTCCTCGCGAATTTGGGTCATGTCATCCCAGCCTGAGCTTTTAATGGCAGGTAGAATGAACTTGCTGATAATATCTGTTTCAGATAACTCTAATTTGTTGATACCAGCCATGGCAGTAGGCTTCCTATCTAGCTAGCGTTAGGGATAATTGATACTTTAACATATGTTTATTATTTATAGCCCGATATGCTCTCAACCATACAGTAATCTAGCGTATTTGATATAATTGTGATGTGCAAACTAAACTGCACAGATCTTAGATAAATAAAGTATGACCGATTGAGTAGACTTTGTTAAACAGTTCATACTTGGCATTACCAATGATATGATCATAAGGGAAGCTCCTGTTTTCTGCCAGCTTGGTACTACCAATGATATACACATCTGGAAACAGAATTTAAAACCTAAAACAGTTAGAATATAATCTCCATCGCACTACTCAATGGCGCTTTACGGGGCTATGTAAAAGAGCATACTGATGCTTATCGTTTTATAATAAATATTTGCACTATAGGTCAGGTTTGGATACTTCAAAAAAATGAATGCAACAAATGAGCAAGATATCCGTCATGCTTTGCACAATCGATTGCAAAGACAATACTACGCTAAGAGTGAACATTTAGTAGTTGATGAACTATCTTTAGAACATGGTCGTAATCGAATAGATATAGCCTTGTTTGCTAACTACATCCATGGGTATGAAATTAAAAGTTCTAAAGATAATTTACTCAGACTGCCAAATCAGTTATTACAGTATTCAAAAAGCCTGCAAAAAGTTACTTTTGTTGTAGCTGAAAACCATTATAAAGATGTAATGAACTCAACTCCCGAATGGTGCGGGCTTATTTTAGCAACTAAAGGTCCTAGAGGTGGCGTAAGCTTTTGCTCAATTAGGCGAGCAAAAATTAATCCACACGTAGAATTTTTAAGTTTAGCTCACATCCTATGGAAGGCAGAGGTTATCGATTTACTCTATCGATCTGGTGTTACAGAAAGGCTTGAGCATAAATCTAGAAAAGAATTGTATGAGCAATTGAATGTATTTATGACTATTCAACAGTTAGCTTTGGAAATTAAAACTAAATTATTGAAGCGTGGTAACTGGAGAGTTGATGCACAACCTTTGTCATATGATGGTTAATAGCAGCTTGCTTCCATGTTCCTAAGTTGCCAAAGTTTGCTGTTCCATTAGCGGTATCATAAATTCGCTTATCGCCGTCACAAAAGGCGATACCTTTGTACTCTGGTAGGTTAATAACATTTGAGCAAAGGTTAAGCATCTGCTTTGTATTTCCTCTAAATGCTTTAGCCTTTAATACATGCCACTCATGAGGTAGTGTATAAATTAATTTTGCTGACGGATTAATCTTCCTCATATCTATTTGAGGAAGAAATTTTATATTGTCAGTTGTGTAATCACTAAAAGTTGGTGTTTTTTCTTTGAATTTATTTACAAGATAAGGGTATAGCATCCACTCATGACGAGTAAAAACTCCTCCTGGCTGCTTGATTTCTCCTAAATCTAATGAATTTGCTGCTATAACAAAAGAGCGATAATCTTTAAGATTGTTTATATAAGAAATTTTCGTATAAATTAGATTGGAAAATAAAGGGTATGGCTCAAACTTGTCAGGTGTTCTTAAATCAATAATCAGGTCGATATCACCTATGCCAAAATCAAAAAAACTTAATAATTTGTCAATTTCATTATTTATAGTTAATTTATCCAAGTCTTCTAAAAAAAGCCTCAACACAATGCCACATTTTTGAGTGATAACAACTGATTTGATTTCTACTAAATAAGTATTGGATTTTTGGAGTGATATAACTGGAATTAGCTTACATCCCATAGCAAGAGCTTTGGTATATACGTATTTTACAACACTCTCCCCATTATCCATGATCTCTTCTTCTATACTATTATGAAAATCTAAAAGAGCTGGTCTAGTACCCCATTTCTTTTCAATTCTATCTGGCATAGGTTCAATGTGCTCTTGAATAGTTTTCTTTAAACACTTTGCTTCAAAATCATATTCAAGGGGAGGTAAGATTATATAAGGTACAATAAAATCCTTAATTTCTTCTTTGAGCTTATATAATGCCTGGTATTCACTTTGTCGCCACTTTAAAAAAGGAACATAATACTTACTCAAAATCATAGTTGTTATCCCAAAAAAGTTTCCGTACTTGTTTTGATCCTATTTGCTCATTAAATATTTGATAGTTATTGTTTTCTTTTCTTATTCTTCCAGCAATTATGCTTGGATGAATATTGAAATTTTCGGCATCTTCTTTTAATGTCTCTTCATTTAAATAAAATCTACACATACATACATCCCATTGTTCTGCTGGAATTAGGTTGTTCAGAGCAAAATTGTCAGCTTCACTTTCTATCTGATCAGTAGTCATGCCAACATCTTCATCAAATATAGCGATTCGCTCATCATTCAAATGAAGAAAAACATGCCCCAATTCATGTAAAAGAACAAACCAAAAATTATCTAAGCGATCATATCGTAATGTAAGGGCTATTACAGGAGTGGATGTGTTAGGTAGAAGCATTGCAGCACCATCAAGATACGTAGATGGTAAATGTGGCTCTACAATCAATATTATTCCTTTTGATAAAAGAAACTCCTGAGCCTTGAGAGGTCCCTTTGAGTCTGTAGAAATTCTAACTAACTGATTTAACCAAGACAAGTCTTTATTAAACTTGGGGACTTTGCTTTGCTCTGATATTTCTTTTGCTTTTTTGAGAACCTGAATTTGCCATGCAAATAGTGAATACTCACTAGGAAAATTTCCATTAAAGCTAAACTTCCTATGTAATGCTACTTCATACTTACCATTTCCAAAAATATCTGTAACTAGTCCTTTAATATAACTTATTGGATCAGCATCTCCCGACGGCAACCATCCGCGTCTTAGCATTTCTCTAATTGGAAATTTATCCCAAGAAACCTGAGAGCTATTAGCATCTAAATTACTAGATATTTTTTCTTTCAAATAGTCATTTATCTTTAACAAGGAAATAACATCTAAATTTTTATTTAGATATGCCTCTTGCCTTTTTACTTCTTCAACATTAGTCCTTAAAATAGCAGCTATTTCTTCTTGAGAAATATCATTTGCTATTCTTATATAGACTAGATTTTCTGGAGATTTTATTACATCTTCTCTGATGGGATTTTTGTTCTTAAAATTTCTACTAATTTCCAGATAATAATCTCTTTGCTCGACTAAATTATTTAAGAGCGCGTTTAATGAATTAAGCTCTATTTTTAGTAAAATAGGGCTTATAGAAGTGTCAAATTTTTTTTTGTCCACTTCGGAAACAGTTGCTCTTATTTTCTCGATTTTCTGTTCCGTTAAATGAAATTCAAAAGAGTTTAAGATCATTTTCTATACTCCTTGAGAAAAAACATAAAATTCAGTTTGAAGGTCTATGACGATAATCCCTTTTTCCTGATTTGTATGTTTTTCATTCTTAAAAAACTCCTTAAATAATTTTCCAGAAGCTCCTTCTGTACAGTTAGGATAAAGCTCTCCTCCAAACCGTTCTTTTTGGGCAATAGTACCGTTTTCAATATTCCAAATAATAGGGTCAAGTGAATCTAAGTCAACTTCCTCAATACTCCAACAAGCATCAAAATCACTAGGTATATCCTTTTCTGTTACATAACTTCCATCAAGATATAAATATTGGCACCCTGATTGAGCGAGTAAACTAGCTGCAGATACAAGACCATTAAATAAGTTAAGCCTATGACTGTTAAACGCTAAAAGCTCTTTGACTTCTTGTAAGGTAGCAGGATGCTCACCTGGAGGCAAAATGCGCCATGGTGCTCCATTCAGTGTTTGAAAAATAGGCAACATAATTTTCAGTATTTAATTATTGATAAATTGATTATAGCAAATATTAGAATATTGTTTTCTTTTATAGTAAATCCAAAATAAAATTAGTACATCCCATATCATGGAGCAGTTTAGGTAGATTTTTCTCCATCTATCCTTGTCGTAGAAATTCAGCTTGTACCCAGACTATAAAAATCGTTTTTGATATAAATACAAGTAACATTTTCTGTCTGTATTCGATAGGGTACACCTTATATAAAGCTAGGTCTTTAGCTGTAGTAGGTGAACGCTTTTTTAATCTGCCGTTAATGGCAAGATCAGGCGAATGATTTAAAACAATAATAGGTGCTTTAGACTAAATTTCGTATCTCAATATCTAACGCATCGCATATTTCATACGCTTTCTTCAGAGTAATGTTTTTCTCTCCACGCTCAATGTTTCCCATATAGCTACGATCAATACCTGCCATCTCCGCCAATCTTTCTTGGGATATTCCTTTGCTTTTTCGCATCTCACGGACACGCTTTCCAAAGGCAATCATACGCTCATCTGTTGTCATCTCATTAACCACTGCTAAAGATAGCAATACTCACAGTGGTAAGCTACAATATCCACGGGATATAGTCGGTATTGAGAGGTGAGCGTGAAAACTAAACTAGAGTATCAGTCAGATATAACAGAAACTAATAAGCTGATCTGTGAGAGGTACTGGCTAAGAGAAGCCGACAAACGAAGTGGTTTTATATATACCTGTAAAGAGATAGGTCAAGAGTTTGATGTTAAGCATCAGGATATACCTAGTATCGTTAAAATAAATGCTCATCTTGTCGTACTGGACTGTCAATGCATAGACTGCGGTACAACTAAGATTTGCCATACTCGTTCACAGCTTACTCAATTAAAACCTGATAGTTGGCGGTGTGATGATTGTTGGGATACGTTTCAAGAGAGAAGGAATCAAGAGTATTTAGAATATAATCTTAAGCAAGATCGTTTAGCAGAAGAGTATAAACAGGACGTTCTAGCATACATTAACTACTACAGAGATATTCAATTAACCAACATCCCTGTATTAACTGCACTTAACGATGTGGATAGGTTTTTACTTGCTGCGACAGTAGAGAGCTTAGGGGTAGAGAATCTTAGAACTACAGTTTCTCTACGCGATAATTTATTATTACCTCTATCACCGTTCTCTAAATTAGATGAAGAGATACTACATCATCTCTTTAAGCGAAATCTGCTTATACTCGCTCCTGAAAATAGCTACAAATACGTAACCATCGACGAAGAACAAGAGTTAGAAGTAGATTTCTATCAAGCGATTTTTGAGTTTTCTTATAGTATTGAGAATCTTACTAAAATCTCGATAAACGCTAAATCTAGAAAAAATACCAGTGCTCTAGTAGCGGATAGTCAATTTAAGAGCTGGTGTGAAAAGGTACAGCTAGGAGAGTGTTTAAACTACCTAATCACTAGGTCAAGACTGAACGATCTAGCACCGCCTATTGGCGACAAGCTAATTAGCATTCTCAGAGCATGTTTAGCTGAATACTCTGTATCGACCATACATTATATAATTTATGAAGCGGTTGAAAGTGCAGCTGCATATGTGCAAAAACCAAATATTACTAGAAAGCGTGCATCAAACTCTATTTCTGACAATATCGAGAGAATTTTCGATAAGCTATATAGCGGTAGTTGGACTCCCAATATAGCTTGTCGTAACTTTAGCCACCCTCAATCTGCGATGGCAAAAATATTTTTTGATTATATGTTCGGAGTAAATGATGGTGGTTTTTATTACACTCTTGATGAGCTGTTCAGTCCATATAGGTCTCAGAAAGCTCTAGAGCAAGTAAGTTATGCAACTCTAGGAAATACTATAAGTACTAGTTATTCAATCAGAATAGCTTCTAATATCAACTAATACCGATTTCTAAATCTTTAATAAAATTAAATCAGCTGAGTAAGCCATATCAGTAAGAGAAAGATTATCCAGATAAAAGACTATATGACTTGCTGAGCAAATTTATTATTACTAATAAGAAGTAGATAGCCATATGCCAAGCAGCTTTTTCTTACCGCTAGAGTTGATGCCTAAGGCTAAGTAAATGGCTTTGTTGTTGACCTGCTTGTCTTAACGTACATTAACGACAATATAGTCCAAATAGACGATAGGATAAACAAAGTTTAATGGCCGGTTCTGCCAAGCGGTGATGTCTTCCAAGATGTTGTCAGTGACTCTTGAAGCTAAGCTGCTTGAGATATCGACGTCATAGAACTCTTTAACCGTTTCGACAATCTCAGTGGTAGTTTGACCTTTGACGTAAAAAAAATGATTTTATCGTCAAGACCTGAGATATGAGTTTAATGCTTACTGACCAGCACAGGCTCAAAGCTGCTATCACGGTCTCTAGGAGTGGATATCTCAATATCGCCTGTGTCACTGCGGACGGTCTTTTTAGTGTGTCCACTGCGCTTATTAGGCTTGTCTGCTTTTTCATGCTTGGGGTAGCCGAGATGGTCTTCCATCTCAGCTTCAAGAGCAGTGTCGATAAAGGATTGCATGAGCTGCTTTTGAAAGTCTTTGGTATCCTCAAAGCTGTTCATGCTACCAGCCATTTGCTCGGCCAGTTTTTTAAGGTCAGATTGGTTCGTCGTTGCTTATTCTCCGGTTAGTGGATTATAAGCAGTTACACAGTTTTTAGGAAAGGCTCGACATTAAAGCTACATTGCACAATTTTCAATAACTGTTCTCGGACCTCATTTGCTGTAGTGTTTAGATCTACAGTAGTAAAGCTTATTTTATGGTTTTGAATAATGACATACTCATTGATATTCTCACCTATCGAAGGATGAATAAATAGACCACAAGCATTCTTGTTAAGAGGATCGTTACTGTCCTCTTGAGACCTCAAGTAAGCATACATCTGATACAGATACCCACTTCTTAACGTTTCATCTCGATACCATCCACTTGTAACTACAGCATTAAACTTAGTATCTATAACAATGCGATACGCCAAGTCCGTATTATCAATGATGATGTCCGTCTTCATATTAGGAAAAATCTTATCCATTCCTGAACTTTTATCATCTATTTGCCATTTAAGTACTTTCCCTGCACTGACGCGATAACATTGATTTGACAGAACTGTATCATAAAACCCAGCGACGCCTTTTTCAAAAAGCTTGCGAAGCCACGGCAGATCATCTCTATCAGGTAAAGGTAAAGTAGTGCAACCCTTAGACTCAGTAGGCAGTGCTAGATTAAAGGCAAGATGTGCGGCCGTCACCATAGGCTTATCTTTAGCATCGTGCCTTCCAAATCTATCCAATGATATTTCACTACGACTAGGGCGTATTTGACTAACCCCCATTCGTCTTAGACGTATATCTAGCGATCGACACCGATGAGCCAAATCTTTTCGTTTAACGACTTTAGAAATAACCTCAAGAGCTGCCCTAACATATTTATTACGCGGTGTATCAATGGTTAACTCATCAAAGCTGCAGGAGATCTTACCTCGCTCAAGTAACCTGCCTCTTTCAGTGTCAAGCAGGTCTATTTTTCCACGAACTCGGCTAACTACTGCTTCACGATGATGATACGCATAACTTAGGTTTAGCTGAATGCGACGTTCAACGCGGCGGCACAGTATTTCTGCAACCAGTTCTGGAATATCATCAGGGTTTTCTTCAACAGCGACATTGGCTATATTAAGCTCTTTATAGATATCTGAAGCATACAGCATGAGTAACCATAGATTACGAACGGGTATTTTGCCAATATACCCGTTCTTTTCATCAAGCTTGATAGACATACTATAAGCCTTCAACTAAATGCTTTTGAGCTTTTTGAGATTTTTCGAGATCATCGAACCAGTATTCATCCAGTAAAGGCGCTATTTCTGTTGCGACAACGTCACTAAACCATGCTTTTTGATTATTGATTTTCATATTACCAGCTGGTGTCACATAACTATGTCCTACCTGAAATTGCGCACCAAGATTTTTGTCTGCTGAGATCTCATTGTTTAAGTCAGTCATACGACTATCAATCTGTCTTAAGAAATCGATATCGATACCATTTTGAGAGTGTACCCAGCGTTGCCAAGCTTTTCCAAGTGTAGGTTCTAAGTCAATAAAAGCAAAGCGGCGACGCAAGGCGAGATCAACTAGTGCAAGTGATCTGTCGGCAACGTTCATAGTTCCCACAACGTATAAGTTTTCAGGTATGAATACACGTTCACCATCAGACTTTTTATAAGATAGCTCTAACGCTTCATCTGGGTTTCTCTTGTCCGTTTCCAGTAGTGTGAGCATCTCACCAAATACTTGGGCTGGGTTGCCACGATTAATCTCTTCAATGACGATGACATACTCTTTTTCAGGATTTTCTATCGATTTTTTTATCATCTCCATAAAAGGTCCATCTACTAATGATAATCGACCTTCCCCTGAGGGCCGCCAACCACGTATGAAGTCTTCATAAGAGAGATTTGGATGAAACTGTACCGCTTTTATTTGATTGTCATTACGCTGACCGATTAAGGCAAAGGCTAATCTCTTAGCTAGCCACGTTTTGCCAGTCCCAGGAGGTCCTTGTAAGATTATATTTTTTTTAGCTTCTAGGCGTTCGAGTGTTTTTTCGATTTTAGCCTTAGGTAAAAAACATCCGTCTTTGATAATACTGTCTACATTATAAGAATCTCTATTCTTTTCAGTAGTCAAAACATCATGAGATGTCTGAACATCAAGTCCTTGTACTGAGCTTTCATCCAATAAGCGATATGAATCTCTACTTAACTGCTCTAGTTGATTGTTTTTCCTCATCACCCCTAAACAATGTACAACAGTTCCCTCTATATCTTTCCTACCAGGCCATCTTTTGTCGAGATCGTTCTCAAATCTGTCTAAAAACTCTTGTTTTGTAAACTCAGATGAGCTTTTATCGCAGCATAGCTGATAAACTTGACAAGCTATCATCTCTTGCCAAGTATTGTATTTTTCAGTGCATTTTATACGGGTAACGGATGTTTCTTGTACGTCGCTAAGATTCATCTTATCAGCAAGATTAATATCCTCTTCAAACTGCCAAGTGCTTTTTTGAATCAAATGACCTATATCGTTTAGTGTAGTACGAGTCATCCAAGAGGGCTGCATAGCGACTGATTGAACATAATTATTCATAGCGTATTCCTTAATATACTTTTACCAACTTTGGGATTCATATTTTTTGATAACAGCATCCCAATTAGCATAGAACGTTTCACTAATGACATTACCTTGATTGTCAAGCGTATATCTTGTAATACTACTTTCGTGTGGTTTACTAGCATCAGTGTATTGATACATATTTATTTTACCTTCTTTGTAGTAGCAATCATCGTAGTATGCGTCGCTCCAAGTTTGAATATTGGGCGCATCGTACTTAGGTTCCACGATAAAATTACCAGATTTATCGATAACACCCCATTTACCAGTCTCATAGTCACCCACTCGAACGGCTGCTAAACCCTCTGAAAAATCACAAGCACGATCCCATTTTGCTTTAATTGAGATATTGCCATTGGTATCAACAAAACCATATTGACTGCCATTATTCCAATGATTACTTTCAGTATACTGAGCCAGTCCATCTGAATAAGAGTGAAGAAAGTTAAATTTAAAAGGAACAATAGTTTTTCCTGATTGATCAATAGCTCCATATTTCTCTTTCAAGCTTACGACTGCCAACCCGTCTTGAAATGCTTCTGCTGACTGATACTGATAGGGAATGATAAGTTCTCGTTGCTTATTCATATATCCATACTTACCATTACGATAAACAGCCACTAGCCCTTCACTAAAGCTCTTATAGTCAGTATCCACACCTGTATCATTAGCTTCATGCTCAACAGGAATAACCAATCTACCCTTGTTATCAATAAAGCCCTGAAGGTTTTTATAGCTTAGATTACCTTCTTCATCGTAGCCCTTTTTTATTTTTCCAACATAAGCTAAACCATCAGAAAAATCTCCACAAGCCTCAAACAGACCAGTAGGAACCACCACTTCACCCAAACTATTTTTGTAGCCACAATCCCAGCTGTCTGTTGACTCTTCATAAAAGCGCTGCAAATCTGCATTTGCAACTGAGCAGTACATTAAAATTAATAGACTAGCACTCACTGTTTTTAAAAAACTTTTATTCATTGATATTCCTACGTTTTTTATTGTTAAGGCTATTATTTTGTCCATCCATTTTTATCTTCTATATATAGCAATACTGCTAACCCCCCTTCATAGTGGTCAGGAATATACCCTCTATTATCAGTATAGTACTCTGCACCTTCTATAAAGCGATTTGATCTATCTGCAGACCAACCAAAACCCATAGAAAGCCCTCTATTTCGTCCTTGATCATCATAAGTCCAGCCTCTTTTGGCGTAGTACTTAATGTCATGGGCACCCTCATAACGATAAGAGTCAGGAATATCTCTCCATTGTTTAGATAAGGCGATAAACCCATTGCAATAGATATCACCTTTACATTCGGATACATTCGGTGCAGTTTTTGGATTATTATAAGTATTCATCATCTCAGGCAGTCCTGCGAAACTATAAGTACTGCTGATTGCCAAAATTAATGTCAGACATATTTTTTTCATATAACACCCCTTGATGAATAGTTGTTTGGTATTACTATCGTCTAAATCTATTTCTATTGCAATGACTCGAGAGTCCTGTGCGACATTAAATGACGCATCTGTAGAATTTGACTAAAAAATTCTTAAATTGACAAATAAAATATAACTTCAAAGAGCAGATAATAGGAGATTTTCAGCTGGGATAGCTCAGTCTTTTGCACAGATAGGTATAAACATGAGTGAATATGGAAAAAATGTAGCGAGCTGTACAACCTATCAAAACCTCTTAAATAGTCAAATTATGTCGGACACGACGTATAATGTCGTAAAGAAGATCTACATACTATGCAATATAAAATTATTTTGGTAATCTCAATAAAAGGTAAAAAACAAACGTATGTGTACACTATTTAATTGAGGAGATAGTAATGATTATTGCACTAAGAGGTTACGGTACATTTATTTACGCTGGTACAGTAGCAAAGAATACTTATGAGTATTTCGAAGATGAAGACATTGACTTACAGGAATATGCTGAATATTTAGACGATCCTGAATCAAGTAATTTAAAAATACCTAAAGAGCACGATTTTGTTGATGGTGGTTGTCTGTATGATATGGATAATTTGTGGTGTATATCAGGCGCAGAATTAACTAGTGACTGTATTTTGAGTGTAGATTTAGAGAATGGAGATGATGATTGGGAATGTTCCCTTGATTTAGGTACCTTAGAAAAACTCGGAATTAAGACAAAATGTATTAGTTCATCTACTAGGGTGATAATGGATTTACCTTCAGATACTGCTATATTTATGGCTAAGGAAACCACTGAAGGGCTACAGTTCGAGGAAAATCAGATTATATCTAGTAGTGATTTTGACCCAACAAAGTTAGAAATTTATTATCATGAGTATATAGATACGGACATAATCAAACATATAAAGTACGATGGAAGAGAGTATTTTGGTAGTAACTTTGAATGGGATGCAAAAGATAAAGAGTTTAAATGGCTCTTGTGGTGATTGACAATTATAGAGATTTCACACAGTGGCTTTCATTAAAAACTCATAAAATTAGGTTATAGATAAATATGTTAACTAAGAAAACGACTACTCGTGGGGATAATTATATTGAACTACTCAGTTTAGCTAAGTCTAAAAATCTGACACTTAGGCGTGCTAATAAATCAGGTGAAACTCCTATGAGGTTTGAGGTTGTTCGTAGAGGTGCTTCAAAAAATGAGCAACCTTTTATTGATAACTTAACACCTGAGCAAGTCAATAATAATAGTCCATTAAGTGAGGGATTTACCTTAAAAGAATTTATTAGCCAGTTTAAAACAGTATGTCCCAGCTGAACTAGTTAAAAAGGCTCATTAATCTACTTATAGTGGATTAATGAGTAGTGAGCAGTTTAGGTGTTTCTTTAGCTACATCAGCAATCAGATGCCGTGAGCACTTAGTCATCTTTTGAATATCAGAATAGCTATGACCTGATTTCAGAAGACTAGCAATATAAATAGTTTTGATGGTATCAAGGACTTTCAAAAGCAGCCGCGAGAACTCATCATTTACCCTCTGCTTTAGCTCTATCCTCACCTGAAATAGCAAAAGGTCCTTTTATAAACCAATCATCGTTAGCTTTGGTAAAGCTCCAGCCTCTTGTATCTACTTGTCTCTCTCCTTCATAGTCAATACCTACTGATACCACACAAAAATATTTACCCTCAGTTTCTGTGGCTTTACATTCAGTGTAATCGAGTTCTACCTGATCTTTTAAAGATTGATCAGACATATTGCGTGTGACTTTAGATACCACAAGTTCTTTTATTTCAGAGTCACTTGGAGCTCCACTAGATGAACATGCAATGACTGGTAAAATAAGAGCAGATAACGCGAATAATTTTAATCTTTTTAACATTTTTTACCTCAATTTTTCTAAAAAGTATTAACCTACTTATCATCGCCTTAAGTATCGGACATATTTTTCAAATTAACTTTTGCTGCATCGCTACCATTAACAGCTGCTTTGGTGAACCATTCAATAGCCTTATCATGGTCTATTTCTTTTATTTCAGAAAGTGCTTTCGCTACGTCTAGATAATCAAAGCTTTTAGGGTTATCAAGTCCGAAATCTTTAAATAGTTCTTCATAATCCTTAGGTGATAATTCTGTTTCATTTATTTCATGATCATGCAGTATCGTATATACAGCTTCGGGAGTCTCTTTACCATCACGATAGATTAACCCTAGATTATTTTGAGCATCAGCATGACCTTGTTCAGCTGCTTCTGTGAACCATTTAAATGCTTCGTAATCACTCTGCGGAATAGCTAAACCCTCTTTGTACATTAATCCTAGATTGTTTTGAGCATCAGCATGACCTTGTTCAGCTGCTTTCGTAAATAACTCAAATATCTTTTTATAGTCGTATTTAACTACAGATATATCGCTGTCTGAAATTCCTTCTGTACCATTTTTAAGAATTGCACCTATACAAGCATTTACGCTAGCTTCGGTTGGCTCCCACCGTATCTTTGTTTCTTCTGTAACTATAGGTTCATTCATAAGTCATTCCTTAAGGTTGTAAATCCGGACAAATTTTCATCTCTTAACTTACAGCAATTATTTTAAATATGAAACTAGCTTCAGGAGGAAGGCGACAATTAATGTCGCAAAGTAGATAAGTTAGCTTGTGTAAGGTTAGATAAACTAAATCCACAAAAAATATTTTATGCTGAGAGGAGGGTAACTAGACAGCTTATTTAGTCCTATTTACCATGTAACCTAGGTTCAAAAGGATCAATCCAATAAAAAAGGATGCCACCAATTTGGTAAGCATCCTATTGAGGTGTGAAATACTTGTTAAAGCAATACTCTCTTATTTACAGTAAGTATTGAACAGCACACCTACTGCCTTACGAGGAATATGATCAGTCCAACCCTCATCGCCAAGTCCAGGTCCATACTTACCACCAATTGCCATGGAATCTTTTAAACTGATACGCTCGTTGTCACCCCTTTCGATGTATGAGTTACGAGGGTTTTGACAGTTAAGTAAAACCCAGTCGTCAAATTCTTCACTAGGAAAGGCATAACCAGCGCCTCTAACGCGAGCTAATGCATACTTTACTTTGCCATTTTCTTTAATAATCGTGTGTGGACTTGTATAGTACGTTTCGTTTTTGATCTCAGCCGAACTCTCCCAAATTTGTGTCATCCTAGCATCGGGTTTCTCTGCTTTACCAAACTCAGTGTAAGAGTAGACGTCAATATAAGGTACTTCATCAGGATATTTGTTTTCATACAATATAGCTGTAGCCCCAACCTGACTACTGATTAGACCAAACCCCAAAACAGCGAGACCAACCACTGAGTTCTTCATAAAAAGTCCTATAGTTAAATTTTAGACCAAAATCTCCGGACATTTATTGTACTATAAAGATAGATTAATGTTCGTTTTTATAGCATATATTTAATTATAATATTAGAGATACTTACTGTTCACTTATTATGGCTTGCCTTAAATCATGTTGATTTTGACTCTTTAACGACCTCAGCAATCAGCTGACGTGAGCACTTAGCCATCACCTGTATCTCAGAATAGCTATGACCAGCTTTCAATAAGCTTGCGATGATTTTGCGTTTCTTAATATCCTTCCTTCGTCCTTTATACTTGCCTTCAGATTTTGCATGTGCAATACCTTGCATCTGACGATTGCGGCGATCCTCGTAGTCTTTACGAGCAATGGCAGCAAGCATATCAAGTAGCATATCGTTAATGGCACGTAATACGCTATCCATAAACTCAGAGCTATTCGCTTGCTGCAGAGCCATATAAGACGTTGGCAACTCTTTTGATACTACAGAGAGGCGTTTAGCTGACAGCTTTTGCTTGAGGGTGTCCCAGTCGGTTGGGTTGAGCCGCGCTAAGCGGTCTATCTGCTCGACCAAGATCACATCGCCTTCATGAGCATCATCAATCAACTGCATCAGCTTTGGGCGCTCTAGCGTTGCCCCTGATTCGTTCTCAATATAGAAAGCGGCAATTTTGTGGTCATGATCGTTGGCAAATGCTATGAGTTCGCTTTTAGCACGTTTGGCGTCTTGTTCTTTGGTAGAAGCGCGGAGGTAGGCTCTGATAAACATAAACACCTAAAATAGTCTATTATAAGTGGTTCCATTATAGCAGTCTATTTTAAGTGGTCTATTTATCGTTTTAGAGGTCTGTTTAGTTGGTTCCCTTGGGGTATAGTCTTTTGATAAGTTATTAAGACAATTAGTTGTTACGAACAGGTTTGTACAATTGAGCCTTGAAACTTTATAATGCTCAATGAAATCAAAAGGTAAAATGTCTTGTGCACGCAGTTCAACAAAAATCACCTTTTGAGATAAGTGTGTATTCCAATTAAGGTTATTGAATGAAACAGTATCTAGATTTATGTCAACGTATAGTTGATGAGGGTGTATGGGTAGAGAATGAACGAACTGGAAAACGTTGCTTAACCGTTATTAATGCTGATTTAGACTACAACGTAGGAGCTAATGAGTTTCCCTTAGTAACTACTCGAAAGAGTTATTGGAAAGCAGCTATCGCAGAGTTGTTGGGATATCTACGTGGTTATGATAGCGCAGATCAGTTTCGAGCTATTGGATGTAATACATGGAACGCCAATGCCAATGAAAATGCAGCTTGGCTAGCTAATCCTTATCGTAAAGGTAAGGATGATATGGGCCGAGTTTATGGTGTACAGGGACGAAGATGGCGTAATTCAGTAGGAGAGGAGTTTGACCAACTTCGTAAGATTTATAATAACTTGCGAAACGGTATTGATGATCGAGGTGAAATTCTAACCTTCTACAATCCAGGTGAGTTTCATATGGGATGTTTACGTCCTTGTATGCATACCCATACGTTTTCATCGTTAGGAGGAAAGCTGTATTTGACTTCATCACAACGTTCATGTGATGTACCATTAGGTCAAAATTTTAATCAGATTCAAGTGTTTACCTTACTAGCTCTCATGGCTCAAATTACGGGCCACGAGGCTGGAAAAGCTTATCATAAGATCGTAAATGCACATATTTATGAAGATCAATTAGAATTAATGCGTAACGTGCAATTAAAACGCGAACCTTATCCGGCACCTAAGCTTCATATTAACCCTGAGATTAAGTCTCTCGAAGATATTGAAACATGGGTAACATTGGATGACTTTAAAGTTGAAGGATACCAGTATCATGAGTCTATTGCCTATCCATTCTCAGTTTGATATCAGCATAAAGTGAAAGCTGAGAAAAGTGATAAATTTCTATTAGGCACAAAGTATTAATATGTGTGATTTATGCTTATTAGCTAAGCTCTCGCTAGCTTTTAAGCAAGAGGAAATTAAAATTATGCTCTCTATAGAATAGATGATTTTTGACAGACTAATGCATAAGCTGTTTCGATTTTGTATCTTCTAAAACTAACATTTTTCTCAATTTCTCAATTTCTTGTCTGGCTTCTGATAGGGACCTCTTATCTGTGTCAGATAGTGCTTTATAGTAATCTCGTGACTCTCTCATTTTTTGTAACCGTTTATCTGAGTGCTCAGCGATCTTTTTTGTATCTTGATATTCATTAAACCAGTAGATAACCTCACTTTGTGCTCGACTTAGCTTTGCTTCTAGCGCATTTTTTACATCTTTAATGCTTAAACGTACTTGTTCTTCAAGCGATTTCTCTTTAGTTTTTCGGGCTTCTCTAATCTGTTTTAGCTTTTGGCCAGGCCAAACTCGGTTTGAGATGGTGTTCCGATGAATACCAGTCATTTCTGAAAGTTGTGCTACAGTGACTTTCAACCTCTTATTGCATTTAATGTCCGATAATGCTTTTTCCAATAGTAATGTATTTGCGTCATAGTCGTCTCTATTTTTCTGGTCATAAGCTTCATTACTCATAGTTCGACTTCCTCACCAAGACTTTCCAGTACCATTTTAGCCTCGTTCATTGCCGCTAAAATTTGATCACGATTTTGCGAGTATTCTGGTTTATTTAAATTAGCCTTATTTAATGTGTAAACTTCACGCCATTTAGGAGCATGTTTAATAGTTACAACGGCTTGTTTACACCGAGCTGGGTTACAGCGTAGTGAACCAATACATGGCAAACTTGAATCATACTCTTCCTGTCTATTACCATAGCAAAGCCCCTGTCCCATGTAGACAACGGCGACCCCTTGATCTACCATTGCTTCATACACTTCATCTTCCGTATAACCTTCAGCCATATAGCCATTAAATGTCTTGGTTAGACCTTTTTTATGCTCCTTCGCCTTTCCACCATAATATATACCGTTTGGATTATGTGCAGTCTTAATAGCCTCTAATTCAGCTGCTCGGCGCAGTGATTTCTTATCACCTTTTCGATTCCCATCTTTTGAAAGCATATCACCTATATCACCATACCCCAGTGTTACTAATGAGGTAGAGCCAGTAGAGGTGTAATTATAGACACTGTCCACAAAATGTTTTAATTGAAACGATATCAGAGGTAGACCAACTTCAGCTCTGAATAGTTGATATGTTAGGGTGTGTCTTAACATATATGGATTAAATTTTATTTCATTAGCAACGTTTTTGCCTAATAGTTGGCTAATAAAATTATTCATTTGATGTGCAATACCCTTACTATCCATTGACTGTGGGGAGCTACCAGGTTTAACAGTATCTACATTAGAAACTAAATAAGGTGAAACTTTAATTTTTGAAATATACGAAGCTGCTAATATTGCATCTTTAACAATTGGTATAGCTACCCACTTATCGTCGAATAAACCCGTACTAACTTCATCTTTATGTTTTTTGACAGTACTTTCAATAAGCCAAACGCCATCACTTTGAACCAAGCACGAACAATTCTGAACTCTTACTTCTGATAATTCAGATGGTCTCATACCTGTATACTGACCTACTAAATATGTGCATGCGTACGTTACGAGGTTGAAGTATTCTCTAAGATTATCTAACTTATAACCACGTTTTTTCAATGCTTTACGTAAAGTCAGTCCACCCATAACATTAGAATCTTTGTTGAGCATCCAATTATAGGATTCCACCATATTTGTAACGAAACTCGCAGAATAACCTTTAGTTCCTAGTCTAATAGCAATATAAGCATTTAAGATTTCGTGGGTTACTCTTTCTTGGTTTGCCCATGATAGATGGTTGCTTGTATCAAATCTTTCTAAGGAGTTAGAGTCAGATATTTTTGCTGAAGCCCCTATAGCACTTAAAAAGTCAACTATGATAAAGGAAGCCATTTTCGATAAAGACTCAAAGACCAAGTCTGGTAACACTTGATCTTTCTTTTCTTTATCAATATTAGCTCTTTTCTTCCATTTCAGGCTATTCAACTCTACATAGGCAATAGGCTTTTCAAATACATACTTAACAGAAGCTGGACTGCGCAGGTATGTGAAAAACTTATCTAGCGCTACATCTTTTACACGATCATAGTTTTCAGCAGCTCTGGAATACAGTTCGGGTGTTATGTCGGAGAATGTCTGGATTTTTTCTTGAACAAACTCATAACCTAGCTCATGAGAAGCTTGTTTAAATATTTCATTAATAAATGTTAAACCCCTTTCAAAAGATGTAATTAAGGAGTTAGCTTTCAATGTTTTTTTTGATCGACCTTTACCTTCTTTTTTCTGAACTTTGAAAATTGAATTGTTGAGCAAGGCTAACTCAAATATAATTTTTATTTCTGTTAAGACAAATACTGGAATCGCTGTATATTTTGAAAAATTAATGCGTAGCTTTGCACCCTGAACATTCCTTGCAGCATTAGGGTAGTCTTTATTAAAGTTCCAAACGCAGTCAGAAAATTTCGATAATTTTGATACGGGTTTGTCCATAAGAGACGTCATATACTCTACATCATCTGTATGCTTATGCCGAAGACTCTCATTTTTCTGATCTATAACAGGACTTAAGGCATTTAAGATATAGAGACGATGTTCTACAAAACCTGTTAACACATTTAGTCTTGTTTCATAATCCATTAAATAACTCCATCAACCAATGTTGTTGTTTCAACGTACTCTGCTAAACGTTGCCCATTCTCTAAATCCTCTGAGGAAAAGTCAGATAGCTCTGGATCTGTAATGCCTTTTATTAGTTCCATATTCTCTGAAATGACATGTCCATAGGGTGTATCCATGACACGTGTGTGCTCTATTAAGAGTGTGTAGTCGCGCTTCATTGCAAAAATTTCAGGAAGGTGTTTTGCTGTAATAATGACATTATCACAACCTAAACATTTATTATATTGTGAACATGGAGTGCCTGGAGTATAGGACGCTAGGTTCTTTACAAAGTCTGGCGGGTCGAAAATATTTCTGCATTCAGCCAATGGGGTATGAAAGGTTACTATTAATTCATCATTAATTTTAGTTTCTATAACTTCTGACAGCTCCTCATTCTGTTTATTAAGAGTCGATTGATGTATTTCTTTTAATTTATCATTTATCTTTATTCTACTTATCGAGTTCAAATCAAAAGAATCCAGATAACCAATAGTTGTTTGAATTGACGAGTGTCCCAACATGAGCTGAATTTCACGTAGAGTTACGCCATTTTCAAGCATCTCACTAACAAAGGTTGGTCTAAACCGACTTATTGTAATAGTTAGCGGCTCTCCTACGTCATTTTTTAAATCATATTTCTCAGCAAACCTAGACAAACTATCTCCCAATGCTTTTGCATTTCTGTTTTCATTTCCTAATATTGGAGATACCCTGCCGTGCTTTTTTGTACTATCTGACTGATAGATGAACAACCTATCTTTAAAAACCTCATCTTCAATGTCCTGTCGAAAACTACTCGTCAATCGGACTAATTCTTCAAAAATATTTTTTACTGACTTAGCTTGAGATGATGTAAGCCATGTTAGTTCTGCATTAAAAAGGTCAAGGTGGTATTCTTTATGACCATCAGACCGTTCTTTCCAATATCTAAGACAAGGCCGTGATGTTGCTGGGTGGGAGTCTATGTAATCATTCATGTTAAGAGAAAGTAAAGAATCTGTATTTAAACCAGTAATTTGAGCAAGTCTTAAAATGTAAGGCGTTAGTGTATCCACGTTTACCATTGGAATAACCCCCCATTCGTTGTATGTCTCTATCAAACCCTTATCTGAATCCTTAATTATTCTTAAAAAAGACTTCTCAATAGGTGACTTAGCTGTATTGTTATGAACTGGCTTACACATTAAGAGGTTTTCAAAGAGCCAACGCGCATTCTCTAATGTCGAGAGACCTCTTATGACCGAATTTTTTTCGTCCAGAGGATTTTTACCTATACCTGTTTTTTCATAAGGTATGAGAGCTGCTCTAGATTCACATAGTCCTTTTTCGATAGCATCTAATACTTGGACTCGCTCGTTCGTTGTAAATGGCTTTTTTGCATCTGTTTCTCTACTTGTGGCAAAGCCATCTATATCGAAAAAAGTATACTCCATATCACGTACTTGGGTCAGTCTATACAGTGTTTTGCGTACTGAACTCAGAACTGTATTTGCATGATGACTTGATATGTCTTTGCTTATTATTTTTTTCTCTAAATATTTTCGATATCTAGATAGAGTATGTTCATCAAAAACTGCCACTATTTTTAGAGGGGCAGTTCCATGCAGCTCAGATAGAAAACTAATAAATAAATTACTCGCGACTCTATAATTTTTCCTGCCTGATTCTGAAGGAATCGACTTGCACTGTGAAGCAAACAGTTGCTCAACCTGAATAAACGGTTCTAGTTTTGAAGGAACGAAAAAGTCATCAGCAGTGCTTAACTCTCTTGCTGCCAGTCTATGAAAACGTTCTATCTGACTTTCACTATGATTTTTTCTATTTATGTTCGCTTCGCTTGTTCTTTCAGCAACGCTTTTATAATTTGGATCAATAATTTCAAGTTTTTCAAGATCTTTGTGAATGAAGTCCCAAGCATCTTTAACAGCATTAAAGTATAAGGAAGATATTTTTATAGGAAATTGTCCCAATGGCATTTTCCCAACTGAAATCTTATTACCAAAAATAGGTAATGTATGCTTTTCTTTTTTAGATAACTGTCTGTACCAATTCAGTAGCTTCCTTCTGCTTTCGATGCCAGCAGCTTCATAGCTCCCATCTGGTATTACTAGAATCCCTTCTTTGATCATCTTTTCGATCAAAGGGTTCGTAAGCTCTCTGTATTTATGTGCCATAGGGTATGAAATTCCTACTGCATTTTGTATATATTTTACGGAGACACTAAAACCTAAAAGGTTTTTAGCCTTGCTAATGGGTATTTCCCACAGTGTTTCTACATCTGTGACTGTTCTTGATACCCACTCTAAGATAGCAGATGCTTCGTCTCTAATAGGACGCTTTCTTGACTCGACTTTATTAAAACCGGCACTTATAATTCCCAGTCTACAGAGATCTTCATGAATCTCATCGATTGTTTTTGCTACCAATTCATATTGAGTTGCTAAAACATTCCAGTAGTCCTGCTCGTGTCCTATTGATTTGAAGCAAACGTTGTTTATAGATTTAGTCAAACGAGGAAGGTTTTTCTTATCACTAAAACTTAAATTGCTATACCAATATAATATTCTCTGTCGAGTTATATTCTCTCTACTAGAAGCTCCTTTTACGACAACCTTCATCTCAGCCATTTTCTCTATCAATGGAACGGTGAGGTGCTTTCGTCTATCAGCTTCATTGACCGTGATAGATGTCTCTTTCGCTAAAAATTTAGATGTGATATTGACGCCCCAAGGATCCTTGAAATGGCTGCTAAGTGGTAAGGATAAGAGTTGGTTTGGACTCTTTAATAAGCCCTCTACCCATGTACTTACCAATTGATCAGTGGCTATTCCGTCCTTTTTCATTTGATATCCTTAATGCCAATTTTCAATTGTGTACTTTTACTCAAGCGTCTCATTTTTTCCGCTCTAGTTAGTAAGTCGCCATTTTTATCACATATACTATTGTAAATTTCCTGAGGAATACTGGTATACATTTGGGTGGTACTGAGGTGGTTATGACCTAAGTTTTTTTGTACGATAACGAGCCGATCTAGGTAGTCGGATCCTAGATCATTGGATTGTAATATTGCGTAGGCATTACCATGTCGAAGCTTGTGAGGAGAGATTATTCTATTGAGGTGACCTTTCTTTATCGCCCGCTTGCTGAGGCGCTCAAGTAATTTGTTGATCGCGCTACGTGTATAAGGAGTACCTTTAGCATTAAAAAATGCTGGGGTTTTATCTGGACTTTCATATTTGCGAGCATGTTTTTTATACAACGGAGACGCATGATATTTCTGTATGCGTTTAATAGTTGCTGAACTAACTAACGTCCATCGCGGTTTGATTTGATTTCCACGTCCTTTGCTACCTTTAATGGCTAAAGGTACATAGTCTGCATGAATAGGTTGGTCGGAATCTGCTGAAATAAACTTTTCAGAGTTAAAGGTGATAGTATCTTTAAAGTCTTTGAGAGTAACCCTGATCAGCTCTGAACGTCGCACACCAGAATCATATAAAAACTGAAGTAGTACTCTTTCTCGTTCTGATTGAGTAGATTTAATCAATATGACGAGATCGTCAAGAGTGCATGAAATAATTGGTGTACGTTTCGGTACTTTTGAAAGATATCCATTATTATACGGATTATCTTCTCTAAGTGGTTGACGGTCTTCCGTACGACTGCAGAGGAAGTTAATGAAAGCGTATATTGCTCCGTCACGATTTCTAACAGTAGCTGAACTTCTACGCTCTTCACTACTTAAGAAAGTAAAGTATTCCTGAATTACATATCCTGGGACTGTAATGAATACTTCATCAGTTTCATCATCGTTATATTCTGGACGACTACGGATATACTCTAAGAAGTAAGTTAGATTTTTGCCATATGTATTTGCTGTTCCATAGGCAATCTTTTCATGCTTGAATTGATATGATAAATACTCAGAGATAATAGGAAGGATTTTACCACTATCATCAAATACGCCAACCCCATTCACTTTGACTTTCTGATCTAATGATAAGTCTGGTATTTCATTAGTTACACAAGACTTTGATAAGTCTAATTCTTTATTGGAACAAATCTTAATATCCATACTATAGGCCACATTAATACATAGATTAAATTGTATAACATATTATGCATGACCTGATCTTTGCTATAGATATAGAGAAAAGGGATGTTTCTAGGCTGCTAATAATTCATACTGTGAATTACCATTATGGGGGAATAATATGAAAAAGTCGGCTGAGCGCTGATAGAGCTGGCAGGAGAGTTTATTATCAGCGACAAAGAACTGAAACAGTGTATGACAAGGCGGCAAGGCGACTTGATTGGCCTCGCTTGGATTCCAACCAGAGACGATGAGACGTCTGGAATTGGGATTGGTTTTTATCTGTTCAACTACTTCTGCAATCTGATCGACGCCGTCATCATTATAAGCACTGTTATTACTGTCATTAGTGTTTTTAGTTGCGCCATAATTACGCCACTGATGACCATAGACAGGACCTAAGTCGCCCGCCGGACGGTTAAATCGCGCGGTTTGCTCGGCGGTGGCCCACTCGTTCCAAATGCGTACGTTATTTTGCTGCAAATAATCGACATGAGTGCTACCGCTTAAAAACCACAGTAGCTCGTAAACGATAGATTTGAGGTGTACTTTTTTGGTGGTCAGTAAGGGAAAGCCCTCTGCCAAGTCAAAACGCAATTGTGCGCCGAAATGACTTAAGGTACCGGTACCCGTGCGATCGCCTTTTTCAGTACCGTGAGCTAACACGTACTGGAGTAAATCGAGATAAGCTTGTTCGTTTTTACTAGTAATCATGGTCTGCAACTTCAATATTCAATAACAACTAAGTTTATTTAATGTCTGATATCGCCTAATAAGCGGCTTGTCTACCCCAATCATAAATGTCACGTTTATAAGCATAAATAATGAGCACGATACCGATAATAATCATCGGGGCGCTTAATATTTGTCCTTTGGTGACCCAGCCTAAGAGGATAAAGCCTTGATCGGCATCAGGCTGACGGAAGAACTCGACGATAAAGCGACTAAAGCCGTAACCAAGCATAAACACGCCTGTGACAGCCATACGTGGACGCGGCTTTGAGGAGTACCACCACAGTAGTAAAAATAGCAGCAGTCCTTCGGTCAACGCTTGATAGAGCTGCGAGGGATGGCGCGGCAGTAAATATTGACCGCCCACCTCAGTCGCCAATTGCTGCAAAGCCGGATTGGTCTGCATTAGCTGGGCATCAAAGGCTGCCGCTTGCGGGAAGTAAGTGAGCCAGTTATAGCCGCCGTCAGAGACACGGCCCCACAGCTCGCCATTGATATAGTTACCAATACGCCCGAACAATAAGCCCGTTGGCACGCAAGGCACGATAAAATCGAGCACTTGAAAAGGGGTTTTTTTATATTTTCGCGCAAAATAAAGCATGCCCAAAGCGACGCCAATGAGGCCACCATGAAAGGACATGCCGCCTTCCCAAACCCTAAACAAGTAGGCCGGGTTTTGTAGTAATTCGCCAAATTGATAGAACAGCACGTAACCGATACGGCCGCCTAAAATAACACCGAGTGCGCCAAAGAACACTAAATCCGAAACCATATCCGTCGACCAAGCTTCGCGTTTGGTACTGCGATACCAAGCAAGCCCAAAGGCTGCGGCAAAAGCAAGCAAGTACATCAAACCATACCAGTGCACTTCGATGGGGCCGAGCGCTAACGCTACAGGATCATACTGAGGATGAATGTTCATAAAAAGTCATAATTTTGAGGATAAGATGCTGCTCATGATAGCAAATTTAGCTGCCACGAACACTAATTTTGCTTCGTGATGCTAAGTGGTAATCAAAGGGTATGACGCTAATAAAATACTGTCAGTAAAGAAGCTACTCGCTGTCGACATAATCACTATCAAAATATCAGCGAAGGCGAACAGTACAAAGTTATAAGATAGTAATGGCTGATAAAAAGCGCTAAGATAAAATCAAACGAGATTTGAGCGATTTATTGCAAAAATAAGATAAGACTAAGGAAAGCCATGAAAATCTATCAGTCAAATAGAGCCATGCTGACTCAGCAAAGACTAGGCACAATACCAAGCTCGGTATTTGTGCTAACAGCGTTGGGCTTCTTGCTGCACCCTATCAGTGCTCAAGCGGCTGAAAGTGGCATTGAGCAAATCACTATTTATCAAGGTTTGGCTAGCGTCACGCGTACGCTGCCGATTGCTGGTAGCGGTGAGCAAACGTTAGTGTTTTCTTGCTTGTCGCCTTATCTTGATCAAGATAGCTTAAGCGTACAAGCGCTTGGCGACGTCAATGTCGGTGAAGTCAGTATCGAGACTTTAAGCGGTGAGCAAGCTCAACTGTGCCAGTATCAAGGCGATGCTAAGGTGAAAACACAGCAAAATAATTTGGCTAGTATCAAAGCCGATTTGGACGCGGCGCGTTTAGCCAAAGCCTATCTACAAAACATGACCAAAGTCAGCCAAATTAGTATCGATGGCACTTTGGCAAGCAATGCTCGCGAGTTAGAGACGCAGGCTGCTGCTATCAATAAAAGAATCCTTGAGATTGAGCAGCAGCAAGCCCGCGCGCAAGATGCACTCAATCAGCTAATGGCTGATAGCAGCACGACCACGCAAAATAGCGTCACTCAAGTCAGCGTACGTACCGCTAGCCGTACGCCAAATACTCTTAAGCTGCACTATCAAGTGCGCGGTGCGAGCTGGCAGCCGACTTATCAAGCACGGCTCAATACCGATACCAAGCAACTCAGTATCACCGCCTCGGCCATTATCGCGCAGCAAACCGGCGAGAACTGGCAAAACGTGCCTTTGATACTTAGCTCGGTTAATCCCAATCAAAATGCGACGGGCCAGCTGCCTTATGTACAGCGCTTATCTTTGTACGACGAGCAGCAGCAAGCTAAAGTCGCAAGATACGCGCAGCCGATGATGGAAGCGCCGGTAGTCGTGGTTTCAGCAGATGAAAGCGCTGGGGCAATGGCAAATATGGCGCCGCTACCGAGCTTTGCGGTCAGTCAACAAAACAAAAACGGCATTACCGAATATCGCTTGCCGCAGCGCATCAGTATTCCAAGTGATGGCAGGCATGTGCGCACCGTCATCGATGAGCAGGCAGGCACCAGTAAGCTGTGGATTCGAAGTACGCCAAGTGCGGAGCTGGCAGGCTATTGGTATGCGTCCGCGCCGTTCTTGACTCCGGCTTGGGTGGATGGCTCTCTGCAACTGTACCGTGATGATAATTATATCGGGCGAACGCGTTATAGTTATCAGTTGCTAAAAGAGCAAAGTATTGGCTTTGGCATTGATAATAATATGCTGGTTAAACAACTGGTCGATGAAGATAAACAAGGCGAGAAAGGCGCGTTTAATCGCACCCAAACGTTAACTAAAACCGAGGCTTATCAGTTTACTAATAAGCATAATAAAACGGTGAATCTAAAAGTATTAGGTAGCGAACCTATCAGTCGCGATGATAACTTAAAAGTTACCGTCACTCATACACCGCCAGTTAGCGTCCATGATTGGAATAGCAATCAAGGGGTCGTCGCTTGGGACTTTAATTTAGCGCCTCAGCAATCACAAGTGCTGCAGACGACTTCGCAAGTGAGCTATCCGGCTAATAAAGAATTGGTTAAGAATTAAATAATAACTAAAATGAGTCATCGTAGACTGGGTTTTTAACCCAGCATTATATTTTTATAAAACCTTAGCGTTGAATCAAAAAGCTAGCCTATAACAATGGCATTAAATTGTTAAGAGGAAACAGAACAAAGGAAAACTATGTGTATTGTCGCTATCGCTTGGCAGCTGTTTGATGAGCTGCCATTAGTATTATTATCCAATCGTGATGAGTTCTTAGCGCGTCCTACCGAGTCGCTACACCAGTGGTCAGATCAGCCTATTTATGCTGGCCGCGACAGCCAAAGCGGGGGCACTTGGTTAGGCATTCATCAGCAAGAGCGTCAACAGCAGAGTCAACAACAGAGTCAACAACAGCAAAAGCAGTCTACCGAAGACAATCAAAACCTTCTCCATCAGCAAAACGGACGCTGGGCGGCGGTATTGAACTTTCGCGATGGCGTACAAGCAAGAGTAGATGAGCGTTCGCGCGGCGAATTAGTGACCAGTTTTTTGACCAGTCAACTCAGCCCAATGGCTTTTGCACGGCAGATTGAGCTGCAAGACTATGCAGGCTTTAATCTAATCGTTGGTGATAGGCAGCAAGCGGTTATCGTCAATAACCGTGGCCATGCGCCAACCGCTTTGCATGCGGGATTGCATGTTTTCTCAAATGGACAGCCTAATGAGGGTTGGTTCAAAACCGAAAAGCTACGCGGGCGCTTGCGTCAAGAAGTCCTACCGCTAATCGCTGAGGATAGCTCGCTTAAGTATTGGCAAGCGGCTGCGCTTAATGCGATGTCGGATAACACCTCAGCGCCTGAGGAAGCGCTGCCGAAAACAGGCGTACCAAAAGCTATAGAGCAAGCCTTATCGTCTGTGTATATCGACGCGGTCGCTTTGAGTAATGCTGATACGCCGATGCCAAGTTATGGCACGCGTACGCAAAGTATTTTGACTTTGCGCGGTGAAGATAAGTCAGCAGTAAAAGCGCAGCTGATTAGCCGTGAAACGGATAATGTTAAGTGTTAGGTAGCGAGCATTCCACGCAATATTGTGACGTTATACAGGTTACAGGGGCTGAAAAATGGAGCTATGCTTTATTAGGCTTGCCAGAAAAATAGCTACAGACATAAAAATGCTCGCTGTCATATCTGATGTTTTAGATATGACAGCGAGCATCTTTCATTGACGTGAGCGTCTATTCCATCAATAAATGATTGTTTTGTTCCGGAATAATCAGCTCTTGTCTAAGGGGTAACTCGCGTACCAGCTCTTGCAAAGCACGGCGATAGACCCCGCGTTTAAAGTGAATCACTTGTCCGAGCGGATACCAGTAGCTGACCCATTGCCAATGGTCAAATTCAGGTTTTCCCTCATCAAAGCGAATGTGTTGAGTATTCGGCTCATCTAAGCGTAGCAAAAACCATTTTTGTTTTTGCCCAATACATAAAGGATACTGCCCATGGCGCACGTAGCGCTTTGGCAAGCGATAGCGTAACCAATCTTGAGTGACTGCCAATAAGTCGACATGGCGCGGATGCAGCCCGACCTCTTCCCAGAGTTCGCGGTACATCGCATCCATTGGCGTCTCGCCGCGGTCGATACCGCCTTGCGGAAACTGCCAAGCGTTGTGTCCGATACGCTTTGCCCACAGTACTTGCCCTTGTGTATTTGCCAAGATGATGCCGACATTGGCGCGAAAGCCGTCTGCATCTATCATGACTTAACCTTTTAATTTATCTAAAAATAACTTATTGCCAAGCGACATTCGATAGCCAACATAATTATTATAAGGTAGTGACTATCGTTGCCAAATTAGAATAAGTTTTATTACCCTTATTAAAACAAGAAATGGTCAAAATGTGTAACGATAATTTGCTATAAAATGTTTCACAAATTTAACGATTTAAAATCAATACCTTAAAATACAACTTTTGTTAAATAATGATAAGGCGGTAAATAACCAGACTTGCTCACTTAGGCTCAAGCAGGCTTTAAGTTTATGATTCTAGACAAACCCTAGATGAAACTAATGCTAAACTAGTGCTACACTAACGGCATAAATCAGTACCGTAAATTAATAATATTAGGATAAGAAGATGGCAGAATCAAAAGCGAGCGTCACTTGGCAAGAGAATAAAGCTTTTATGGGCGTAGCGCCATCAGGGCATAACATTCAGATCGACGCTGATAAAGAGAAGGGCGCAAGCCCCATGGAGCTAGTACTACTAGGGCTTGGCGGCTGTGCCAGCTACGACGTGGTATCTATCTTACAAAAATCGCGGCAAGAGGTGCAGGATGTACGCTGCGAGCTGACTGCACAGCGGGCGGAAACTATCCCAGCAGTATATACAGATATCCACCTACATTTTGTGGTTAGCGGACAAGATATCGCTGAAAAACAGGTTGAAAAAGCCATTAAACTATCCGCTGATAAGTACTGCTCAGCCAGTCGTATGCTAGTAGATGGCGGCGTTAACATCACCCATGATTTTGTCATAACGACAGGCTAAGGGGCAGATGGTTAGATGATTTACCTCTTTGGTTTTATCCCTGATACTGCCGCTGCCGCAATATGGGCAATGGTAGTTGCCAGTTTACTACCGCTACTGATGGCAATAATGGCCAAGGTTTTAGGCGGCTTTGGTCTCTCGGATAACGCCCATCCGCGAGATTTTTTGCGGCAGACTACAGGTGCTTCGGCGCGGGCGAATGCCGCTCAGCAAAACAGCTATGAGACGCTACCGGTATTTTTGGCAGCGGTTATTGTCGCGATGCTGTTCTTTGTACCACAGCCCATTATTAATACCTTAGCTTGGCTATATGTGATTATCCGTATCGGTTACTGCGTGGCTTATATTACCAACTTAGCGACTTTTCGCTCTATCCTTTGGGCGCTATCGATGGCCTGTCCGCTGATGTTGTTTTATCTAGCGATTCGAATTAGCGCTTAAGCTCAGCGTTTGGCTGTTTGACAGTTTGGCTGTTAAGGCCAAATACTAAGCACTAAGTGCTAAAGCGCCAAGGATTAAAAGTAGCATTTGATGACAACTTTGATTTTGCATTCCTTATTAGCTACTCGCTTGTAAAGCGGTGATGATAGCCGCTTTATCTTTCTCCCTTTTAATCTCATTCCAGAGGCTTTGTGCTTCAGGATAGCCTTTGGTCAGCATACCCAGCCACTGCTTATAACGTCCGACTAGCACCACATCATTTTTTGCTTCGCCTTGCAAAAACTTAATTTGATGAGTGATTAAGTCTGACCAAAGTAGTGTCGATGTTTTCAACGATTCGTCCTTAGCTACATCTATTTTATTCACTTGCGCAATTAAATCCGGCCGGGTCACCGCCCCGCGTCCTAGCATCAGATGTTTCGTGCCTGATTGCCTGATACATAACTGCGCTTGCTCACTGTTCCAAATCTCCCCATTAGCAATCACTGGTATATCTAGACTATTAAAGCCTTGAATCTTTTCCCAATAAGCAGGCGGCTTATAGCCTTGGGTTTTCGTGCGGGCATGAATGGTTAGCCAATCGGCGCCACTAGCTGCGATAGCGCCTCGAATGTCATCCATACGGCTGGTATCGGTATAGCCCAAACGTATCTTTGCTGAGACTGGAGTATCACTAGGCACTGCTTTTCTGACTGCACTGATAATCTTAAACATGACTTCAGGCTCATCGAGTAGCACGGAACCGCCACGATGACTGTTAACGGTCTTGGCGGGACAACCAAAGTTAATATCGATAGCCGGCGCACCAAGCGCGCAAGCAAAGGCAGCATTTTCCGCCATCAACTGCGCTTCGCTACCAAGCAGCTGAATATGAATAGGCGTACCGGAAGCAGTCTTGGCATTATGATGCAGCTCTGGCACATATTTATAAAACACATGCGCAGGCAAGACGGTTTGGGTGACCCGTATAAACTCGCTAACGGACCAATCATAGGGACGACCCAAATCGGCGGCAATCTGCGTCAAGATCTGCCGCATCAAAGGATCGGTTAAGCCCTCCATCGGTGCTAACAGACGGACGGGATTATTAAATAAGTGATTAAATAGTTTATTGGACATAGTATAAGGATTTAAAGTTTTAGCTCTTTTCAATAGGTGGGTTACGCTTCGCTAACCACATCCAATATCGAAAAATTGGAGCCAAGTCAATTATACACAACATTCATAGGAGTTCGCGTAGGCTGGAGCTTTAGCCCAACAAACCCTTATGCAAAATTAAAATGTTGATTGATAAATACCAAGTTTGAAGTCTAGTCACAACGTCTATGAGTTCAATGTACATAAAAATTGCGAATTTCAAAATAAATTAGCAAACTAATTGCCAAAAATAACCTTCTTGCCCGACTGCAAACCTGAAATCAGTGGCCCAATATTAGCAATATCTAAGTTGCTTTGCGCGCGGGTACAAGCGACATAAAGTAAGCGTAGCTCTTCTGGACTAATCTTAATACCGTTGGTGGTGACATCATAATAGAAGTCATCGTCCAACTGTACTTTTCCCCACTCAAGCCCTTTGGCTTTATGCGCGGTTGAAATGACATAGTCGGCGTTCTCGATGCGGGTTAAGCTATTTACCGCGCGCGTCAAGACGCTAGTGCCGTGATCATCGACCAGCTTGACTAAGGTTTTTAGATCGCTACCCTCAGAAGTTTCTGAATACTCTTGTACATCCGACCAATTATAAAAATACGCCAGCTCTGGTACGCCATAAGCGGACTTGCCATTTTTGAGATTTTCTGCCGCTTGGCAGAATTTTAGCATACGCTCGGTATCGGCTTGTAGCGCGACGCGGTGACCTAACTTTAGGCCAGTCAATAACTGCACCATCGCCGCGGCATTAGTACGACAAAGGATGGCATCTTTTTTACTATGTATCAGGCCTTTCTCAGTAGAAGAATGCTTGTTTGGATTGCCTTTGAGAGGTACATCCTCTTGTAGCGCTTTGAGGAGAGTATTAGCCACTTCTGCGATAGGTTCGCCGAAGCGAAACGACTGCGTTAATAAGGTTTGCGGTAGCGGTAGTTTTTTCATCGCATTGACCGCGCCGCGCCACTCATAGATCTGCTGATGGGCGTCGCCAACATAGATAACTTGCTTTGATTGCTGGGTCAGGATACCCATCATCAAAGGATCAGCATCCTGCGCTTCATCAAATAAGATAAAGTCTGCTGGAATATTTGGCTTCGATAGCGCCCACAGCTTAAGATAAATATCATGCCCAATACCGGCAGGATGACGCGCGTCAATCGACTGTAGCCAGCGCTGCTCGACCGCTGGATAGAGCATCTCTCGTAGCTGCTCAGCGTCAGTATCATCGAGCCAGTTCGGGAAGGCAAGATGCCTAGGTGCCGGGTAGCTAGCATGGGTGCTACAAAAATTACTAACCGCGTCACTGACAAATCTGGCGAGTCGTGCTGGCGTTAAAGTGATATATTTATTCGAGCCTTCTATTTGCCGACGTACTTGCACCGGCTGCAAACCTAGATCATCGCCCAAGCGTTTCGGAGAAAAGCGCGGCAAAGATAACTTAGCGGTAATATCTCGCGGTACATGACGATAGGCGAGCGAATGAAAGGTCCGGCAGTCGACATGTCCTGGAAACTTGGCGCGTGCATCATTAGCAATGGCTTTGTTAAAGGCTAAATACAAGCCGCGTCCGCGTAGCCGCTCGCCGATGAGCTTAAGGGTCGTAGTCTTACCCGCGCCGGCATAAGCCACCACCTTAAACGACTTATGATCCATCGCCATATTGAGCGCGGCAAGCTGCTCATCGGTAGGGTCACTCATATAAGCGGGCATAGATGCGGACATAAAAAACTACCTAAATATAAAGACAGAGTAAAATAAAAGGCACGGGGCTAAAAAAAGCCACTGCGTAAACAATGGCTCATTAGAAAAGAACAGACGCGAAGAGAAGCGCTTTCTTGATTAGATAAAACAGGCAAATAAACGTTGATTTTAGCAGATTTGATCTCTCTTTATGATCAAACGTTTGCTATAAGCAGTCATCGTCTCACAACGCTCTAATCATTTCATAAAAGTATTTATTTCGCTTTGGCTTTTGTTAACGATCTGAATGGTCAGTGATTAGATCTTCTTTTTTCTCTTTAAGTAAAATCTTAGCTAGAAATAAGCCTAACTCAAACAATAACCACATCGGAAACGCAAGCATCAGCATCGACACGCCATCCGGCGGTGTCACGACTGCGGATATAGCAAAACAGCCAACAATGATATAACGGCGTTTATCCTCTAAGCTTTGAATGGAGACAATACCGACCAATATCAACAGCAAAGTCACCACTGGAATCTCAAAAGTCAGTCCAAACACCATAAATAATTTCAGTGCAAAGCTCAGATAACTATCGATATCGGTCATCGGCAACACGTTTTGTGGTGCAAAAACGATAAAGAATTTAAGTACACCTTTGAGGACGATAAAATAAGCAAAAGCCACGCCAGCATAAAAAAGAATGATCGATGACAACAGTACCGGAATAGCAACTTTTTTCTCTTTTTTGTACAGCCCGGGCGCGACAAAGGACCAAATTTGATAAAGAATATAAGGCATGGCAAAAAAGGCCGCCACAAATATAGTCAAGCGAATCGGCGCCATAAAGTTAGAAGTGATATCGGTGGCGATCATTGTCGAATTAGCGGGCAGCTGCGCTACCAGTGGATCAGACAAAAAGTCATAAAGCTCCCGTGAGAAACCAACCAACGCTAAAAATATAATCAATACCGCGACGCAGATCTTGATGAGATGCCGACGCAGCTCAATCAAATGCTCAGTGATGGGCATGTCTGCAAGAGACCCTAATAAATCATCGGTTTTATCATCGTTATCGCCAGCGGAAGAGGCGCTATCTACTGAATCCTCGTGAGCTATTTTTTCTTGCCGGCTCTTTTGTCTTTTAAATAATTTCATAGATTCGCCTTTCCATTATGAGGCATTGAATTGCCCTCATCGGTTTGGCTATAGAGCAAAGTATCGGCTTTATAATTCGGCAAATAGGGCGGAGCAGGGAGACGGCGCGCTTGATCATAAGCACCTAGACGAAACCACATGTTTTCCCAAGGCTGCGTCAGAGTCGGCTGGCTAAGATCGCTATGGGATAAATCGTCTACCGCTTCAGGATTAGCAGCGCTACTCCCGTCTTGATAGCCGTAACCATAACTGGAGCCTGCAGACTGGACTGGCTTGGAGTCAGTATCACGGTTATCAGGAGTGCTTGGATTATCAAGGGAGCTTTTATTGTCAAAGGAGCTTTCAGGGCTTTTGGAGTTAGTAGCGTTAGCTTCTGCGCCTTTTAGACTGTGATTCTGTGCCGACTCAAACTCTTGCATGCTCCCGCGCATCTCAGCCATCTCGCGACGCATTTGTGCTTCTGTCTCACGAATTTTGGCCATCTCTTTTTGCATCTGCTGGCGGGTTTCTGCCAGATCAAGCTCAGCCTCTATTTCAGACTGTAGTGTTGAGACAGTACGGCGAATCTTGGCATACCATTGGCCAGCAGTCCGCGCCGCTTGTGGCAGCTTTTCTGGGCCAAGCACGATTAAGGCAATAACGCCGAATAAGAGTAATTCTGAAAATCCGATATCAAACATAAGGCCTGAGCATCACTATCTATAGAGCAGGTAAAAATAACCGCCGCAGCGGCTGATACTAACTACTCTGTCGAACTAAACTTTATGTTGATCATCGCTTGCAGCAGGACTGATTTCAATATCATCAACTTTGGTGCCGTGCGTTTTGTTAGCACTACTCTTGGGGGACACGCCAGCTTCATGATCGAGTACGCGGTGTTTATTAGCATGTTCGGCTTCTTCATCCTTGACCGCTTCTTTAAAGCCTTTGACCGCGCCGCCTAGATCTTTACCGGCATTTCTAAGCTTAGAGGTACCGAATACGACTACGACGACGACCAAGAGAATGAGCCAATGCGTAATGGAAAAACTACCCATAACGTTATCCTTATCACTTAATATGCTGAGTTTATTGATTGTTATATTGACGAGTATACTGAGACGCTAGCAAACTCACAATGATAATCATCAAAGTAAAATAACAAAGTACAATAATAATCTTAAGTATAACAAGGCGCTATTATAACCTCCCTAAGGTTTTTTGGGTAAAAACAATGAGTGAAGTGTTCAACACCACTGTCGCTGACAGGGTTAAACGAATCCTTGCTATAAAACCCATAGCTCATGCCTAGCGAGCGTTTTTCTCATCAATACCCGAAAGACCAAAACGCCGTCCCAACTCATCGAGTACGGCTTTAGACTCAATATCGAACCAAGCCAGACCAATTAAACTATGAAACCAGACATCGGCCACTTCGTAAATAAACTCATGACGCGCCGCATCGTAAGCTTCTTTGTCTACTTGCGCGTCACTACTGGCCAAATCTTTGGCAGCAATAATGCTCTCGGTCGCTTCTTCGCCTACTTTTTCTAATATCTTATTGAGACCTTTTGCGTAGAGGCTTGCAACATAAGAGCTATCACTATCTGCCTGCTTACGGGCAATGAGCACTTGATCGAGCTGCTGCAAAATGGAGTCTTCAGCTCGCGGGCTTTGGTGATTTTTATGAGACAAATCAGTGTCCGTTTCACTCGCAGCGTCTGTAACATTATGACTTTTAGGGTTCGCACTATAAATATCGGCAGGGTCTTTCAATATCGGATCCACCGCTTGCCAAGTGGGCTCTGAGCCAGACAAGTCCAAGCGCTGATAAAAGCAAGACTCACGGCCGGTATGGCAGGCGATACTGCCCACTTGGGTAACGCTAAGCACGATGACATCGGCGTCACAGTCTAAATGAATATCGTGTACGTGCTGCGTATGCCCTGAGGTCTCGCCTTTATGCCACAGCTGATTACGAGAGCGCGAAAAATAGACCGCCGTTTGTGTTTGCGCGGTCAGTTGCAGCGCTTCGCTATTCATCCATGCCATCATCAAGATACGTCCTGATTGATGGTCTTGCGCGATCGCTGGGATGAGTCCATCGGAGTTAAAAGTTATAGCAGTGAGCCAAGCCGGTACAGTCATAGTATCTCTAGCGTCTGATAAGAAGAGGGAAGGGCGGTGGATTAGTATTAAACTAGACAGATAATACTATACAGGTCGCTTAAATGCGATACGATAATAGGGAAAACAATAAGAAAAAGCACAAAGGTAGGGCTTAGGCGTTAGCCTGTTTACACTGATCGAGAGCTTGTTTGATCGTCTTGTTCAGCGTCGTTACTTTGCCCGAGCGATAATCATAATTGACAAAATGCTGGCGTGATTTGGCCACCAAAGAGCCGTCATCCATGCGCGTGACCTTAATATTGATATCGCAGCCTTTAGTAGATAACTGCTGTACGCCTACCTCAAATAACAGCGCTTCACGCGTGCGCACCATACTAAAAAGGTTCAATTGCATATCAACGATGATGAGACCTTGGTAATCGGCATGAATCTGTTGGATACCTTTGGCGTATAAGAACCTTTCTCGAGTCTCAGACAATAGATGAGCTAGAGACTCTGGCGTCAAAAAATTACCGACACCAATCTCATTATTTCTCACCCGCATGACCGTCTCAAAGACGAACACAGTATCATCGAAGACTAGCTCTCGGTCTGTTGGTATCATCGATAGTATCTCCCAAAAGGATGCTTTAAAAGGTAGAGGCTTGGAAATGCCTACGCTGAATCATTGATGCTACGTATTAATATAGGAATCTATATAGAAGCTTGTATTGTTAGAGAACAATATATTCAAATATATGAATACATTACTATTTAAGCATAGCAGTAGGCTGATTTCAATATATTTGGTGGTGAGCGGTAGCATTGTGCGCTAAAAGGATAAATAAGGCGCTCTTAAGGAAAATTCACTCCTATAAAAACGTTTAACTATTTAGACCTGAAAATTTAAACTTTGATTGGCAAATTAGTAGTGAGTCTGCTAAAATAGCGCCTCCCACCTCGAGGCAAATGGTTGAATGATGAGCGAATTTTTATTAATCGCTGATAACAATCGTTTGACGACCAGGTTCTATCAAAGACAAAGAGGCAACTCATCATGAAAGTTAAGATGAAAACTAGAAGCGGCGCCGCAAAACGCTTCAAAAAAACAGCGAATGGCTTCAAGCGCAAGCAAGCCTTCAAAAGCCATATTTTGACCAAGAAATCTCCTAAGCGTATTCGCCAATTACGTGGTCTAAAGATGGTGGACAAATCTGACGAAGCAGCAGTTCGTCGTATGTGCCCATACATCTAATCGATCATTGCAATTTATCGCTTACTATATCTAAAGAATCTTGGAGTAAATTATGGCCCGTGTAAAACGTGGTGTACAGGCAAATCGCCGTCACAAAAAAATCCTAAAACGTGCAAAAGGCTACTACGGTGCCCGCTCACGTGTTTATCGTGTAGCAGTACAAGCCGTAACGAAAGCGGGTCAATACGCTTATCGTGACCGCCGCAACAAGAAACGTACTTTCCGTCGTCTATGGATCGCACGTATCAATGCTGGCGCACGTTTAAACGGTTTAAGCTACAGCCGCTTTATCAACGGTATGAAAAAAGCTAACATCGATATCGATCGTCGCGTTCTAGCTGACATCGCTATGCATGATGCAGCTACTTTTAGCGTATTAGTTGAAAAAGCGAAAGCAGAATTGGCTTAAGTATTAGCTACCCTTAGACTTTATCGTTAAGCGTTTAAGGGCAAGTTGATAACTATGATTAGGTCAATATAAAAGAAGCTACCGCTAGTCGGTGGCTTTTTTTATATCTTTGTCTCGTCCTCAAACAGGCATAGAGTTGACGATAGCTAATATCGCTATATTCAACAGTTAAGTTATTCATCGCTCCAGATAAAAAGACGGTAAATAATTTGCAATATTTGCGCAAACCCTTACAATCTATACTCTGTCTATACCAGGAATAATGCGTCTTATGACTACCCCTGCTGCTACCGATTTGTCGGCGCTACCGACTCTATCTTTGCAATTAAATGAGCTCGATGAAGCGCAGTTAAACGGTTTTGCCGATGCTGCTATAGCGCTGATTGCGCAAGCAACTGCTGTGCCAGAACTACAAGAGCTAAGGGTACAGCTAACCGGCAAAAAAAGCTCGCTTACCAGTTGGTCAAAACAAATGGGGCAACTTGCTGCCGATGACAAAAAGACTTATGGCGGCTGGTTACATCAAGTCCGCAGCCGTATTGGACAAGCGCTCACTGAGCAGCAGCAACAACTCGAGATTGCAGCCTTAAATGCTAAGCTTGCAAAGGAGAGTATCGATATTACTTTGCCTGCGCGCGGCGGTCAAAAAGGTCACTTGCATCCAGTGACTATGATTACTCAGCGTATGCAGCAGTTCTTTGTGCAAGCAGGCTTCAACGTGGCGACTGGCCCTGAAGTTGAGAGTGACTATTATAACTTTGAAGCTTTAAATATCCCCTCGCATCATCCTGCCCGCGCTATGCACGATACCTTTTATTTCGATGCGCACTATTTATTGCGTACGCATACTAGCCCCGTACAAATTCGTACGATGGAACAAAGCGCGCCGCCGATTCGTATTATCTGCCCAGGCCGCGTCTATCGTAACGACTCGGACCAAACACATTCGCCGATGTTCCATCAGTTAGAGGGGCTCATGGTCACTGAATCGAGCACCTTTGCTGAGCTAAAAGGTCTGATTAGCGAATTCTTGCAAGCGTTTTTTGGCAAAGAGCTCACCGTCCGTTTTCGTCCTTCATTCTTCCCGTTTACTGAGCCTTCTGCCGAAGTCGATATCTTAGACGATAATGGTAAATGGCTAGAAGTCATGGGCTGCGGTATGGTACATCCGCAAGTGTTAACCAATTGCGGCATCGATAGCGACAAATATACAGGCTTCGCTTTTGGGATGGGTATTGAGCGTTTTGCGATGCTCTATTACGGTATCGATGATTTGCGCCTGTTTTTCCAGAACGACGTACGCTTTTTGCAGCAATTTGGCTAAATGCTTGTCTGCTATTAAGTTGTTTTTACGGCACTGACTACTGATACGCCTCTTCTTACTATAGAATCTTTATTATAAAATTCAGATCCGAGATATTTATGAAAATTAGCGAACAATGGCTACGTCAATGGGTGAATCCTACCAATACTAGCGAACAGTTAGCTGAGCAGCTAACGATGGCAGGTCTTGAGATTGACGATCGTTTTGCAGTTGCCCGCGCTTTTAGTGGGGTGGTCGTCGGCGAAGTTATCAGCGTGGAACAACATCCAGATGCTGATAAGCTGCGCGTCACTCAGGTAAATATTGGCGGCGCTGAACCATTACAGATCGTCTGCGGTGCACCCAATGTTTACGTGGGGATGAAAGCGCCTGTTGCTACCGTTGGTGCTGTGTTGCCAAGTGATGACCAGACAGGTTTTAAAATTAAAAAAAGTAAACTGCGCGGTGTGGCTTCTAACGGTATGCTTTGCGGTGCCTCTGAGATTGATTTGGTTGATGATATCGATGGGCTGCTTGAGCTACCTGACGATGCCCCGATTGGTACTGATATCCGTGAGTATTTAGGCTTAGACAATCAAATATTAGATATCTCTATTACCCCGAACCGCGGCGACTGCTTCAGCGTACGCGGTATCGCTCGTGAAATAGCCGTTATTAATGAGCTAGCAGTACAAACGCCAGAGATAAATTTAGCTTTTGCTGCTAGTAAAGATATTAAAACCCCTAATGTGAAGGTCGCTGCCGCCGAGCAGTGCCCGCGTTATTTGCTGCAAGCGATTAGCACTATCGATCGTAGTATTGATACGCCAAAATGGATGAGTGACGCGCTCATTCAATCAGGTCTACGTACCCATAACTTCTTGGTCGATGTAACCAACTATGTATTGATGGAGCTGGGACAGCCTTTGCACGCTTTTGATGCCGATACTATCAAAGGCGATATCCAAGTGCGTTTGGCGCAGCCGCAAGAAAGCCTTACTTTACTCAATGATCAGACTCTAACTTTAGTCGGTGATGAGCTGGTCATCGTTGATGATGCAGGTATCTTAGCTCTTGCTGGTATTATGGGCGGCAAACGTAGTAGCGTCACTGAAACGACGACCAATATTTTGCTAGAGAGTGCGTTTTTTAGTCCGCTGGCTATCGCCGGTCGTGCTCGCCGTTTTGGTCTGCATACCGACGCTTCCCAGCGCTTTGAGCGTGGCGTTGATTTTGAGTTGCCACAGCTCGCTTTGGCGCGTGCTCGCGAATTAATCACCGCAGTCACAGGCGGCATAGCTGGATCTATAGTGAGCGCTGAAAGTCCTACAGAGCTGCCACTGCGCGCGCCGATATCTTTACCCATTGCTAAGGTAGGCGAGGTGATAGGCGTCGATATCGAACCTGAGACGATGATACGCATTTTGACTCAGCTTGGCTTTGAGATGGAGCAGCAAGGTGAGGTTTTAAAAGCTACGCCGCCATCGCATCGCTTCGATATGAGTATTGCAGAGGATTTGATAGAAGAAATTGCGCGAATATATGGTTACGATAATATCCCAAGTACCTTGCCTCATCTACAAGTCAGCATGGACTATGACGATACTGCAGATTTGACCCATGAGATGAAGCTGGCCTTAGTCGATATCGGCTATATGGAAGCGATTAGCTTTAGCTTTAGTGATGCAAAAATTGAAGCGCTAATCGAAGATGAGGCGCTAGGAGAGGTACTAGCGCTGGCTAATCCAATATCGAGTGATTTAGCCGTTATGCGCCGCACGCTATTATCTAGTCTGCTGCCTTGCGTGCAATATAATCTCAACCGTCAACAGTCGCGCGTACGCTTCTTTGAGACTGGCCTAAGCTTTGTTGGTCATAGCATCAGTGAGTTAGTCCAGACGCCTAGCATAGCTCTCGTTGCTGTAGGAAATGTTTGGGATGAACAAGCCTACCAAAACCGTGCGGTGGATTTTTATGATCTCAAGCATGATATAGAGCACTTGCTACCTGCTTTAATCGACGGCGCGCGTGTACGTTACGAGCGTAGTGAATTGGACTTTCTGCATCCAGGTCAAAGCGCTAAGCTCTATATAGATGATCGCTATATAGGGTGGCTCGGACAACTGCATCCTAATACTGCCAAGCAGCTTGATCTGCCAGTCACTTGGGTCGCTCAGCTCTCACTAGCGCCTTTATTAGAGCTTGCTCGTGAACAGCAGACGATCACCACCCCTAGCAAATTCCCGCAGATACGCCGTGATATCGCTATTTTGGTCGATGATAAAATCAGCTTGCAGACTCTGCAAGCCACTATACGTAACGCAGCAGGAGCATTATTAACTGATTTATGGTTATTCGATGTTTATCAAGGCGATAACGTGCCTGCAGGTCAGCATTCATTAGCGTTTGCATTGGTATGGCAAGATCATAGCCAAACCTTGTCCGATGACACGGTAAAAACAACCACCGATAAAGTAGTTGCTGCTTTGAGCGAGCAGCATGGAGCTCAGTTGCGCGATAGCTAAGCGGCACTCACTGATGCTAACTGGTTATTTTTAAAGAATTTTATGATAACTAGTCATTAATTTATAAAAAAATCCTTTATAATGATAGGGGTTATAAATCAAACTGCACCAATCAGGAGTCGCACTGTGAGTACCCTAACAAAATCGGATATGATTGAACATTTAATGGATCACCTCAACCTAAGCCGTCAAGAAGGGCGCTGTCTGGTCGAGAATTTTTTCGATGAGTTGTCTGAGAGTTTGATTGAAGGTAAGGAAGTTAAGCTTTCAGGGTTTGGCAACTTCGAGCTCAAAGACAAGAGCAGTCGTCCAGGTCGCAACCCTAAAACGGGTGAGCCCGTAGCGGTATCTGCGCGTCGTGTGGTCACTTTTAAGACGGGCCAAAAATTTCGCCAAAAAGTCGATGAGCATTTGTTTGAAGCTTAGTTTTTGCTTTGAAGTGCGAGTATTGTTTTAGTTTAAAAAATATTCGATTCAATCTACAATTATCATTATGTTACTAGAGCGAGTTTTAGTCAGCGTGTACGGTATCTTCACTATTCTCAAAAGGAGCTTGGGTGTTTTATAAACCAAAAAGCGCCTAAGTGATGATGACGCCTAACTAAAGAGCCCCTAACTAAAAGAGTGGTTCACTAGAATACGAAATAGTAACCACAAAAAAAGAGAGCCTAGGCTCTCTTTTTTATTAGTCAGTATTTATTACCAGAGTAATAGATGACCAAGCTTATTCTTCTACAACAACAACGTCGTCAGCAGCGTCTACAGCAGCTGGATCAGTTTCGCTAGCAACATCCATGCTAGTAGTTGTACCGTCGACAGGAACTTCAGCGTCCATCTCGTCAGTAGCAGTAGCAGCTTGTGCTTCAGCGATGTCAGCTTCAGCATCAGTTACAGCAGCTTCAGCGTCAGCAGAAACAACTTCGCCTTCAGCAGCAGCTTCGTTTAGCTCTTCTTGAGCGTCTTGCACTTCTTCTTGTGCGTCAGATAAATCTTCAGCAGCGTTCTCAGTGCTGCTATCGCAAGCAGTCAAGCCAAAAGTTGCAGTCATGATACCGGCTAATGCAAGTAGTTTAACGTTCATAAGGTTTTCTCCAGAAAATGAAATAGTATGATAGCTATAATAAAAGGTTGAATACAAGGGACACTTAACGCTAGATACTTATAGGTATCTTTATATTTAAGTATCTTTATATTCAACCATCAATGGTTACAGCTACTCAGCTTCCCCGCATTCTATACTCTTTTTTTGAGAATGAAAAGACTTTATGTGATTAATGAGCAATAAAAATGTAAACAATATTTACAAACCCTAGTCTGATACCATTTTTCGTATAAAGTAATTGAAATGATTACTTTAATCCTTTCAATTAAGAGTAAGACCGTACTAAAGCTTATTTTTTAATGAGTTTGAGCTAAGCTTTTTAAGCTCAAATAGGCTTTGATATTGTGCTCATAATTAGATATAGCTGCTAATACAAAATACAATAAATAACGCAAATTCAGTCTAACTTTGTATTGTCTGTACCAATAAAGATTGTACTATTGAAGGAAAATGGTTGTCGTTTAAAGATTTGATGTTTTGTTGAGATTTTGTAGTTGAAAAAATAGGTTTAACTTTGGGATTATGGATTAGATTCAGAATAAATGATTATTTTATAGAGGATAGCAGTTATGAAGTGGAGAGGCAGAAGAGGTAGTACGAACGTACGTACTAGCAGCGGCGGCGGTAAAATGATAGGGGGTGGTATAGGCGGTATTATTATCGCCGGTATTTTATGGCTAGTATTTGGAGTCAATCCCATGACCGCGCTACAAACGGGACAAGTTGTAACCGGCGGCGGAGGCAGTTCTACAACTGAAGTAGCGACTAGTAATGACCGTGATACCCAGTTCGTGCAAGTGGTATTAGCAGATACTGAAGAGGTTTGGGGACAGATTTTTAATGAAGGCGGAAAAACCTATCAAGAGCCTTCGTTGGTGCTATTTAATGGTCAAGTTAGCTCAGCTTGTGGAAGCGCAACTGCAGCGACAGGGCCTTTTTATTGTCCAGGAGATCAGACAATTTATCTTGATACTACTTTTTTTCAAGAGATGCGTCAAAATCTAGGCATCAGTGGCGATCAGCAAGGGTCTGGTGAGCAAGAAAACCAAGGTAAGGCGGGTGACTTTGCCCAAGCTTATGTTATTTCGCACGAAGTAGGTCATCATGTGCAGACGTTGTTGGGCATCAGTCAGCAGGTCAATCAAGCTCGACAACAAGTGACACAAGCCCAAGGGAATCATTTGTCTGTATTGCAAGAGCTACAAGCCGATTGTTTTGCGGGGGTATGGGCCAATCGTAATCAACAACGAGTACAGTTCCTAGAGCCAGGGGATATCAATGAGGCGATTAATGCTGCCGGACAAATAGGCGATGATCGTCTAGCACAAGCCAGTGGCCGCGCTGCAACGCCAGATAGCTTTACCCATGGTACGAGTCAACAGCGCGTGGATTGGTTCACTCGTGGCCTTGAGAGCGGTAACGTGCAATCTTGCGATACTTTTAGCGGTGCTTTATAACAGATAGCGATTAGCAGTGATTTATAATGAAAAGCACTATCCTCAATTATTAAGCATCAGTACGATCAGTAACGGGCACTAAAAAAGCCTACCTTTGAACTGACCCCCATAAGTTGGACACAACTTATGGGGTATTTTTATGCGTTACGACCTAGACTTTAAGATGCAAGTC